>CAIQJJ010000229.1 GCA_903872065.1 uncultured Anaerolineales bacterium | reverse complement strand
CGACGGAAGAGGCGCTTCGACAAGCTCAGCGCGCCTGTGCGGGAGGCTTCAGGCATCCTGAGCTTGTCGAAGGATTGCCGAAGGACTGTTCGACGGAAGAGGCGCTTCGACAGGCTCAGCGCGCCTGGGGATGGTCAATTATCCTTCCTGCGAGTCGGGCTTGATCTCGTCAGGCGGGGCGGCGCCCTTGCGCCGGATCTGGCTGGGGGGTTTGCCGGTCAGGCGGCGGAAGACGCGCGAAAGCTGGTATTCGTCGGCCAGCCCGACCTGGCTGGCGATCGCTTGCTGCGTCCAGGGGGTGCTGAGCAGCAGGGAGCGCGCCGCCTCGACGCGCTCCTGGCGCAAAAAGGCCATCGGCGTCAGCCCGGAGCGGCGCTTGAACTCGCGGCTGAAATGATACTTGCTCAACCCCACCTGTTTGGCTAACTGTTCCAGGTTGAGCGGCTCGGCCAGGTGGCGTTGGATGTAGCTTTTGATCTGGAGTACCATATTTTGCTCAGGCGGTTGGGCAAGCTGGCTGAATTCGTAAAGCAGCGCCGCCAACAGATGATTGAGGATGTACGGATTCTCGCTCATTGAGGGCGGCTGCAGCTCGCGCATCCAGCGCAGCAGCAGGTGGATGCGCCCGGCGCGGTCATTGATCAGCAGCGCTTTGGCCGGCCGCCACTCGCCGGGCTGCTCCGGCCACTGCCAACCCAAGAAGAGCGTCTCCAACACTTCCTCGCCGATTGCTTGTTCCACATGCACGACGCCTTGCGGATAAAACAACGCATCGCCGCGCTGCCCGCGCAGCGTGAGACCCTGGATGTGGGTCTCCAGGGTGCCGCGCAGAACGAGGATCAGTTCGTGAAAATTACTGTGCGCATGGGCAGCCATTCCCCACCCGATTTGCGGGGGAACGCTGCCGACATGGCTTAAAACGACGCGGAGTGAGGTAGTTTCAGGCATAGCAAAAGCGATTCACCAAAAAGGGGGCGGCTTTGAACGCCGGCGGCCTCAGAACGAATGCGCAAGAATTGCCAAGTATTGGCAAGCCTGGACATTCCATCTACAGGCGATATTCGCTATTCTATCAAAAACAGAAAGGGCGCGTCAAAAACCCTGAAGGTTTTCAAACCTTTAGGGTTTCTCCCCGAAGTTCAAACAATTTAGCAAAAGAAATGGAGAAACCTGTGATGACTGAACGCAAAGTGAAAATTGGTTTTGTTGGGGTGGGCAGCATGGGACAGTGCGCCCATCTGAAGAATTACGTTACCCTGCCCGATTGTGAAGTGGCCGCGATCGCCGAGGTGCGCCAGAGCCTCGGCCAAAAGGTGGCGGCGCGCTATGGGGTGGCGCATGTCTATGCCTCGCACGAGGAAATGCTGGCCAACGAGCAGTTGGATGGCATTGTGGCCTCGCAGCCTTTCAGCCGGCATGGCATTTTGCTGCCCGAACTGTACCAGGCGAATATCCCCATCTTCACCGAGAAGCCCCTGGCGGCCTCGCTGGAAGTGGGCGAGCGGATTGTGCAATCGCTGCAGAGCCGGCAAAGCTGGCACATGGTCGGCTATCATAAGCGCTCCGACCCGGCCACCATGTACGCCAAGGCCGAAATTGACCGCCTGAAGGCCTCCGGCGAGTTGGGGCGGCTGACCTACGTGCGCATCCTGATGCCGGCCGGCGATTGGGTCGCCAACGGCTTTTCAGACCTGATCAGCGAACCCGGCGCGTACCCGCAGTTTGAGTGGGATCCGCCGGCCAGTGATATGGACAAGGCGACTTATGATCGCTACACCGCCTTCGTCAATTACTATATCCACCAGGTCAACCTGATGCGCCATTTGCTCGGCGAACCCTACCATGTCACCTACGCCGATCCCTCCGGCGTGCTGCTGGCCGGGCAGAGCGACAGCGGGGCCGCTTGCACGATTGAGATGACGCCCTATCGCACCACGGTGGACTGGCAGGAATCGGCCCTGGTCTGCTTCGAGAAGGGCTATGTGCGCATTGATTTGCCCGCCCCCCTGGCCAACAACCGCCCCGGGCGCGTCGAAATCCTGCGCGACCCCGGCGATGGCGTCGCCCCGCAGACGCTCATCCCGCAGCTACCCTGGGTGCATGCCATGCGCCAGCAGGCAATGAACTTCGTGGCGGCCATCCGCGGCCAGGGCCAGCCGCCCTGCCAGGCCGCCGAGGCGCTCGAAGACTTGAAGATCGCCCGCGCCTACATCCGCCTGCTCACCAACGTCTAAAAAACTCTACCCTCACTTAATCTGGAGAATCCTATGCCTATCCATTGGAAGAAAAAACTGATCGCGATGGAACGTTTCGAGTCGGCCGGCGTCTTTGACGTTAACGGCGACGGCAAACCGGAGATCGTCTCCGGGGCTTATTGGTACGAAAAACCCGATGTCGCCGCGCAGCACCCGGTTGGGACGGTGGCGGCGTATGGCGAATATTACGATGACTTCTCTACCATCCCACTGGATGTCAACGGGGATGGGCGGATGGATTTCATCACCGGCGGTTGGTGGGG
>CAIQJJ010000228.1 GCA_903872065.1 uncultured Anaerolineales bacterium | reverse complement strand
TGACCAAATGCGCGGCCAGGCCCTGGGGTTTCTGCACGAAGACCCGGTGCTCACGCCGCGCCTGGATCAATTTGCCGCTGAAAGCCTGGTCTTGACCCAGGCAGCCAGCAATTATCCGGTATGCAGCCCGGCCAGGGCGATGCTGATGACGGGAAAGTATCCGCACGCCAACCATGTCTTGGGCAACTGCAACAGCGAAGGAGCGCCCTTTGGCTATGAACTGCAGCAAGACGATCTCTGCTGGAGCGATATTCTCAAGGCGCAGGGCTACGCCACGGCGTATATCGGCAAATGGCACCTGGACTCGCCCTACCGCCCTTATGTGCCGTGTTATAACAATACCGAGGAGTATGCCTGGAATGAGTGGACGCCGCCGGCGCGCCGCCACGGCTTCGATTTCTGGTATGCCTACGGGACATACGATCTGCACATGCAGCCGATGTATTGGCCGGCCGCCGCCGGGCGCGACGAGTTCATTCACGTGCAAGAATGGGGGCCGATCCATGAGACAGACCTGGCCGTGGAGTATATTCGCAATGAGGGGGAGCAGTATCGCCGCCCCGATCAGCCCTTTGCCCTGGTCGTGGCGATGAACCCGCCGCACATGCCCTACGACCAACTGCCGCAGCGTTATGTGGAACTGTACCAGGGAAAGTCCGCTGAGGAACTGCTCGTCCGTCCCAATGTGGATCTGCGCGGCGTTTCAGACATGTCGCAGTTGGCCCGCCAGCACACCAGGAACTATTTCGCCATGATCAGCGGCGTGGATGAGCAGTTCGGCCGCATCTTGGAGGCGCTGAAAAGCATGCGCCTGGAGCAGGATACGATTGTCGTCTTCACCTCCGATCACGGCAACTGCCTGGGGACGCATGAGATGATTTCCAAGAACAACCCTTATGAGGAATCGATGCGCGTGCCGTTCCTGATCCGCTGGCCGGGCAAAATTCCGGCGCGCCAGGATGATTTGCTGCTCTCGACGCCGGATATCTACCCCACGCTTTTGCACTTGATGGGCTTGGCGGATGACATCCCGCCGGCGGTGCAGGGCGAAAGTTATGCGACGCTCTTCCAAACCGGCCAGGGACGGCGGCCAGGCTCGCAGCTCTATCTCTACACGCCCGTCGGCCAGCCGGCGCTTGGTATGCGCGGGGTGCGCAGCCGCAGCCACAAACTGGTTGTCCACAAAGCGCAAGGGCAGGCGCTGGAGTTCACTTTGTACGACCTCCAGCGCGACCCTTATGAGCTGAACAACCTGGCCCAGGAGCAGCCGGCGGCGGCGCAGCGCTTGCTGGCCGAGGAGTTAATCCCCTGGCTGCAAAAGACCAACGATCCCTGGCTGGCGAATCTCGATCAATCCTCAGGCCAGGCGTAGCAGCCAGCCTTTGCCGGGATCCAGCGGGATCGCCTCGGTGGGGCGGAAGGCGGCGGCCGGTTGGAAGTTTTGGATCGCCGGCGCGTTCAGCGCCGCCTGGGATGGCTCAATCCCCAGGGCCGCCCAGTCGCATTCCAACGTCACCGCGACCGGCTCGCTGGCCCAACTGGCGAGGGCGATCAACGCCTGCCCGTCCTGCTGATACACCGTCGCCAGCACATCCTGCCGCCCGGTGCGCACCGGGCAGTTGGGCGACCAGCAGCCGATCATCCGGCTGCGTTGGATGCCCAGTTCATCCCAGGCCTGCCAGAGCGGGCCGGGGTCGCCCGACCAGGGCATGCGCCCGGTCATGCCATACACCATGCCGCGCCACGGATTTCCGCCATCTTGCAGCATTTCGCCCATCAAGCCAAACGGAATGCCGGAGACTTCCACCAGCCAAAAATCGGGCGGCAGGTTGTAATCGAAATATTCGCCAAACCAGAGCCGGTTGAGATAGGGGAAATGCTCCATGTAGAGATTGGCGCTGTTGGCGTAGCCGTCCCGCTCGCGGAACTGATTGGCTGAATGCAGGTCAATCAATGCACCGGGACGGCGGCGATCCAGGATTTTGCGCACGCGTTTCATGATCACCCGGTCGAAGGCCAGATCGTCAATATACAGCCCATCAATCTCAACATGGCGCGCCAACCAATCCAGGCCCTCCAGGTAGAAGTTGTGCCAGCGCGAAGCGCCGCTGTTGACGACCGCCACATCTTTCAAGGCATACACGTGCCAGCCAGTGACATAATTGGAGACCAAATGCTCGCGCAGCCACGAATGCCCGCCGCCCGGCCCGCCGGACAGCACTTCATCGCCCAGGCTGCGCAGCGCAAACAGTTCGGGGGCGTGATTGGTCAACTCGCGCACCGTGTAGTAAATCTTCACCCGCATGTCCCGTGCATGCGCCTGGTCAATGTACGCCTTCATCTCCTGCGGGCGCAGGAAGGGGTAATTAATGAAGGGATTGATCTCGTTGGCGTGATGGATGTTGATCGTGTTAGCGCCGGCGGCGGCGATCTCTTCGACCGGCGAAAAGCGGTGAAAATAGCGCGTCGCCCACTGCGCGCTGGGGTCAATCGGCTTGTAGGGGGTCAGCGACAGGCGGAAATTGTAGTAGAGCGTCTCGCCGGCTGCCATCGCCCGCGGCCCACTGGAACACTCTACCAGCACGCTTTGATCGCCCTGTTCGGCGAAGCAAATCCTGCCCGCGCCGTGATTGTCCCAGGAGATGGGTGAGAGCAGCGGCTTGAGCGTATAAAAATTGGTGTTGAGCGGGCGCGAGTAATGCTCGTCCTTCAGGGTAATTTGCAGCCCGGCGTTCACATCGCCCAACCACAGCGCATCCTGGTTCTTGCGCTGCACATCCCACTGCCATTCGTATGCCTGGGGGCGCAGACCGCCGCGGAAACCCAGTCCCAACATATAGCGCGCCGCCTCGCGCTGGAAAGGCACTGCCAGGCGCACATCGGCCAACTGGACGGCCTCTACGGCGTGCAGGGCCAGGGTATATTCCAGGTTGCCGTCGAATTCCAGTTCCGCGTGGAGCGCCAGGCGGAGAGGGCCGGCGCGCCCGTGCGCCTGCCACGCCGCCAGCCCGGCCGCCAGCCGGGTGAGGTGGGCAGGTTCATCCCACTGCCAGGAGAGAACCTGGCCGGCGGCGTCCTGCAGGGTGAAGGTCACTGCGCCGGCCAAAACCGGGCGGCCCTGGCTTTGCAAATGCGTCATCTCAGGGGCAAAAAAGCTCTCGATGCCGGCTGGCAGACCGTCCGCGCCGATCGCCAGTTCCCGCCCCAAGATTTTGAAGCGCCCTTGCGCGGCTTCGATGGGAGTAAACGGCGCCGTCACCTCATCGTCCAGGGCAAGCGTCGAATCCAGCCAACGCAGCCGGGAAAGCCTTTCGGGTTCGCTGTCGCCATGCTCAGCGATGGACTCCGGTTGAATGTGCAGGGTGAGCTCAACGCTCTCGGCGGCGAGGCCGGCCGCGCCCACGGCGAGCGCGGCATGGTACTCGCCGGCGCTCAACGCCCCAGGGATTTGGACGCCGATCCACAGCGCCTGAACCTGCCCCTGGGCGGTGGCGAGCTCTTTTAGAAACGGACGCCCGCTCCAATCCACCCCGCCCAGGTTGAAGCAGCGCCAATTTTCCGGCGGGAGCGCCCACTGGCCGGCGGCGTCTTTCGCCCCGGCAAATTCCACCGTGAGGCGCTGGAGAGAGGCACGAGCGGCGTACACGCCAACCTGAAAGACATAGAACTCGCCGGGCGCGGCGCTTCCCACGAAGGGACGGTTGGGGCCGGCCTCGATCCAGCGGTATGGCAGATCGTCCGCCATCTTGATCGGATGCAGCCGGTCTTCGGGGAAGAGGAAGAAGGCCGGCTGCGGGTGGGCGGCGAGCAAGGCGGCGACCTCCGCCTCGGTCGCGATGACTTCCATGGGATCAAAGCTGGACAGGGCGTCAATGGACTGAACCTGGCGCGCTGCGGCTTGCGGCAGGACTTGGTTGGGACGGGCGCAGTTTGCCAGCCAGGCGGGGTCGGCGCTTTCCTGGGCGGGCAGGTACTCGATCTGCGGGTAAGGGGCGCGCACGCTGCCGGTATAGGGCATGAAGTAAAGGAAATACTCCTCCACCCCGCTGACCGGTTGGAAGACCAGGTCAAGCGCCTCGCGATCGACCTGGCGGCACAGCAGGTTCGTGATCTGCCGGCCGGCGGCCGCCTCGAGCAGGATCAAGCGTTTCTGCGCCGCCTGCCGGTCTCTGCGCCGCCAGGGGATATACACTTGCACCGCCGGGGTGTCTGTCACAGGGGCATGGATCACGACGCGGTGATTGCCCAGGGTGTCCGCGTCCCATTCGCCGGTTGCATAGGGTAGAATTTGCATTTTGGCCTCAATCGGTGATTTGAAAATAGCTCTTGGTCTTTTCAAGATTCTCTGGCAGCCCGTTCGGCCCGCAATCGCAGCAATGAGAGCAGCTCGCTTAAGTTTACGAGACCTTCTGCTTCCATTCGCTCGGCCGGGGTTAGCTTTTCACCTTGATCTTGGCGGTCTAGCAAATATTGCAGCCGCTGTTCGACCCCCTCAGGCAGGCGAAAACGAACCAGGTCAGAGGGTATTTCTAGTTGAATGAGAATTTGTTGAGACATACTTCAATCTCCTGAAGGCAACAAAAGGAGTTGTAAATACCAGGTTAGTATACCATTCTCCCCGTGTTTTTTTCGCGATCCAGGCGTAAGCGATTCCAAATCTGGAGGCGAGCGCAGTAGAAAAACTGTCAACGGATTTCGCAGAACAGATTGAACGGATGTTTCGCTGTCCAATCATCCGTTCAATCCGCTCTTCAATCCGTTGACAGTTCTATGCCCCAATTTTGAGTTCAGATTTGGAATCACTGAAGGCATAATTCTGCAACGCTCTCCTTGATGAGACTGATCCGCCGCCCAAATGAGCCCGGCGCTTTCATCTTACCAGCCGTTTCTTTCACTCCACTTTCTTCCACCCCACCGCCCGCCCCTCGTGCTGCTCACGGACGTGCGACTCGCAGGCGAAGCCCAAGACGGTTTGGTCGCAGGCCAGGCAGCGGTATAGGCCGTACTCCGCGGCCGGGGACGCGGCGGCGGGCGTTTTCTTCTGGCGAGGTGCGGCACGGGACTCTGCCGCGGCAGGCCTGGCCTTTGCCGCGGCGGCGCTCGCGGCCTGTTCCTGGGCTTCGCGGGCGGCGACTGCCTGGTTCAGTTCCAGCAGGCGGCGCAGGAGTTCGCGCCGCGCTTCCGGGCGGATGGTGCAGCGGGTCTGGCCGCGCTCGTTTTGCCAGAAGCCATGCCCCGCCTCCACGTCCTCCCAGCCATAGCAGGCCAAAATCGCCTGATCCAGGCTGGCGTGCAGTTGGCGCAGCCTGGCGATGTCGTCATCGGCGCAGGCCGGGTTGTGGAACAGGTTGTAAGTTTTGGTCAGCCCCAACTGGCGGGCGAGCATGACCTGGCGGCGGTGTTCGTGATACTGCCCGCCGGTTTCGCCGGCCCGGGCTGCGGCGGTTTCGGCAGGTTGCTGTGGGAAGGGGAAGGTGTCGAAACAGTCCGTGGGGGTGTAACGGGTACGAGATTCCAGGCTGGAAGACTGACGCCCTACCCAGGCTTCGTGGATGTTGGATTGCAGCAGGGCGAAATGATAATCGTCGTCGAAGGCAAAGACTTCTATGGCATGAGAAAATATCTTGTCTTTGAGTGCAAAGCACATCATATGAAGCTCACTGGTAATTGTTCTTACCAAAACCCGTCTTAATGGTTTGATAGCTTCTCTCAATTCACCCCGATAACGGGCAAAAAGCCACCATCTTTCCCTATCCCCCTTTTCGCTCACTTTATCCCGTTCGGGTTTAACC
>CAIQJJ010000227.1 GCA_903872065.1 uncultured Anaerolineales bacterium | reverse complement strand
GCTTGACGCCGGCTGCCTGGCGTGGAATGGCAGGCGCGGCTGAGTTAGCGACGGGTGTCTGCTGTTGGATGGCTGGGTCGGCTGGCTTGGCCGCCGAAGTCTGTTCTTTCGTTAGCGGCTGATTTATAGCCGTCGGCTGATTTATAGCCGTCTTGACAGAGTACTTCTCAGGATCGGGCTTAAACGCTGCTGTAACTGGCCCTTGCGGGGCAAAAGTCAGGTCGGTGACGGCTGAGGCTGACTCGGCTGAGGTGACGTACTTAAATTCGGTGGTGACAGTATCCACCAAAATCTTTGGTTCGCCGCCATCGGGGTTGTCAATTTTGCCGTCTACCAGCACGATATTGTCAAACTGGATCAGGGGCTGAACTTTTTCCCAGGTTTTGGGGAAGATCACCAATTCAATCATGCCCTGGATGTCTTCCAGCGTCGCAAACGCCATTTGCGAGCCGGTTTTCGTCTGGTGATTGCGAATACGCACGACCATGCCCGCCACGCGCACTTTCTCGCCGTGAGCGGCATCTTTAAGCTGCCCGGCAAAGTGCGTCACCGCCTGGTTGATGGCGTCCATTACCGGCGCAAGGGGATGATCAGAAACGTACAGGCCGATCAATTCACGTTCCCAGTTCAGCAGATCGCGGCGGGTGATCTCATTGGTGGCCGGCGGCAGGTGGATGCTCTCAGTGACGCCAGTGTGCGCGCCGAATAAGCTCATTTGCCCGCTGTCGGCGGCCTTAAAGTGCGAACTGCTCACCGACATAATTTGATCCAGCCCGGCAAGCAGTTGTGGACGAGTCCCAAAATGATCCAGCGCCCCGACTTTGATCAGGCTTTCCAGGGCGCGCTTTCCTACCTGGCGTAAATCTACCCGGCGGGCAAAGTCATTCAGGTCAACGAACGGATTATCCTTGCCACGCGCCTGAATAATGGCCTCCACCGAGCCAACGCCCACATTTTTGATCGCCCCCATGCCAAAACGAATCACCGATTTAACCACTTTGCCTTGTGGATTGCGCTGATCCTCAATGCTGAAGTCCCAGCCGCCCGAATTGACATCTGGCGGCAGAACATCAATTCCCATGCGGCGGCAGTCGGCTGCGTAAAGCGCCACCTTATCCGTCTCGTTTTTCGAGACCGACATCAGCGCGGTCATGTATTCCACCGGGTAATGTGTTTTAAGATAGCCCGTCTGAACAGCGATAATCCCGTAGTCTGCGGCATGGCTTTTGTTGAAGCCATAGCGCGCAAACTCTTCCCAATCGTCAAATATGGCGCTGGATGTCTCTTCGCTGATGTCTTGCTTCTTCGCGCCTTTGATAAACTTCTCGCGGTGCTTGAGCAGCTTGTCTTTTAATTTTTTCGATATGGCTTTGCGCAGTTCATCAGCTTCGGAGGGGGTATAGCCGGCCAGGTTGACGGCAGCGAACATCAACTGTTCCTGGTAGACCGGGTAGCCATAGGTTTCTTTGAAGATCGGCTCCAGCAGCGGGTGGCGATATTCAACCTGTTCCTCGCCGTGCATGCGGCGGATGTAGCCGGGGATGAAATCCATTGGGCCAGGGCGGAAAAGCGCCACCATGGCAATCACATTGGCCAGTTCTTTGGGCTTCATCTGGATCAGCCAACGGCGCATCCCGTTGCCTTCCACCTGAAAGACGCCCAATGTATCCCCTTTGCCAAGCAATTCATAAGTCGCCGGGTCTTCCAGGGGGATATTGTCGAGGCTCAGGTTGAGGTCATGCCGTTCGCGAATCAGATCACAGGCGCGCGCCATGATCGTCAGAGTGGCCAATCCAAGAAAGTCCACCTTAAGCAGGCCGATCGCCTCGATGATGCTCATTTCGAATTGCGTCACAGACTTGATCGGCGATTCGTCTGACCCGCTGGTGGGCCGGTGGAGCGGCAAATATTCGATCACCGGGCGATCGGTAATCACAACCCCTGCCGCGTGAGTGCCGGCGTTGCGCACCACGCCTTCCATTTTCGCGGCGGTATCCACCAGTTCTTTCAGGTATTCTTGCGACTCGTAGAGCGTTTTGAGTTCGGGGACTTCTTCAAGCGCCTGCGGAATGCTGACTGGCTTGCCCGGAATGGCCGGGATCAGCTTGGACACTTTATCCACTTCATTCAAGGGGATGTCCATCACGCGGCCCACGTCACGAATGGCGGCTTTGGCCCCCAGGGTGCCGAAAGTGATGATCTGGGCGACTTTATCGTTGCCATACTTATGGGCGCAGTAGGAGAGCATCTCTGAGCGGCGATCATCGCGAAAGTCGAGGTCAATATCCGGCATGGAGATGCGCCCCGGGTTCAAAAAGCGTTCAAAGATCAATCCATGCAGAATGGGGTCTACCCGCGTGATTTCGAGGCAGTAAGCCACCATTGAGCCGGCAGCTGAACCGCGGGCGTTGTACCAGATATTTTGCTGGCTGGCGTAGCGGCACAGATCCCATACAATCAAAAAGTAGGTGTCGAAGCCCATCTTGTGAATCACGCTCAGCTCGTAATCCAGGCGCTGGCGGTATTCTGGCAGCGAAGAACGTTCGCCATATTTTTTCAAGTGGCCGGCTTCGCAGAGAGAACGCAGATAGCTTTCGGCGGTGCAATCCTCGGGGACGGGAAACTCGGGCAGATGATAGCCTTTGAAACCCAGGTCAATATTGCAGCGTTCAGCAATCAAGAGCGTATTGTTGACCGCCTCGGGGACATCTGCAAACAGCGATCCCATTTCAGCCGGGGTGCGCAAATAATAGGTATTATCGGTCATGCGCATCCGCTTGGGGTCGGCCAGCAAACAGCCGGTCTGGATGGCGAGCAGAATATCTTGCAGGCGGGCATCTTCCTGGTTGATGTAATGCACATCGTTGGTAGCGACGAATTGCGCATCGTAG
Source organism: uncultured Anaerolineales bacterium (assembly GCA_903872065.1). Lineage (GTDB taxonomy): Bacteria > Chloroflexota > Anaerolineae > Anaerolineales > UBA4823 > CAIQJJ01. The sequence continues at coordinate 8,689 of CAIQJJ010000227.1, read as the reverse complement.
CGGCGGCCCAGGGTGATCAGGTTTTTGTTGATCTCATCCAGTTCTTTGATATTGTGCGACTGCAGCTCAAGGAAAAAGCGTTCTTTACCGAAGACCTCATAATACCAATCCAGGTTTCTGCGCGCCCCTTCCAGGTTGCCCTGCTGGATCAAACGCGGCACCTCTGCGGACATGCAGCCCGATGTACAAATTAACCCCTCGGCATGGTTGGCAAGAAATTCGTGATCAATGCGTGGATAATAATAAAAGCCTTGCAGCTGCGCCGCACTGGCAATCTGCAGCAGATTTTGATAGCCGGTTTGATTCTCTGCCAATAGTAAGATATGAGTGGATTTTTTATCCTCCTGAGGATCACGCTCTTTCATGCTGCGTGCAGCCAGGTAGGATTCTACCCCAATGATCGGTTTGATCCCGGCCGCGGTTGCCGCGTTATAAAAGTCCATTGCCCCAAACATGGTGCCGTGATCGGTGAGACCAACAGCCGGCATGCCCAAATCTTTGGCGCGCGCGACCAACTTCTTGATATTGCTGAAGCCGTCGAGCAGAGAATATTCAGAATGAACATGCAGGTGAACAAAAGACATGGCTAATTTTATTTTACCTGTCAGAAGCGAGTGATAAACTGATTAAAATCGGCGGTATTTTCAACCCGACCAAAACCTATCAAAATGATTATAGCACGGGGGTAAGACCAGGAGATTAAAAAGTGAGGAATCTACGCATAGAAGCCTTCTGAGGGCCATCCAAAGGGCATTTAAAGCCGTATACCCATCAGCGGCACCAGCATTTCTTCCGCGTGCAGCCCGCCGTGCCTGCCGAGCAAGCGATTTTCTTTTTCAGGCCACCACCAATAGGTTTTCCCTTGTGGAATGGCAATCAGATCTCCCAGGCGTTCCATCAGGCGCGGGTGGCGTCCATCGCTGCCGAACAATCCTTTGCGCACCACATCTTCTGGATTGAGCAGGGTATACTGCCCTGGCCAGGCGCGGGCAATGTATTCACGCACCGCCGCCTCTTTGCCTGAGCGCAGGTACAAATAAGACAATCTTCCCTCGCCGCTGGGCGCCATTTGCAGGCAGTTTGTCAGCGCTGGATGATTGCTAAGCTCATTGTGGGAATATTTGGGCGTTGTTAGCGAGCCGTGGTCTGCGGTGAACAATACCAGAGTGTCGCGCCGGGCGGCGCGATCGAGCCGGTTGTAAAAGTGGCGCTCAAATGCATCTGTGAATGCAGCAAATTCGGCGGCTGGGCGATCGTCATCTGGCCCATAGAAGTGCGATAGATTATCTATATCTCCCCAATAAATCCACGTGTAGGAGCGTTCCTTTGGGCGGCTTTCCATCGCCAAACGCAGGTTGATCCAAAGTTCGACTGGAGAGTTGAAGGACTCCACCTCCACGTCTTTAAAGAGCATGTGTGAAAGGCCAGTTCGGGTAATGTGACGCGGTTGAAAGGCGTAGCTTTTGACGCCGTATTTTTGCAAATGCGTGCCGAGCATGGTATGAGGTTGTAAGAAAGTATCGGTGTTGAATCCAGCTTTCACCAGTGAGCCATTATCTGAGGCAAAGCTCATCGGGGCATGGGTGATCATATTGGCGATGACGCTGTATTCTTTCAGCCAGAGTTCGTAGCCGGCGACGCCATGCAAAGCGGTGCTGACGCCAGTCCACAGGCTTGTCAGGGCGGCTGAGGTGGTGCTAGGAACAATCGAGGTAAGTGGTATTAAAAACCCCTCTTGGATCCAGCGCGCCCAGCGCGGGGCCGTGCCGTCAATGCTCCACTGCTGTAGGCGGTGCAGCGCCAGAGCGTCAATTAGCACCAAAACCACGCGGCGCGCCTGTCCTATCACGGATAGGATTTCATCGGCGAGGCTCGCGCTCTTGAGAGGGGGGACGCCCAGGATATGGCAGATGGTGGATGGAAGATTTAGAATCGAACCGCCATCATATTTTGGGTAAATAAATTCCTCCCCCAGGCTTAGATCTTCAAGCCGGTGCGCTTTCAATCCAGGCAAAAATTGGGTTGTTAAATCACCCATAACAGGCCTCCGTGATCTATCGTTTGAGTACCATGCTTCGGTTATAATCGCCCCATGTTTCATTGGAGAGTTAATCTTACCGCGTTTTGCATAATTCTTCTAGTTGTGATTGCCACGGCGGCTTGTAATGCTGCGCCAACGGCTGCCGCGGGGCGCGCCTCGCTTTCCGTTCCCAGCCCGACCTCGGCGCTGCCGCATAAGACGGCCGCCTCTTTGGGCTTGACGCCTGAGCCAAAGATTCGCACTGCAACAGCCGCCGCGAAGAAAGCGACTGCCACGCCGATGCATACTTTGAGCATTAATATCGAAAAACTGGATGGGTTAAAAATTCGCTTTTGGTATGTAGGTCGCCCGGATGACAGGATTGCCAGCCTGGCGGCAGAGTTTAATCGCTCCCAGGCGCAAGGGGTTGCAGTGCAGGCTCAATCCTTTTGGGGATATGGCGAGTTGAGCGAGGCCTTTGAGTCAGCCATTAATACTGGCAATCCCCCCGATGTGTTAGCCGTTTACAACTACCAGGCAGCCAGTTGGGCGCGCGGCGACCTCCTGGTGGATTTGTCACCCTATCAATCTGACGCCAAATGGGGTTTAAGCGCCAGCGAACAAGAAGATTTTTATCCTGTTTTTTGGACGCAGGATTTGCTGCTGGCCGAAAGAACGCGCTATGGACTGCCGTTTCGCCGTTCTGCCTGGTTGATGTTTTACAACCAGACCTGGGCGCGCGAACTGGGTTTTAAGACGCCTCCTGTATCGCCGCAAGAGTTTGAACGCCAGGTTTGCGCCGCGGCAAAAGCCAACCGGAGCGATGCAGATGCCGCTAACGACGGCACTGGCGGTTGGGCGATTTCTACTGAACCACAGACGTTTACCGCCTGGCTCTATGCCTTTGATGGCGTTATGCTAAACGCCCAAGGGCGTTACGCCTTTCAAACCTCCCAGGCTGCCGCGGCCCTCACCTTTTTGCGCAAGTTGGCTGATAATGGCTGCGCCTGGGCCTCGCAGTATCCTCACCCAAACGCGTCTTTTGCCAACCGGCGCGCTCTGGCGATCTCGGCCAGCACAGGCGCGATTGCCGATCAAGCCGCGTTGATGGGTACGGATGAATGGCTTGTGCTGCCCTTCCCTTCGGTGGGGGAACAGCCGTCGCTTGTGACTTATGGCCCATCCCTGGCAGTTGTCCACACCTCGCCTGAGCGCCAGCTTGCAGCCTGGATTTTTGCCAAGTGGTTGGTTTCGCCAGAGAATCAGGCCGAGTGGCTGCGTTTTGATGAAGGCCTGCCCACACGAAAAAGCGCTCTGCCTTTGCTGTCGGAGCGTGCGCGCCAGTCGGCGCAAACCTCGGCGGCTCTGGCGCTGCTGCCTTACGCGCGTACTGAGCCGCCTCTGGCTTCATGGAGCCTGGCGCGCTGGGCGACTAGCGACGCGCTGACCCAGCTCTTTACCGCCAGTTTTAGCGCCGATCAAATTCCTGCTTTGTTGAAAACATTGGATCAGATGGCCATCGAGTCCAGCGTAGCCAATCCTTGAGGATGATACTGCCGGTGAACCCTTCCGACCTGTCTCTTGTCACGATTTATACGGATGGCGCTTGTTCGGGCAATCCTGGCCCTGGCGGCTGGGCGGCGCTGCTGCGTTTCGGCCCGCATGAAAAAATGCTCAGCGGCGGTGAAGCGCACACCACGAACAACCGGATGGAACTGACTGCTGCACTGCAGGCGCTGAACGCCTTGACGCGCCCTTGCCAGGTAGATTTATTTACCGACTCCGAATATCTCAAGCGCGGCGTCACCGAATGGATGGCCGGCTGGCGGGCGCGCGGCTGGCGGCGTAAAGAAGGTGAACTGCTCAACGCGGACTTATGGCAGGGCATTGATCATGCTTTACAACGTCATACGGTGCATTGGCATTGGGTGCGTGGCCATGCCGGGCAGAGCGAGAATGAACGTGTGGATGCCCAGGCGCGTCTTGAAGTTGAAAAAATGCGTGGGAGGTAGTTGTGTCCGCCCTGTTAGAAGTCGAACGCCTGGCAGTTTGTCGCGACCGGCGCACCCTGTTGACGATCCCATCTCTGGCGATTGCGCCCGGCGAAACCCTGGCCGTGATTGGGCCGAATGGGGCCGGCAAATCTACCTTGTTGTTGGCGTTGGCCAATGTGCTTTACCCGACGGAGGGCGAGATTCGTTTTCGCTCACAGGCGATTGGGCCAGGGGATGATCTTGCTTATCGCCGCCGGATTGCCCTGGTGTTGCAAGACCCGCTTTTGTTCGATGGATCGGTGGCTGAAAATGTGGCCGCCGGGCTGCGCTTTCGTCATTTGCCCGCGGTGGAAGTGGCGCAGCAGGTGGATCAATGGTTGGAGCGCCTGGGGATTACGCATTTGAAGCATCGCCCGGCGCGCAAGCTTTCGGGCGGTGAAGCGCAGCGCGTCAGCCTGGCGCGGGCTTTTGCCTTGAAGCCTGAAGTGCTGTTATTGGATGAGCCTTTTCATTCTTTGGACGCGCCGATGCGCGCCCGTTTGCTGGAAGATTTGCACAGCCTTTTGCGCGCGGTGTCGCCCTATACCACCACTGTTTTTGTCACACACGATTTGGATGAAGCGCTGCGCCTGGGCGACCGCGCCGCGGTTTTGATTGGCGGGCGGCTGCGCCAGGTGGGGACGCCGCAGGTGGTCTTTACCGCGCCGGCCGATCCCGATGTCGCCGCTTTTGTGGGTGTGGAAACGATCCTGGCCGGCAAAGTGATCGGTGTGCAGGATGGTTTGCTGATAGTCGAGGCGCACAGGCATTTGTTGGAATCGGTAGGGGATGTTCAGGTGGGGGGACAGGTGTATTGCTGCCTGCGCCCTGAAGATGTGACGCTATGGGAAATTGATGCTTCAGATGATTCTTCGCCTGGGGGCGATGTGCTGCAGCATAGCTCGGCGCGCAACCGGCTGAATGGCGCCGTTCGCAGCCTTACGCCGCAAGGCCCTTTGATGCGGGTGGCGCTGGACTTAGATTGCGGCTTTCCCCTGGCGGCGCTGATTACGCGCGCTTCAGCCCAACAGATGGGGCTGAAACCTGGTCTGCGCTTGCAAGCAGCTTTTAAAGCCAGCGCGGTGCATTTAATCCCCCATCTCATGAGTTAAAACCTGGCAAAAGCGGGGATGGTTTATCCACCGACCAATGTCAACGGCACAGGGGTGAAGATCAGCGCCAGGATAACCAAACCCAAGATAGCCAGCAGTTTGCGCCGCCGGTCGAGCGGGGTGATCAGATCCAGCGGTTCGGCGTAGAGCCGGCCAAAAAAGAACATCAAAAGCGCCCACAACCACCAACCGGGCCAGGCGATCCCCAACAGGACCACGATGCCGAGAATGAACGGCAAAAGACGCGCGGTCCGTCGGCCGATTAAGACATAGATCAGATGCCCTCCATCCAGTTGTCCCACCGGGATCAGGTTAAGCGCTGTTACCAGCAGCCCGGCCCAACCGGCCCAGGCAATCCCATTGAGCATCACGTCCCGTCCGCCGATCGGGGCTGCGCCGGTGAAGAATTGAAGCACCGGATACCAGGCCTTTGCCGGAGAATCGGGTGGGGTAGAGGGCAGCCATTCCCCTTTCACCGCGAATTTGATCAATCCATAGAGCAGGGAATTGCCCTCGAAAGAATTGGCATAGCCTGGGGGGGCAGGTTCAACAACCTCTACCGGTGAGGTGGCGATTCCATAGCTTAACACAATCACAGCGACAATCAACCCGGCGAGTGGCCCGGCGATGCCGATATCCAACAGATGCCGCCGGTTTTTGGGGATTTCCTTCATCTGGATGAAGGCGCCCATGGTGCCAAATGGACTGAGTGGATAAGGCAAGGGAATGTAATAGGGCAGCGTCACCGCGGTGTTGTGGTAACGTCCCATCAGATAATGGCCGAATTCGTGCGCCAATAGGATCGCCATCATGCTGACGGCAAACGGAAGCCCCTGATCCAGATGGGTGATCGCCCCCAGGATCAGGTCCCATAAGGTTGCCTCTGGCGGAGATTGGTACGCCATGGCGGCTCCGGTAAACAACACACTGGCCACGGTGAGGACAAACATCAAGATATTCCAGCCGATATTCGATGGCTGCGGTTTGATCACCCCGGCTTTGAGCAGAATGACATGCCGTTCATCTTCCAGGCGAAAAAGCGGCGTGATATCCATGGGCCGTAGGGCTTCAGCCAATTGTGTATAAGCCGCCTCGCTGTCCTCGCTGGAGAGTCTTCCACGGTAGCGCACAATGAAATCTTTTTGCGCATCGCCCCAGGTGACGTCTTCAATGTGCATCAGGCGCGCCACAATGGGTGTGTATTTGTCAAAAGATAAATCCGATTCTTCCATAGGTAGAAATTTGTGTAGATTGCAGATGGAATCATAAAAAAACAAAAGGCGGGAGTGGATGGGGGTCGAACCCACCGCGGCCCGCAACGCGACCCGCCACCGGTTTTGAAGACCGGGGAACCCACCGGGACTCAGCCACTCCCAATCAGTTGCGCCTCTGAAAGGCGTTAACCAAGGATAAGGATACCGCAAGGGGAGAGGTTTGGCAAGATTGGAATGAGGAGGCTTTAATTTGAGTCATATTTTTGAGCTGTGCGGGGTTAATAAAGTGAATCTGTATGATGGAGAACCCCGGTGACGGTTACAATTTCGTCTGTGAAGAATCCTACGCAAAAGCATGTCGTCGAGACACAGGCCGAGTTTGAGGCGGCTTTTGAGGCGCATTGGTCTCCTGTGTATACGCTGCTGCTGCGCTTGACTGGCGACCCGGATGAGGCGCAAGACCTGGCGTTAGAAGTGTTTTATCGTCTCTATCGCAACCCGCCGGCCTCTAGGGATGGTCAATCGCTGGGCGGTTGGCTCTATCGCGTGGCGCTTAACCTGGGTTATAACGCGCTGCGCGCCTTGCGCCGCCGCTCGCGTTACGAACAGAACGCCGGAGAGCAAGCCTTGCTGCAGCGTGCAGCGGCGGACCCGGCGGATGAGGTCGAACGCCGCCTGGAGCGTCAGCAAGTGCGCCAGGTTTTGCTGCGCTTGAAACCACGCTTAGCGCATTTGCTCATTTTGCGCTACTCTGGCCTGTCTTATGCAGAGATCGCCTCTGCCTTACAGGTGTCGCCGGGTTCGGTCGGTACGCTGCTGGCGCGCGCCGAACAAGAATTTGAAAAACTGTATCAGAGCGAGAAGGATACCTGAACCTCGCTCGTTGGTCGTTTGAAAGAGGTTTGTATGCACCCTACGCAAGGTCAATTAACTGCATTGCGCGATCGCCAGCTTGATCCTGTCCTGCTGCAGCAGGTAGAAGATCACCTGGTGGTTTGTCCTACCTGCCGCGCCCAGGCGCAGATTTTGGCGCAGCGCGGTGGGCAAATCACCTCTCAACTAAAATCTCTGGATCCGCTGCGCCCCTTGCCGCCTTCCATGCCGCTGGCGCGGGCGCGCCTCCAGGCCAAACTTTCTCAAAAGGAGTCCTCCATGTTTCAAAAAATCTTTGCATCTCGTTTTCGTCTCGCCTGGGTGCTGCTCGGGATTGCGCTTGCCCTGGCCATTGCGTTTAGTTTCCCCTCGGTGCGCGCCCTGGGGAATAGTTTCTTGGGTCTGTTTCGCGTGCAGCAGGTGACTGCATTTACCTTTGACCCGAAAAAATTGGAAACCAGCAGTTTGAGCTACAGCGGGGAGAATTTGGTCAAAGCTATCTCTGAAAAGGCCGAAGCGACCGAGATCGGTGAATATCACGCCAATGTCAGTGCTGAAGAGGCGTCTCAACTGACCGGCCTGGCGCTGCGCTTTCCTGACGCAGCGAACCTGGGCGAGCCGCGCATCGCGGTGCAGACAGGCTTGCAGATGAAACTGCAGGTGGACCTGCCCCAAATGCGCGCCCTGCTGTCCGAGGCGAAGCTTGACCTCTCGCTGCCAGATGAACTTGACGGCGCAACGATTTCCGGCGAACTGCCGATGGCAGTGACAGCTTATTATGGGATCTGCGCGACCCAGGCGGAGGCGGATGCTCAAAGAGATCCTGATCAGCCCGCTGCCGATCAAACAGATGCTTTTTGCACCCAATTCATTCAGGTAGCCAGCCCCACCATCGAAGCGCCGGCCGGCCTGGATGTGGCTGCTTTGGGAGAGGCTTTCTTGCAGCTTGCCGGGATGTCGCCGGAAGAGGCGAAGAATTTCAGCCAGACAGTAGACTGGACCACCACGCTGATCATCCCGGTGCCAAATACGACCATTTACGAGAACGTCACTGTAGACGGTGTGCAAGGGGTATTGGTGCGCCAGAATCAGAGTGACTCTGCGACGTATGTGTTGATTTGGAGCAAGGACGGCGTCGTATATGGCTTGTTCTCACAAGGCGCGACCGGAGATGCCCTGGCGTTGGCCGGCTCTATCAAGTAAGAGATCATGTTTAGGCAACACCCCAAAGGATGAAAAAAAGACGCTTTCGTAGTGACGGCTTCAGCCGTTATGGGCAAGGTTAGCGACTGAAGTCGCCACTACAAGCGCCCGACCGGTCTATTTTCGTAATAGACATCATGTTTGGCAACACCCCAAAGGATGAAAATGGATGCTTTCGTAGTGACGGCTTCAGCCGTTCCGGTCAGGACAGGCGACTGAAGTCGCCACTACAAG
>CAIQJJ010000226.1 GCA_903872065.1 uncultured Anaerolineales bacterium | reverse complement strand
TGTTGGTAAGCGAAAGTTGAGGGGAAACAATGACCCAAACGAAACTCGAAAAACTAGAGCAGGCGCGGCAATTGCTTGAAATTGGTCTGCAGTATGGAGACCAGAGCGCACTACAATATCGAAAATTGCAGGAAAAATATGATCAGCTTAGCGCACGCATTCAACTCATACGGCAGCAAACTGAGAAAGGCCAACTCTTCGCCGAGATCGAACAAGCAATTGAACAAAAAGATTGGCTTGGCCTGCCGGCTTGCATATTGAATTTGCCAGAAGCGCAGCGAACTTCTGATCGCGGCCAGCAATTATCTACAGAGTTGAAACAGAAGTTTGAAGATTTCCTCGCCGCCGAGTCAGTCCTGCCGGCGCAGCAAATTGATCTGGCTTTATCTCAATGGGATGGCCTCTCTTCTCCAGAGCGATTGAAGCGCCAGGAGCAAATTGATCAATTAAATACAAAGATCAACGCCGCAGTGCTGGGTGAAATTGAGCAGGCTTTGGGACAGGGATATTGGGAGAGCCTGCCGTTTTTGGCCGCCCGGGCGCGAGTCGTTTTCGCCCGACAAACCCCTGATCTCAGGCTGGCGTTGATACAAAAACTTAACGATGAATTTGAACAGGCGGTTAAAAGGCGTTCTGCTTTTCCGGCTTATCAGCTTGATCGGGCATTGAATGAAATAACCGGCAAAAGTTCTGCAGAGCGCCAGGCGAGTCTCAGCAGCGTTTTCGCACAAACCGCGTCCCAAATAGGCGCGGCTGCCAGCTCAGATTCTTTTGTTTTTTTGCAGGCGCAAGCGGAACTTGCGCTCAAGATATTGAAGCAGCAGGAACGCCTGGCAGAGCAGGCCCTGGTGTCATCGCCTAAACAATACAGCGAAATACTCAAAGCAACTGAGCAAGTGACGCAGCAGTTACTGGAGGAAGCCAGACGCTGCCACCCCAGGCTGCCCGATGCGCCGCTTTTTAAAGAGTTGGAAGGGCAAATCTTCCAGTTTTACGGTTATGCCGCTGGGCGGCAAAGGGAATGGAAAAAATACCAGGAGGCCAAAGAGGCTTTCAAAGCCGGCGTCCAAGCCGCCGGCCAATTAAGCTCGAGCAATCTACGCCAGGTGGGAAACTACTATAAAATTTTGGAAGCTTGCGTTAAGGAGTTGAATACCAATTGGTGGGACGAAATTAACTGGAAAGAAGAAATCCCCCGCCTGAGCAATAGCCTGAAAGATTTTATGACCCATACCTATGGAAGTGAGCTGCCCAAATGTTTTGATCAGGCGCAAAAAGCCCTCAAGTCCTTTCGCTCTGCTCATCTTGAACCCGCCGCTCCATCTGAGTCTCCTGCAGGAGAAAACGAGGCTGGCGAAGCCCAGGCAGAAGAGTCCCCCTCACAGCCCAATGCCATAGATTTTCTGCGCCAGGCGCGCCAGTTCTACCAGAAAGCGCTCGAAGTTGCTGACGAAGCGGCCTGGCAGCAGAGATTGGGAGTGACCGAGCCTTTGTTTCCTGTCCTAAAAAAACTGGGAGAAGAAATTGCGGCTGAAGAACGCAGTCTGCCGCCCAAAGACGAAACGCAGCCAGCGGATGCGGCCGAGACTCAGCAAATCCAGTCCCAGGCGGCAAATGGTGGAAGGCAATCAAGAGAAAGATCTGTTGGAAGCCAAAGCGCGCCGACAAGATCATCGACGCCGACGGCTGCATCTCGAAATAGACAGACTCATCTCCCTGCGCAATGGGTAAACTATGTCATTCTAGCGCTGCTGGCATTGAATCTATGTGTCGTCTTAGCCGCGTCGGCAGGAGGATTATGGATCCTATATACCCGACCAACGTCGGCAACCCTAACTGAGACTTTAGCGCCAGATGCAATGCCCATACCAACTCTAAATCCGGAGAGTGATCTGCAAGCGACGCCAGCAGGGGACGCTGCGCCGCAAGTAACGCCAACAATTGAGGCTGCGCCTCAAGCAACGCCAGCAGGGGACGCCGCACCTCAAGCAACGCCAACAATCACTCCGACGGGCTGAAGATCGGTTTCAAGAAAATGAACGATCGCATTTACAGACTGTATTCATTATCGAAATGACGCGATGGATAAGCGTATTCCACGGCTGAAGCAGGCGCTGAGTTTGCTCGATCTGGCCCTCCAATATGGCGATCCTGGGGACACAGGACGGCGGCAAGAGCTTAACCTCAAAAGAGACACTGTCAGTAAGCGGCTGGTGGCGCTGCAGCAGGAAGAGATTTTCACATCATCATTGCAAGAGATGCAAGATGCCTTGGAAAAGAAAGCCTGGTCGAGTTTGCGAAGCCAGGTATTTCGGTCTCCGCCTGAACTGCATGCCTTGCCCGCGGCGCGAAAACTGTGTAAGAGCATCTCTCAGGCTTATGAAGAATGCTTGAGGGAAGACGATATACAAGCCGCCTTCCACCTGCTTGAGTCTTATCAAGGACTTTCGGGCGGCAAAAATATCCCAAGCGCCAGTTTATCCCCTGAGCAGCGCCTGCTCGAGTTGATTAGACGGGCGATTGATGAAAAACAATGGGCGCACCTGGCGGGTTTAGTTTTTTTGCATGGACGGCGACTGCGCACTGACGACACAGTGCGTGATCAGATTCAGAAGGCGTTTTCTCAACAGATGAAAGGACGCGCGGCTTTACCGGCTTATTACCTGAATCAAGCCTTAAATACGCTGGAAGAGAAGATTTCTGAGGAACGACAAAACCTGGTGAACGACAGAATTCGCCAGCGACGCAAGGAGATTGAAGACCTTGATCGACAAGCAGAAACGCAGCAAAATGATATACAGGGTGAACTGAACACCATCAAGCAGCAGAACGAGAATTTACAGCAAGACCTGCGCAGCTTGAAAGAACGAAGTTCCAGGGTTCTCGAAGCGAAGCAGCATGAATTAGACGCTGCGCGGGATGAACTGAACACCACCAAGCAGCAGAACAATGAGTTGACGCTAGAATTGCGCAACCTGGAAGAACGAAGTTCCAGGGATCTCGAGGCGAAGCAGCATGAATTAGACGCTGCACGGGATGAACTGAACACCACCAAACAGCAGAACAATGAGTTGACGCTAGAATTGCGCAACCTGGAAGAAACAGCTTCCAATGATGTTTGTGTAAGGATTGGGAGGTTAGAATCTGATCTGTATATTGAACGAGAGCGGGTGCAAGAACAGACAAAAGACCTTGAGACTGCTCACAAGCTGACGAAAAGCCTCCAGGAAGAAAACGAAAAGCTAAATGGGAAAAAAAGCCATTTCCAAACAGAACTTAATCACCCCATAAAAGAAGACTCTATCTCGCCATCCGAACCAGAAGATACGCTACCATCAAATCCTACATCAGTTCCACCCCTTCCCCAGAGGCGTCCAGCAGAAACGGCGAAGCCATCTCTAATAGGGTGGGATGCCGCCGCTATCCTGCGAGAGATTGATGTCGTCTACAAACCTGAACTGCTGGATTATGCTAAACTGCCAGATGGACAATATTTCGACTTTCCTCCTATGGAATTAACCATCAAGGAATCTGAACAGACTAAGAACTGGCGTTTTATAATAAACAATCGCCTTGTCATTGAAACCCCTCATGGCGAGTGGGAAATTCTGATCTCAGGTAAAATTGATAATGTAGATTTCGATATCGAAGGAAAGTATGAACGCGAGACGGACAAACCGTCTGTACGGCTTTACCCAGTTCTCACAAAAACGCATCATTTTGAGATGGCAAAGAAAAAAGGAATATGCTTTATTGTTGCACTCCGAGACATCTCAACAAGAAAAATTATAAACAGGTTACCAGTAAAAGATAGCATTCAAATTGTTGCCCAACCGATGTTGACGGTTAAATTTCACTGTTTAGACAAAAAAATGTCCTATATCGGCCAACGCAATGGGTATGTCAGCGAGGGAAAAGAAGTGGATGGGGTGCGGTTTTTCGATGGCAATCTTTTGGAAGTCGTTGGTTGGACAACAGCAATAAACCAGAAACTTTATGTGCGTGTTCGCCATCAAAGTGAACGTTTTCTATATTGGGTACAGCAAGAATGGATAACCTTAGATGGCAAAAAATCAGTCAGTAGCGCATCCTTTCCCCTTGTCTTAGGGATTAAAGACCCTGTGATAAGGCCTTCTTCTGTTACAAAATCCAAAAAATAAGGTCTCTCACAATGATTGCCTTCCATTTCTCAACAGCTAGATACAGCAGCCCATGGTAAAAAAAGGATAGTCCAGCTCATGAACGAGCGTGAATTTCAATCTCTTATCAAGGCTATCTCCGATCAACTGCGCAGCGCAGACGGGGATCTTTTTGATGAACTTTGCTTGATTACTGATGATCTGCGAAGATGGGATCGCCAGGGTTTGCCCGCTTCCTGCGCGCGCCTGGTAGAACTGGGACTTATGACAGTTGTAGTAGGCCAGGCCTCGCAGTTCAGCGTTCTCGAGGAGGAACTGCGCCTGGCTTCGGAAAAGTTGGAAAAGCGCAATCAGATTGTAAAAAAGGCGCAAGAGATTATCACTGCAAAAGACAAGGAGATTAGCGCCCTAAAAGCGCAACAAGTAAAACTGCGACAGCAGTTGTCTGAGCGTGATGAAACGATTGACGCCTTGCAAAAAGATCTGACCGTGTCACACAGTGGGGGGAGTATTCTCAATGGAGCGCAAACAGCGCCATTTCTACATTTCCAGCCTGCTCCGTTTTCAGGATCCCCTGCCATGCCTCACGATTTAGATGGTCTTGAAATTGAGCTAACACCCGAACGATTGGATTTACGCCCGGCAAGAAATGGTTTTTTAGATCTGCCGCCAATCCACTTGCGCGTCAATGCGGTTTCCGCTTCATCCTGTCATTTCGAAACCCGCCTTACTGGCACAGGGGAACAATTGGTGGCAGTAACATCTGACGGGAGTCAATGGCAGTTGCGTCTTGGGCTAAAAACGGTCGATCGCCTGCAGCCGCAGACCTGGCCATTGAATGTGTCATCCAACAATATATCCAGCGACTACCTGCGCGCGTTGTGGCTGCCAAATGAAAAACTGCCGCCGCTGCCGCCCAAGGGTTATCAAATGAGTTTTTATGCTGATGCAGACGGACATCCGCCGTTTAAAAAAGGATTATCAGCCCTGGCCATAGTTCCGCC
>CAIQJJ010000225.1 GCA_903872065.1 uncultured Anaerolineales bacterium | reverse complement strand
TAGCCGCGCTGGGCGCATTTCACCCCGTAATCATAGTTGTATTCATTGGTCATAACTTAAGCAGATGAGGGTGTCAAAGATTGGTCAGAGTTGAGAAGAGGCAGAGTTTTCTTGCGCAAACGTTTGACTACGCCCAAGTCTTTGTTTTCGATTGCAGCCAGGTACTTGATCGGGTCGGATGCTTCGCCACGTTGGTGAGCCTGAGTAAAGTGATACAAGCCGCGAAAAACCATCTCCAGGGAGATACGGTCGAAGGGCAGCATCAGTTCTTCAGCTACTGCATCACCCAGATCAACCAGCAAGGCAAAGAACAACCAAGTGGCCCAGATCTGTAAAAGAATGCCGTTGAGTGAGCCGGTCCACAAATATGCCAGATTGAGCAAGCGTTTGACGGTGTTGAAGGCTTCTTCGATACGCCAGCGGCGACGATACAGGTCGGCAACCACGTTCGCTGGCAAGAGGGCCGGGTCAAGAACACTCGTGAGGTAGCGATACCAGGTCATGCCATAGCGGACTTCAATCAGGCGCAAGCGATGAGCGCAAGTGCTGCCCTCGCCGCCCAGAGTGATCAGGCTATCGCAGACTTCGGCGGTTTTGCACAACACCTGTTCAACCTTGATCACCGCATTCGACTTGATGCGAGTGATGAAATGGCCGCCGCGGTCAATCACGTCATCGAAAAAGACGAAATCGTAGAAGCCGCGGTCGAAAATCCACAAGGTACCTGCACAGACCATACTCAAGATCAGCGCTTCGAACTGGGTATCGTGGGCTAAGGCTTCGGCAACATACCAGCATTGCACCGGCAAGCGGGTCGCCAAGTCGATCACCGTGCAGATTTTGCCAGCCAGCGCTCCAACTGGGCTGTCTTGCAAGGCATCCAGTTTGCGAAACAGGGCTTCCAGAGCGGAACCGTCAACACTGTAAATGTGTGGAAAATGCTGCAAGGCGCTACGTACTGCTTCTGGGATCGGACGTTTGCGAGCCAGCCAACGCTCTCGCAACTTCGGCAGCAGCGCTTGGAACGCCTTTTCAAATAACTCCGCTGGAAAAGTGAGCAGGCGTTTGCTCAAGGCGGGTTGCGAGACCTTGACTGGCTTCATCCACAAGACACCTTCGCGATTGAGAGCTTTGGTCAATTCACAAACTGATGGGATTTGTCGCCATAACAGCGCCAAAATTGCAGCCACCATCAGTGGCAAGTTGAGAATGCGGTCACGCAACTCCAGATTGCGATAGTACGCCGCCTGGGCATAGATAGCCGGACTGACCAATGCTTCAAACTGTGCCACCAAGGTTTCATCCTGTGACCCAGGTACATTTACTCGACAAACATGATCGGGATTGCGAGGTTTCTTGGTTGTCATTCTATAACCATATCCGTAATCCCGCAATTTGTCCAGTGGTTTTTTTGCTTAAGTTATGAGAGATGTTTGTACCCTATCTTGTCGGTTGGCTCATCCTTTTTGTCCCCATTGTGTTACGCTATCGATGTTAGATTTTGTGACCGGTGAAAGATCACAAAGTGCAAGCGCCTATCAAATCGAGAGTGGTTTGTTCAAGCTATTGGTTTCACTCGGGTTCAGCCTGTTGCAACTATTTTTCACAGTGCGCTCCGAGAAGAGCAATCGGATGAAAGTACAACTGGCAGACGGACAGGAAATACCCTATCACCGTGATACAACCCGATCTTACTTCTCGATCTTTGGCAAGCTCTGGTTTGAACGTCCGTACTTTTACAAAAAAGGCGTTGGCCAACAAATCCCGCTGGATGAAGAACTCAGTCTACAAGCGGATGGCTATTCTGACTTACTGCAAGAATTGTCCGGGTATCTGGACGTTGACAATGTGTATGCCAAAACGGCCGACATGTTCAAGCGTTTATTGGGTCTCTCGCTCTCGAAGCGCAGCCTGCAAGGGAACATCATTGAAGATTCTGCAGACGTGCTGGCCTACTACGACCAGAAAGCGCCACCCACGCCCGTTGTCGGAGCATCTATCCTGGTTGCTCAGGCAGATGGGAAGGGTATACCGATGGTTCTGGAATCCGAAACTGAGCAGCCGGAGAAACCGGTACGTCTGGGCAAAGTTCAGAAGCGCGGGCACAAGCAGGAAGCGATTGTAACCAGCGCCTATACGATTGCGCCGCTGATCCGCACACCACAGGAAGTAGTCAACAGCTTTTTTGACCTTTCAAAGTCCGAGTTCGACAGCGAAGCGCAAAAACTAGATCGCCCCAAGCCCCAAAACAAGCTTACCTGGGCAATTTTGGATGGCAAAGATAAAGCTTTGGAACGTTTGGCACGCTATGTGCGCTTGCTTGAATGTGACCATATCCAGGAGCGAGTAGCTTTGTGTGATGGTTGTGAACCCTTACAGTTACGATTGCACTTTCACCTGAACGGTTTCACCTTGGCCTTGGACTTCATCCATGCCAGCGAGTATCTTTGGAAAGTCGTCAATCCCTTGCTGGGTGAAACCAGTTCCGAGCGCATTCCCTGGATGGCGCAAAAAACGCTGCTCATGCTTTCTGGCAAAACCGCTCAACTCATCACCGAGTTCCGGCTGATGGCCACCGCGGATCATGTGTCCGCCAACCTGCTTGACCAACTCAACCGCACCGCCAACTATTTCGAGCGCAATTTGCCTTATATGGATTACCCAACTTACCTGGCGAAAGGTTGGCCGATTGCTTCCGGTGTGATCGAAGGCGCTTGCCGCCATTTTGTCAAAGACCGTTGCGAACTCTCCGGGATGCGTTGGTCTCAAACCGGCGCAGAAGGCTTACTGCGGATGCGCGCTGTCGCCGAAAATGATGACTGGAGTGATTACCATGCCTATCTCAGAAAACAGCGCCACCAGCGGCTGTATGGAAAATCCTTGGAACTGTCTCGCTGTGCCGAATTGTTGGCTATCCACCAATCAGATGATTATTCAGCCTTACCGTTGGCCGCTTGAATATCTCAACTGAAATGGAACACACCCAAATCGAAAAGATGGTGGGCAATCATCAGCCAGAAGTGTGGGGATGCGATTGTCTGTCCGCCCAGTTGAAAGCCAAAGCCGAGTTGTTTCAGATCTGCCTGGCGCACCAACTGCGCAATTTGCAGGGCGCGGTTGACCTGTATCCGCAAGCCTTTTGGCCCAGAACGATGCAAGCTCTTTTCCGCTTTGCCATTCATT
>CAIQJJ010000224.1 GCA_903872065.1 uncultured Anaerolineales bacterium | reverse complement strand
GATGTCCAACAGCCGTTCGCCGCCGATTTTGCCTGAAATCTCATCGCAGCGCTGGATGGCGGCGCGAAAGACTGGCTCGATTTCGTATAGTTGGCGGCCCATGCCCACATATTGAGCGCCCTGGCCGGTGAAGAGAAAGGCGATCTTGGGCGTCCCCTGGCGCTGCGCCTGTCCCATGACCCAATTGCTGTTCGGCGTTGGGTGATCTGTATCGCTGTCAACGCTTATGAGCGCCTCATGCAGTTCCTCCAACGAATTGGCCGTCACCGCCAGGCGGTGCGAGAAAGATGAGCGGGTCTGGCGGGCGGCGGCGCATACGTCGGACAAGGAGGGCAGGTGATTTGCCGGCAGTGTTATCTCGCGCGCCTCGCTGTGCGCGAACTGATCAGCCAGCCAATCAGCCATCCGGCGAGCCCCATTTAGCAGGGCGGGCTGCGTCTTGGCGGAAAGGGTGAACAACTCGCTCTTTGCTGGGGAGTGGGAAGTGGGAAGTGGGGAGTGGGGAGCGATAAAGAGCATCGCCGTGGGAAGTGAAGGGCGGTGCAGATCATCGCCGTGGGCAGTGGGAATGGGTGCGGATTCCAGGATGATGTGGGCGTTGGCGCCGCCAAAGCCAAAGGAACTGACGCCGGCGCGGCGCGGTTTTGCCGCATCGCCTGGCAGGCGCGCATCGCTTGGCAGGCGCGCTGAGCTTGTCGAAGCGGTACCTGCCGAAGCGGTACCTGTCGAAGCGGAACCTGCCGAAGCGCGCGGCCAGGGTCGCCGCTGGCTGGCAACCTTAAGCCGCAGGCCGGCAAAGTCAATCAGAGGATTGGCCTGCTCAAAGTTCAGGCTGGGCGTAATTTCATCGTAGTACAATGCCAGGGCGGTTTTCAACACCCCGGCCAGCCCCGCGCCGGCTTCCAGATGCCCGATATTGGTTTTGACAGAGCCGATCAACAGATCCTCGGTGCGCCCAGCGGCAAAGACCGCGCCCAGCGCATTGGCCTCAATCGGGTCGCCCAAGGCGGTGCCGGTGCCATGCGCCTCGATGTAGGCCACCTCCTGCGGTTGGACGCCAGCCTGGCGCAGCGCCTCGCGCAGCATGGCCTCTTGCGCCAGTCCGTTTGGCACAGTGAGACCGCTGCTGAAGCCATCCTGGTTGATCGCGCTGCCGCGAATGAGGGCGTAGATGCGGCTGCCGCTGGCAAGAGCGTCCGCCAGCCGTTTGACAACGAGGAGGATGACGCCCTCGCCGCGCGTATAACCATCTGCGCGGGCATCGAACGTTTTGCACAGGCCATCTGGGGCGAGGAATTTGTCCAGGCCGATGGAGTTGGCAGGGGAGAGGATCAGGTTGCACCCGCCGACCAACGCCAGGCTGCTCTCACCGCGGCGCAGGCTGTTGCAGGCGGTGTGCAGGGCGACGAGAGACGAGGAGCAGGCGGTATCAATTGCCAGGCTAGGGCCGTGCAGGTCGAAGGCGTAGGAGATGCGGTTGGGGGTGATGCAGAGCGCATTGCCCTGGACGAAATAGTTGTCAATCAGGGCCGGGTCGGCTGCCTGGGCAGGGATTTGCAGCCGCCCGTAGTCGTTCAGCCCGATGCCAATGAAGACGCCCGTGGCGCTCCCGGCCAGGCTGGCTGGGATGATCCCGGCGTCTTCCAGAGCTTCCCAGCTAACTTCCAACGCCAGGCGCTGCTGTGGATCCATGGCATTCGCTTCGCGCGGCGAGATGCCGAAGAAATGAGCGTCAAACTGATCAATCTCTTGCAAAAAACCGCCGCGCAAACCCTCCATACCACGGCGTTCAGACGGCGCTTCGCGGATGGCGCTGCGCCCTTCCCTTAACAGTTGCCAGAAAGCCGCCGGCGAATTCGCCCCGCCTGGTAGACGACAGCCGATGCCGACAATCGCCAGCGGTGCGCTGGAAGCCGCCTCCGCCGCTTCAAGCGCTTCGATGCGAGCGCGGGCTTTTTTCAGGGCGGCCAGCGCTCTTTTAAGTTGTTCCAGATCGTCGGGGTTTGAGGCCGGGATAGGGCGTTCTTCAGGCATACAGCAATCCTTATAAATCCTCTTCCAACAAGCGCAGCTCGTCGTCCAGCATCGCTTTCAATTCATCGCGCGAGAGTGTGTCTTCCACTGCGACGTCGCGAACTTGTTCGCTCGTCTCCTCCGTTGTAGAAGCTTTGGAATCGTCCAACGCACCCTCGCCCGCGGAAATTGTCGCAGCAGCTTGTCTTAATTCCTCGGCCAGGTAACGGCTGAGAAGCTGCACGCTCGGATAATCAAAGGCCAGCGTCGTGCGCAAGGGGCGCCCCAGGTCGCGCTGCAAGCGGTTTTTCAATTCGACTGCCATCAACGAGTCCATCCCCAATTGGAAGAATCCCTGGCCGGCGGCAAGATCAG
>CAIQJJ010000223.1 GCA_903872065.1 uncultured Anaerolineales bacterium | reverse complement strand
GGGTAAACTTTAAGCATTACTGCATGGGCGGAAAAGTGAATAGGCCATATGCCCTCCTTAGCGCAGCATCCGCTGGTTTCGGCCGCCCGGTATGAATGATTGAATCCATGTCTTCACTTCTCGCTTCCGTCTGAAAGGGAAATAGAATGCCCAATTCTTATGCCCAAACTGCCAATCTCACCTGTCCCAACTGCCAGAAGCCTTTCCAGGCCGAAATCTGGCTGATCGTGGACGCCGCCGAACGCCCGGATTTGCTGCAGCTCATCCAACAGGGCCGCCTGCACGACGTGGCCTGTCCGACCTGCGGCCCGTTCGGCCAGGCGGATGCGCCGCTGCTGATCTTCCTGCCTGCCGCTTTCCATCTCCCAGGAGGGGATGGATCAGGGGCGAGGTTGATCTTCTCGTCGGTGCGGCAGGCCAACCCACGGCAAAGCGTCCAACAAGAAAACCAGTTACTTACCCACCTGGTACAATCATTGGGCGACGCCTGGCAGGATGCCTGGCTGGAGCAGATCACTGAAATGCCACGCGATCAATTGCCCGGAGCATTCGTCCACGGGCCCGAAGCGCCTGCTGACAATATGGAGCAGAAAATCGCGGCTGAATTGGAACGCCTGCGCCAGGAAGACCCGCAGGCATACCAACAACTCCAAGAGCAAGCCCGCCAACTGGCCAAAGCGCTACCGCTGATCCAAACGCTTCAGCAGTTCAGCCAGGCCAAAACCTGGGATGAAAGCCAGCGAGTGGTCGAGCAGCACCCCGAACTCCTCAGCGACGAAACCGATGCCTTGTTGGGCCAACTGCTGGCGGCCGCCGAGTTTCAGGGGGATGAAAATTCTCAAACCTTGTTGGCTGAACACCGCACCCTGCTGCAGCGCTGCCGCGCAATCGGCGTCGCCAACGCCTTTGCCGAAAAGATGGGACTGACTCCTGAACAACTGGAAGCGGCCAATGCCCTGGCAGAGATGCCGCCTGCGCTGCGTGAAGTAGTGGAAGAATTGGCCCGCAGCGGCGTGCGAATCGACAGCCAGGAAGACCTCCTACGCGCCCTGGACGCCCGCCCTGACCTGCGTCAAAAGCTGGAAGCGGCCGCCGCTTCGAGTGGCAAGGGGCCTTCCATTCCTCCTCAATTCCAATCCGATTTGCGCCAGGCTATGGAAGGTTTACAGCGCTACCAGCAAACCGGCCAGTTGGCGGCCCTGGAGGCCGCTGCCCAGGCCTGGCAGCGCATCCTGGCTCAACCGGCCTTCCACACCACCCCTGAGCGCTTTCAACTGATGGCCATGAACAACGCTGGCGGCGTTTTTCTGTACCGTTACCAATGCAGGAAGGAGATCGAGGACTTGAACCGCGCCCTGGAATTGTGGCAGGCCGCGGTGCGGCAGACGCCGCCCGACTCGCCCAACCTGCCTGCTCTGCTCAACAATTTGGGCGCCGGGCTCAGCGACCGCTACCGCCGGACGGGGGCAATGGCGGAACTGGAAGAAGCCATCCGCTCATGGCAGGCCGCGGCGCGACAGACGCCGCCCGACTCGCCCAACCTGCCTGCTCTGCTCAACAATTTGGGCAACGGGCTCAACGACCGCTACCACCGGACGGGGGCGCTTTCTGACCTGGAAGAAGCCATCCATTCATGGCAGGCCGCGGCGCGGCAGACGCCGCCCGACTCGCCCGACCTGCCATCTCTTCTCAACAATTTGGGCAGCGGACTCCGTGACCGTTACCACCGCACGGGAGCGCTTTCTGACCTGGAAGAAGCCATCCGTGTCTTTCAAGCCGCGGCGCGGCAAACGCCGCCCAACTCGCCCGACCTGCCAATGTATCTCAACAATTTGGGCGCCGGGCTCAACGACCGCTACAGCCTGACGGGGGAGCTTGCTGACCTGGAAGAAGCCATCCGCTCATGGCAGGCCGCGGCGCGGCAGACGCCGTCCGACTCGCCCAACCTGCCCGGCTACCTCAACAATTTGGGCAGCGGGCTCCGCGACCGCTACAGCCGGACGGGGGAGCTTGCTGACCTGGAAGAAGCCATCCGCGTCTCTCAGGCCGCGGCGCAGCAGACGCCACCCGACTCGCCCGACCTGCCTTCTCTTCTTAACAATTTGGGCATCGGGCTCAGCGACCGCTGCCGCCGGACGGGGGCGCTTGCTGACCTGGAAGAAGCCATCTGCTCATGGCAGGCCGCGGTGCGGCAAACGCCGCCCGACTCGCCCAACCTGCCTTCTCTTCTCAACAATTTGGGCATCGGGCTCAGCGACCGCTACCGCCGGACGGGGGCGCTTTCCGACGCGTCAGCTTCGCAGACATTGGAAGAAGCCATCCGCGCCTTTCGAGAAGCGGCGCGCCTGACCCCGCCCGACTCGCCCCACCAGCCCGGCTATCTCAACAATTTGAGCAACGGGCTATGGACGCGCTACCGCCGGACGGGGGCGCTTCCCGACCTGGAGGAAGCCATCTGCTCATGGCAGACCGCGGCGCGGCAGACGCCGCCCGACTCGCCCGACCTGCCAATTTATCTCAACAATTTGGGCAGCGGACTATGGACACGCTACCGCCGGACGGGGGCGCTTGCTGACCTGGAAGAAGCCATCCGCATCTACAAGACCGCGGTGCGGCAGACGCCGCCCGACTCGCCCGACCTGCCAATGTATCTCACCAATTTGGGCAACGGGCTATGGACGCGCTACCGCCGGATGGGGGCGCTTTCCGACCTGGAAGAAGCCATCCGCTCATGGCAGGCCGCGGTACAGCAGACGCCGGCCAACTCGCCCGACCTGCCAATTTATCTCAACAATTTGGGCAACGGGATCAGCGACCGCTACCGCCGGACGGGGGCGCTTTCCGACCTGGAAGAAGCCATCCGCGTCTATCAGGCCGCGGCGCGGCAGATGCCGCCCGACTCGCCCGACCTGCCCATGTATCTCAACGGTTTGGGCAGCGGGATCAGCGACCGCTACCGCCGGACGGGGGCGCTTTCTGACCTGGAAGAAGCCATCCGCTCATGGCAGGCCGCGGCACGCCTGACGCCGCCCGACTCGCCCGACCTGCCAATGTATCTCAACAATTTGGGCAATGGGCTCAGCGACCGCTACCACCAAACGGGGGCGCTTTCTGACCTGGAGGAAGCCACAGCCTCTTACCGCCAGGCGTGCGAACTGGGCCAGGTAGTCTCACAAGAAATCACACTTACCAGCAGCCAGAACTGGGGAAGGTGGGCATTGGAACGGGGATCGTGGGCAGAAGCCTGCCAGGCCTACACCTTTGGCTTGCAGGCCAGCCAGCGCCTTTTTCAGAAGCAGACCTCCCGCGCCGCCAAAGAATCCTGGCTGGGCGAGGCGCGCGGGGTGGCTGCCCAGGCCGCCTTTGCCTTTGCCAAAACGGAGAACCTGTCCCAGGCGTTGGAAACCCTCGAATCCGGCCGCGCCCGGCTGCTGGGCGAGGCGCTGGAGCGCAGCCGCCGCGACCTGGAGCGGCTGAGTGAGATCGGGCAGCAAGACCTGCTGGCTCGCTACCGCGCCGCCAGCCAAGGCCTGGACGATCGGCTGGCGCTGGCCTCATTAGAATCCCGCCCCGGCGAACCTGCCGCTCCCCGCCCGCCGGACTGGCTGCAGCAGGTGGAAACCGCCCAGGCCGAACTGGAGGCCGTCATCGGGCAAATCCGCCTCATTCCTGGCTACGAGACCTTCCTGGGATCGCTCAGGTTGGAGCAGATTCAGCAGCAGGCCAAGGACGCCCCGCTGGTCTACCTGGCGGCCACACCCGCCGGCGGGCTGGCGCTGCTGGTCACGCCGGATGAGATCCAGGTCATCTGGTTGGACGCGCTGACCGAAGCGGCCCTGGACGGCTGGCTGGTGCGGCGCGATGGAGAGAATGTCGCCGGCGGTTACCTGCCCGGCGCATTGGGCCAGCATGCCTGGCTGGCGGAGAGCCTGGACGACCTCCTGCCGCGGCTCGGCGAAGCTATTATGGGGCCGGTGGCCGCCGGCCTGCGCCGCCGGCAAGCCGCAGCCGTCACCCTGATCCCCGGCGGCCGGCTGGGCCTGCTGCCGCTGCACGCCGCCCGCTACACCCACAACGGCCAGGAGCTGCACTTCCTGGACGAATTCGAGGTCCGCTATGCCGCCTCAGCGCAGGCGCTCGCCTCCGCCCGCCAGCAGCACGCCGTGCGCAGCCGCCGGCCCTTGCGCCTGGCCGGCGTCGGCAACCCGCTGCCGGCCGCGCCGTCCCTGCCCTACGCCCAGGCCGAATTGCAAGAGATCGCTGCCTCCTTTGGCGGCGACTCTCAACCCTTGTACGGCGAAGCCGCCACCCGGCAGGCGCTCCTCTCCACCCTGGCGGACGCCTCGCACCTGCACCTCTCCTGCCACGGGATGTTCAACCCCCAACAGCCGCTCGACTCGGCGCTTTCCCTGGCCCACGAAGAGACCCTCACCTTGCGCGAAGTGCTGGATCAGCCCAATCTGTGGGGCATGCGCCTGGTCGTGCTTTCCGCCTGCCAGACGGCCATCGCCGATTTCAACAATCTGCCCGATGAAGCCATCGGCCTGCCGGGCGGCTTCACCCAGGCCGGCATTCCGGGGGTGGTCGGCACGCTGTGGAGCGTCAGCGACCTGTCCACGGCGCTGCTGATGATCCGCTTCTACGAATATCACCTGCAGGGCGATCCCCAGGACGGCGCAGGGCCAATGTCCCCGGGGCGCGCCTTGCAGGCCGCGCAGCGCTGGCTGCGCCAGGTCACGGCGGACGAACTGACAACCTACTTCGCCGGACACAAGGCGCTGGCAGACCTGCGCCAGCAGCCGGCGGCGGCCAAGCTGCTGCCCTTGCAGGTCGCGGCCGAAGGGGTGCTGCACTTTGGCAGTATGGAGCCTGAGGCGCGGCCCTTCCACGATCAGCCCTATCACTGGGCGCCGTTTGTTTTCTATGGAGTGTGAGCAGTGGAGCCTTCGCTTGTCCTTCGTGCGCTGATCCTGATCTGGGATGAACTTCCCGAATTATTGGGCGTTGAGTGGGCGGTGTTCTACCCC
>CAIQJJ010000222.1 GCA_903872065.1 uncultured Anaerolineales bacterium | reverse complement strand
CTTGAACGCACCCTGGCGGAGCGCAACAGCAAGCCCGCGCCGCACAAACTACCGCACTGCGCCGCGTTCATCCAGGATATCCAGCGCCTATCCTTATCCGAATGGGAAGAACTGTACACCTCCACCTGGGATCTCAACCCCACCGCCGCCCCCTACATCGGCTACCAGACTTGGGGTGAAAACTATCAACGCGGCAAATTTATGGCCGCCCTCAACCGCGCCTTGTTTGAAAACAATGTGGACAGCGACGGGGAACTGCCCGATCACCTGATCCCGGCGCTGCGTTACCTGGCAGTGGCTTCTCCCCCCCTGCCTGAACTGATCGAAATCCTGCCGGCGGCGCTGGAGCGCATGATCGCCGCGCTGCGCAAAGCCGACCGCAACAACCCTTATCTGCACCTGCTTGAAGAGGCGCAGCAATCCATCCCTCTCAAAGCCAAAGGATAACCTTTTGGGACTATTGCGCGGCGCTGCTCTCAGCGCCGCGCCGCGATGCAACCATCGCAAGGAGATATTCTGATGCAAGCAACCGATATCCTGTCGTCCGAACACCGCGTGATTGAACGCGTGATCAGCGCCATCGAGGCCGGCGCGGAGCGCCTGGAAGCTGGCGAGCCTGTGCGCCCTGGG
The DNA here is from genome assembly GCA_903872065.1 of uncultured Anaerolineales bacterium. Classification (GTDB taxonomy): domain Bacteria; phylum Chloroflexota; class Anaerolineae; order Anaerolineales; family UBA4823; genus CAIQJJ01. Next base: position 4,654 of record CAIQJJ010000222.1, on the reverse strand, counting down.
TTCTTTCTCGATGCGGCTCAATTCATCAAGGGCTTTGCCGATGGCTGCCATCACCGCAAAGAAGAAGGCGTCCTTTTTAAAACCATGGGCGATCATGGGATGCCTACTCAGAGCGGGCCGGTTGGCGTGATGCTCTTCGAGCATGAGCAAGGCCGCTCATTCACCCGCGGCATGCGCGCCGCCGCCGAAAAACTGCAAAGCGGCGATTCTGCGGCGCGCCAGGCGGTCATTGAAAACGCCAACGGCTACGCCAGCCTGCTGCGCCAGCACATCTATAAAGAAGATAACATCCTCTTCCCCATGGCCAACCAGGTCATCCCTGTCGCTGAACATGACAAGGTGCTGGATGGCTTCGAACACGTCGAACACGAAGAAACCGGCGAGGGCGTCCATGAGAAATACCTGGCGCTGGCCGAAGCGTTAGAAAAAGAAATCGCATAGCCTGCCGTCCCCTCTCGCCGGCGCGGGCCGGCGAGAGGGGAAACCGGGCGCGGGAGTCCCTTATGGATTGGAATATCCTTTTCTTCGTCGTCTTTCCCTACCTCTCACTGGCCGCCTGCGTGAGCGTGACCATTTATCGCGCCGTCTACCGCCCCTTCACCATCTCCAGCCTGTCATCCCAACTGCTTGAGCGCAAAAAGCTTTTCTGGGGCAATATCTCCTTCCATTGGGGCATCAACCTTGTCCTGCTCGGCCACCTGGGGGCGCTGCTGCTGCCCAAAGGCCTCACACTGTGGAACGGCGAACCGCTGCGCTTATACCTGCTGGAAGCCACTGGCCTGGCGCTGGGGATTTGGGCGACCGCCGGCATGGTGATCTTGCTCTACCGCCGCCTGACCGAGGCGCGGGTTAAGGTGGTCACCACCCCCATGGACTTGATCGTCCTGGGGCTGCTGCTGCTCTCCGGCGTCACCGGCCTGCTCACCGCCACAGTTTACCGTTTCGGCTCCTACTGGTTCACCGGCGTCTTCACTCCTTATCTGCTCGGCTTGCTCACCTTGCAGCCCAACACCGCCCTGGTCGCCCCCCTGCCCTGGATCATCAAGCTGCACGTCATCAACTTCTTTGTCATGCTGGCAGTATTCCCCTTCAGCCGCCTGGTTCACATCGTCGCCTTCCCACTTGAATACCTGACGCGACCGTGGCAGGTGGTGATCGCCAACCGCCAGGCAGATAGACTCTCGGCAAACCAACCCTCGGCCAACCCTATTCACAAACCCTAAAGGTTTTCACAGCCTTTAGGGTTTGAACGTCACGGAGTCCGCACATGTCTACCATCAAAGGCGCCCCCCGCCAGGGACTTTTCGGCGCTACCCTGGGATTTTTCATCGGCTTCGCCGCGGTCGCGCTGTTCGGCGTGACCGCCAACAAATTCAAAGACGCCTTGCAGCTCAGCCCGGCCCTGGTTGGGCTGTTGGTCGCCATCCCGTCGCTGTCGGGGTCTCTGCTGCGCATCCCCTTTGCCGCCTGGGTAGATACCACCGGCGGACGTAAGCCTTTCCTGATCTTGCTCGGCCTGTCCGTCGCCGGCATGGGCGGCCTGACGTGGGTCGTCTATGCGCTCTACCCGAACGGACTCACCCCCAGTCTATTCCCCTTGATCCTGCTGCTAGGCGTGTTGAGCGGCTGCGGGATCGCCACCTTCTCAGTCGGCATCAGCCAGGTCTCCTACTGGTTCCCCAAAAGCCAGCAGGGAAGCGCCCTGGGCATTTTTGGCGGGGTGGGCAACCTGGCCCCTGGCATTTTCACCTTCATCCTGCCGTTTGTGATCAGCGGGATCGGCCTGGCCGGCGCATATTTGATCTGGCTGATCATCCTGGTCGCCGGCAGCGTGGGCTATTATTTCACCGGGCTGAACGCGCCCTATTTTCAACTGCGCGAGCAAGGGGCTGCGCCAGAGCAAGCGAAGCGCGCCGCGGCGCAATTGGGGCAGGAGATCTTCCCCACCGGCAAAGTGATTGACAGCCTGAAACGCTCGGCGGCAGTCTGGCAGACCTGGGTATTGGTCGCGATGTATTTTGCGACCTTTGGCGGCTTCCTGGCGATGACAGCCTGGCTGCCCACTTACTGGAAAACTTTCTTCAGCGCAGAAGTGACGCTGGCCGGGGCGCTGACGGCGCTCTATTCGATCACGACCTCGCTGATGCGCGTGGCCGGCGGCGGCGTTGCGGACCGGATGGGGGGCGAGAAGACGGGCCAAATCTCGTTGAGCATTTTCTTGATCGGGGCGATCTTGATGACCTTCTCCCACAACCTGGCGCTTTCCATCCTGGCCGTTTTGGTCATGGCGGTGGGCATGGGCATGGGCAACGCATCCATCTTCAAGCTGGTGCCGCAAGCCGTACCGCAAGCGGTTGGCGGGGCTTCAGGCTGGGTGGGAGGCCTGGGCGCGTTTGGCGGATTTGTGCTTCCGCCGCTCTTGGGCAACATTGCCGCGGCGCTCGGCGCGGATGGCTACGCCCTGGGATTTACTGTTTTCATCGGCATGGCGCTGATTGCCATCGGGCTGACGTTCCTTTTGAAACAGCAAAAAGGATGATAAAACAAATTCGTGTAGATTAGTGGTTAATCTTTGCACCCAAATCAGGTATAATTTCTATTATTCCCAAAATTTGCTACCTGAATTTCAGGAGGGTGTATGGATATCCTTCATGCACACTATCAGCCCCCGCTTGGGCCAGGCGAGGCGAGTGGGGTTGTCTTTTGGCTCGAAAATTCGCACGCGCCCGCGCCGGCAGCTTCACGCGGGCGTGCCGCGCTTAAGCCAAAACCCAAAGCGCACCCCTTCAGCGCCCGGCCAGGCTTAAGCGGCAAGCCGTGTGAAATAACCCTGCGCCTGCCGGCGGTCAAAGGCATCCCCCTCCCTTCGCCGCAGTTGATCCTCGACTGGGAGATTGAGCGCGAGAACCCCTCCCTGGCGGCGTTTATCATCCAGGGCGAGTGGTTCGCGCCGGCCGAGGCGGCGCCGATCTTGCTCGGACTCTCCAGCGCCAACGCGCAGCCGGCGGCAGACTTTGAATACTGGCGCATGGTCGCGGCGCTCGTTCTGGAGAGCCTGGCGGCGCAAAAACTTCTCCCCATCCTTGAAACAAGCGGCAACGGCCAGGCCTTTTTTGCCCGCTGGCTGACGGTCTTAGACAGCGGGCGGGACGCGCAGCGCCTGGCGCAGCTTGAAGCCGCCATGCCGGCGGTCTGTCGCGCCGAGACGCACGGCGACCCAGAACAAAAACCCGCCAGCCCGCGCAGCCTGCTGCACAGCTTTCTCAACACGTTCGGCGACGCCTTAGCCCGCGCCTGGGGAAAACCCGGCGCGCCCAAGTTCTCTCGCTCCGATGATTCTGTCGCCTCCCGCTGGATCGAGGCGCTCTTCAACGCCAATGCGGAGATCAAAGCCGCGCCGGCGCCGCTGCGCGCCCTGGCCGGCAGCCAGCGCGCCTGGCTGCGCAACCTGCACGTCGCCGGCGATGCCGCGTTTCGGATCGCCTTCCGCCTCGAAGCGCCGGCGCAGCCCAAAGAAGCCTGGCTGCTGCACTACCTGATCCAGGCCAAAGACGACCCCAGCCTGCTCATCCCGGCTGAAGAAGTCTGGAGCAAGACGCAAGGGGCGCTCACCCACCTGGGACACCGCTTCGAACAACCGCAGGAGAAACTGCTTGCCGGCTTAGGCTACGCGGCGCGCCTGCTGCCGCCGATTGCCGACAGCCTGAAAAGTAAACTCCCCACCCAACTCCAGATAGACGCCGAGCGGGCTTACACATTCTTGCGCGAGACCGCGCCCCTGCTGGAAGGGGCCGGCTTTGGCATTCTCATCCCGCCCTGGTGGAACAAGAAAGGGGCGCGCCTGGGCTTAAAAGTGAAGATGAATCCGCAAAAGGGACAGAACGCCATCGCCAAAGGCGATCTGTCGCTGCAAACCCTGGTGCGCTACCAATGGAAACTCTCGATTGGCGATACCGAACTGAGCGAGGAGGAGTTTCTCGCCCTGGCGCGCTTGAAATCTCCCCTGGTGCAGATTCGCGGCCAGTGGGTGAGCCTGGACGCCGAGCAGATCGAGGCGGCGATCAAATTCTGGCAAAAGCAGCAGATCGAGGGTGAGATGGGGATGCTTGAAGCCATGCGCCTGGGGCTGGGCGGCGAGACCTCGGCCGGCGGCCTGCCCATCGAGGAGGTCATCCCGGAAGGCTGGCTGGGCGAATGGCTGGCGCGCTTTGCGGAGGAGGGCCGCCTGGAGACGCTGCCGCAGCCCGGCGCACTGCAAGGCGAACTGCGCCCCTACCAGCGTTACGGCTACTCCTGGCTGCAATTTCACCTGCGCTGGGGGCTGGGGGCCTGCCTGGCTGACGATATGGGCCTGGGCAAAACCATCCAGACCATCGCCCTGCTGCTGCACGAACAAGAGACCTTGGGGGAACTGCCCGCGCCGGCGCTGTTAATTGCCCCCACCTCGGTCGTGACCAACTGGGCGCGCGAAATCAACCGCTTTGCGCCCAGCCTGCGCGCCTATGTCCACCGCGGCGGCGAGAGGCTGCACGGAGATGAATTCCACCAGGCGATTCGCGATCAGCACATCGTCTTGACCAGCTATCCGGTGGCGCGCCTGGACGCCGAAGCGCTCCAGGCGGTCAACTGGATGGCCGTGATTTTGGACGAGGCG
>CAIQJJ010000221.1 GCA_903872065.1 uncultured Anaerolineales bacterium | reverse complement strand
TCGCCGCGGGCGCGTTCGATGGCGGCCACGGCGCGGCGCGTGCGCTCTTTCAGCGGGGAATAGTCCAGATTGGGATACAAATCTTCGTCTTCTTTGACGAACATGAAGAGCGGGATGGGCGCGACCTGCGCCACCAGCGCTTCAACTTCCTCCGGCGTAATACCGGCGGTCGGCTTCAAGATCGTGCCAAAGACCGGCTGCGAGGCGGAAAAACCGGCCTCCTGGCGCAAACCCTGCGGGCCATAAGCCGGGCCAGGGAAGGAGCGGATCACTTTTTCGGGCAGTTGAATCGCCACCAGGCGCGAATCCTGGTTTTCAAAGACATCAAAAATGATCGCCCCGGCCAGCGTATGCAGAATATCACACGAGGTGAGATGACCATCCGGCTGCAGCATCATCTTCAACGGGAAAGCGACGTGCAGCAAACCCAGGCGGCCGCTGGCGTCGAAGGCGTCCACCCCGGCCGGTTTGGCCGAGCACTGCTCCAACAGCGATCCGGCCGGCGGGTGCTTGATGCCGCTGGTGGCGTGATAGCTGATCTCTTGTACAGCATCCGCCAACTGCATCGTGCGAAACGCAAAGAAATACGTCGCAACGATGAAATCATCCTCCACCGGCGGCGGGTTTTGGCGCAGCCGCTCGCCGATAATCTCCCGCAGCAGCACTTCGCGGGCTTCGCCATCGTACCAGAGCGTTTGGAGAGCAGCAGAACTGATCGGATTCATAAACACCTCAATGGGAAAAAACTTGCATCATTTGAATCAAGTGTTGACGGGCCTGGAGCGGGTCATGGAAGCCCCACTGCGGCAGCTTGAGATGGCTGCACACCATCCCATCCAGGCGGCAGTCCGACCCCATGAACCACAGGCTGTCCGGTTGATAGGTCACAGCGTCTTCGAGCGACATGCGCCACTGCTCTTGCAGGCTTGTGGGCGGCAGATCGGGCGGGATGCCAAAGGTCATCACGCCGCGCGTCAGGTAATGCGTCTCGAGGCCGGCCGCGCGCGGCTGGACGACGCAGAAATCCATCGTCGCCAGGCGGTTGCGCCGCCGTTCGTAAATGCTGTCGTAGGTGACAACCGACCAGTGCGGCAGCGCCTGCTGCAACTGGATGAGATTGACATTGCCCATCACCACCGTAGGCTGATTGTCCACCTCGATGATCGAGGATAGTTTGCCGCTGAAGCCCTTGCCGCGCACCGTCTTTTCCACCTGGCGTAAAATATCAATCCGCCGCTGCGTGGTAAAGTCGCGCCAGTGGGTGAAGGGATAGACGCGCGGCTCCAGGCGGATGGCTTTGACCGCCGCAAAATCGGGCCGGTTGTTGTCCGCCGCCCATTGATTGTAGATCGGGATGCGATGCTCAGCCTCACCGTCGCAAAATTCCAGCTCTACCACCAGGCCATCCGCCTCGCCGCCGAAAAGCTCCACCACTTCATCAAACAGCATGCAGATGCGCTCCGGCAAACCGGGCGTATCCAGGTCATACACTTTGTATTGGCCGTCCCAATAGGGGATGCCGCCCGGCAGATCGGACTGCCGCAGCGGAAAGATCGTCCCTACCACCAGCAGCCAGGTGCGCATGCCGCGCTGCCTGGCGCCGCGCAGGGCGTAATGCACCAAGTCGTTCTCCGAGGCCACCGCGGAACACAGCGGGTCCTGGTCGAGCCAGGGCAGGCGCGAGGCGTAACCGGTAGTCAGCCACTTGATGCCCAGCACCAGCGAATTCAGCCCCCCCGCCGCCATATCATCCAGCAGCACATCCCAATCGGCGCGCGTATAACGCTCCAACGAGCCATGCCGCGGACAAGTGTAATCCCAAAAGCCAAATTGTTTCTCCATCTTTCATCCTCTTTCATCGATCGCAGCCACCGGATCGCAACTCACACCTCGTCGATCCGTGCCTCCGTGAAAATCCATATTCTCCTGATCGCAACGCGCGCATCGTCAATCCGTGCATCCGTGAAAATCCATATTCTCCTGATCGCAACGCGCGCATCGTCGATCCGCACATCCGTGAAAATCCATATTCTCCTGATCGCAACGCGCGCATCGTCGATCCGCACATCCGTGAAAATCCATATTCTCCTGATCGCAACGCGCGCATCGTC
>CAIQJJ010000220.1 GCA_903872065.1 uncultured Anaerolineales bacterium | reverse complement strand
CGCAAGATATGCACCAGGGCCGAGTGCTGTGGATCGATCCATTCTTGCTCCTGGCTGAGATAGCCCAGGCGAACGCTGGTTCCCAAACGGGCGACGCCCTGCACAGGCGGCAGCCGGCCGGCGATGGTGCGCAGCAAGGTGGTCTTGCCGCAGCCGTTCGGCCCAATGATCGCGACGCGTTCTCCGCTGCGAATCACCAGGTTGAGGTCGCTGAGCAAGGGCTGGAAACCGGGGTAGCCCACCGCCAGGTTCTCTAACGCCAGCACATCGCGGCTGACGTGTTCGGGATTGGCGAATTCCAGCTTCATCTGCCAGGCGCTTTTGGGCTTTTCCACCCGATCTTCGGTCAACAGACGGTCAAGACGCGCCTCAATGTGTTTGGCGCGGCGCATGGTTTCCAACCCACGGTTGGCAAAAAAGCCCTTGGCGAACTTATCGCCGCTATCCGCCTTGCCCCCCTTGCGAAAACGCGCCAGCCCGCGCACGTGCGCCGCCGCCTGGCGCAGTTGGTGAATCTCATCTTTCCAATCGCTGTATTCCTGCCACTGCCGGTCTTGCTCGGCCAGTTTTTGCTCCAGGTAAGCCGAGTAGCTGCCGTCATACTGGCGAATTTTGTGGGTTTCGGCGTCCAGTTCCAGGATCGAGGTCACGGTGCGGTCTAAGAACGTGCGGTCATGCGAAACGATCAAGGCTGCGCCAGAGAAGGAGGCCAGCCAATCTTCCAACCACTCCAACATGCCGATATCGAGGTGGTTGGTGGGCTCATCGAGCAACAGCAAGGATGGCTCGCTGATCAAGACCAGCGCCAGGCCCAAGCGCGTCTTCTGCCCACCGCTGAGGGCCCCCACGCGATGCTCCGGGGGGATCGCATCCAACCCCAGGGCGGCCAGGATCGGCTGCGGATTGGCAGTGGACACTTGCAACGTCTGCAGGGCGCGGTCATAAGCGGCCTGCAAGGCGCGATCCGCGGGACGCTGCGCCAACTGGACAGCTAACTCGGCCAGGTGAGCTTCCGTCTGCTCGGCATTCCCACTCACCGAGGCAATCGCCTGCGCCAGGGTGTAATCGGGCGGCAGTTCCAGGCCCTGCGCCAGGTAGCCCACCTGCAGGCCGGCCTGGGTCTGGTTGACACTGCCGCGATCGGGAGGCTCCTGGCCGAGCAAAATGCGCAAGAGCGTGGTCTTGCCGCAGCCATTCGGCCCGATCAGTCCCACGCGCTCGCCGCGGCTGATATTGAATGTGATGTCGTCGAGAACGGTATGGATGCCGTAAGATTTGGTAATGTGATGCACACTTAGCATAAGCTACCCTGTCAGAAACAAAAAACCGAGGGCCAACGCCCCCGGCCAGCGAATCAACCGGCTTGATTGAGCAAGTCAGTTTGATCCTCAAAAGCGGGACGCACCCAAGAAAAAACACGCTGGCATTACAGGGTCAAGTGCATACACATTCCTCCGGGTAAATAACGGACGGGGGCATTATATCATAACCGTTACGAAAATAACCCTCGTAGCTGCGACTTTCGTCGCTTGCTCTGGCAGCCAACGGCTGAAGCCGTCACTACGAAAAACGATATTTTCATCCATTGGGTGTTGTTACGAAAAGAACGCCTTGCCCATGCTATAATTGAAGCAAGAGACCCTGAGGAGCGAGCCAGGCGCGGCGACCGGCTGCGCCTGGCGTAACAACCCGTTCGCAGATTTCGACTCTAAGGGTTGCTCGCGGTTTTAAGCTCCGGCAGGCTCCTTCCAGGCAGCCCTTAGGGTCTCGAAAAGGAGTGTAGACGATGAATACCATTTTGAATTTACCAGGCCCGAAGGCACGGGCAATTTTGGAGCGAGACCATGCCGTCATTTCTCCGTCCTATGCCCGTGCTTATCCATTTGTGATGGATCACGGTCGCGGCACCGATGTTTGGGATGTTGATGGCAACCATTTCCTCGATTTTGCCGCCGGGATTGCGGTGACATCTACCGGACACAGCCACCCGCAAGTCGTCAAAGCAATTCAACAACAAGCCGAAGCGTTCATTCATATCTCGTCCGATTACTACCACGAACCGTGGGTCACGTTGGGGGAAAAACTCAATCAGATCGCCCCATTTGAAGAACAAGCTGTCTCGTTCATGACGAATTCCGGCACGGAAAGCGTCGAAGCGGCGATCAAACTGGCCCGCTATCACACCGGGGCCAGCCAATTTATCGGTTTCCTGGGGGCGTTTCATGGCCGAAGCATGGGTTCCTTGAGTTTCACCGCCAGCAAGCCGCATTACCACGAAGGCTTTTACCCATTGATGAATGGCGTTACTCACGTCCCCTATCCAAATCCGTACCGGCCCATCCTGGCCTGCCGTCCGGGCCAGGACTACGGCGAAGCAGTGGTTGAGTACATCGAGCATCAGATTCTCGGTCAAACCCTGCCGCATCGCGAAGTGGCCGGCATCCTTGTCGAAACTATCCAGGGCGAGGGAGGCTATATCGTCCCGCCGCCCGGTTTTTATCCTGCCCTGCGCCGCCTGTGCGATCAATACGATATCCTTTTGATCGTTGACGAAGTCCAATCAGGCATGGGACGCACCGGCAAATGGTGGGCCATTGAACACTTTGGGGTCGAACCGGACATCGTTTGCGCCGGCAAGGGCATTGCCTCGGGCATGCCGTTGGGAGCAATGATCGCTCGCAAGAGCGTGGTCACCTGGCCGCTCGGTTCGCATGGCAACACCTACGGCGGCAACCCGCTGGCCTGCGCCGCCGCCTCCAACACAATTGACTTGATCGAAAAACAATACCTGAAAAACGCCGCCGAAATGGGCGACCTGGCGCTGGACATCTTGAACGAAATGATGGCGCGCCATCCGAGCATCGGGGATGTGCGCGGCATGGGCCTGATGATAGGCGTGGAATTTGTCAAAGCCAAAGACATCGCCGCCCGTCACACCAAAGAACCCGATGCAGATTTGCGCGAGCGCGTGGTATATTTAGCCTTCGAGCGCGGCCTGCTCACCCTGGGCTGCGGTAAAAACACCATCCGCATCTCGCCGCCTCTCAGTATCACCCGCACGGAGTTGGAAGAGGGCCTGCACATCTTCGAGGAAGCCATCACCCTGGCCGAGAAGGGCGCCCAACCGCACGTGTCCGGGAACGGTCACTAAAGAAAGTTTTGCCATGCTGCCCGATTTTCGCAACCGCCAGCGCGATTACCTGCTGGAAATCACCCGTTCAATCACCCAAGAGCTTGATCTGGAGCGCGTATTGGCGCGCGTCCTGACCATCTCAGTCGAGATGCTGGGCGGCCAGGCGGGATTGATCCTCCTGCGGCAGGAAAAGGGCGGCTGGGAGGTCGCGGCGACGAATGGCATCCCCCCCACCTTGCAACAATACCTCGAACCCCTGCTGGCGGATGTAAACGACACCGATGACCCGGCAGGGTTCGAGGTGCAAGAGATCAATCGCATTCTGCAAACGATCACCCACCAGGTCAGCCTGGGGCTGCTGACCGGGGTGGGACTGCCCCTGATTACACGCCGCAAAGTGATCGGGCTGATCTTCATCTTTCGCAGCTATGCCGGCCTGTTCTCCGTAGCTGATCGCAGCGCGCTGGAAAGCTTCGCCGCTCAAACCGCGATCGCGGTAGATAATGCGCGCCTTTACACGCAAGTCAGCCGCGAAAAACAGCGTTTGGGCGCTTTGCTCGACTCGGCGGCGGACGGGATGCTGATCCTGGCCACCAATCACACGGTCGAGCGCGTCAACCCGGCCTTCGAGCGCATGGCAGGGGCGCACCCCGGCAGCCTGCAAGGGCGCAAACACGAAGACGTCATCCGTTGGGCGCAGCGTCCCGCCGGCCTGACGCTGGAGCAGGCCGAGGCCGGCGGGTGGCCGCTGACCGCGCATGCCACTTTTTACATCGAAGGCGACCTGGAACGCCCGACGCCGCAGCCGCCCCTGCCGATCGGCGTCACTTACGCCCCGCTGATCGAGGAGGGCGTCCTGCTCAATATCATCGCCACGGTGCGCGACATCACCCGCTTCCGCGCCGCCGAAGACCTGAAACGCACTTTCATTTCGGTCATCAGCCACGAACTGAAGACGCCGGTCGCGCTGATCAAGGGTTACGTCTCAACCCTGCGCCGCGACGACGCCGCCTGGGATCAGGCCATCTTGCAAGACAGCCTGGCGGTGATCGAGGAAGAGGCCGACCGGCTGGCGGGGATGATCGAGAATCTGCTGGACGCCTCGCGCCTGGAGGCGGGCGGGATGAAGATTCACCTGGCCGATCTCTCGCTGCCGCGCCTGGCGGAGCGCGCCGCGGCGCGCTTCCGCACCCAATCCAGCCAGCACACCCTGGTGGTGGACTTCCCGCCCAATTTTCCGATCATCCTGGGGGACGAAGACCGGTTGTACCAGGTGATCGCCAACCTGCTCTCGAACGCCATCAAATACTCGCCAGATGGCGGCGAACTGCGCATCAGCGGACAGGTGCGCCCTGACCAGGTCATTGTCTGCATCAGCGATCAAGGGCCCGGCATTGCGCCGGAAGACCTGCCGCACATCTTCGATCGCTTTTACCGCGCTCCGGGCGCCTCCAAAACCACGAAAGGCGCCGGCCTGGGATTGTATCTCTCCAAAGCGATCATCCAGGCGCATAATGGGCGCATTTGGGCGGACTCTCAACCCGGCGCGGGGGCGCACATTTGCTTTTCTTTGCCGATCTCAGAGAAGTGATGCCTATTTTCTGAGATTATGCTTTACAATAGCGTATTCAAGATCAACCTACTCGGAGAACCTTATGCCCAAAACCCGTATTAACTGCCCCAATTGCCGCCAGCCGGTCGTCGCCGAGATCGAACAACTGTTTGATGTCGGCGCAGACCCCCAGGCAAAGCAGCGTTTGCTTTCTGGCGGGGCGAACGTTATTCAATGCCAGAGCTGTGGCTATGTTGGCAATATTGCCACCCCCATGGTCTATCATGATCCCGAAAAAGAACTGCTGCTGACCTTCGCCCCGCCCGAATTGGGCATCAAGCTCGAAGAGCAAGAGCGCATTCTTGGCCCGCTGATCAAAAAAGCAGTGGACGCCCTGCCAAAAGAAAAACGCAAGGCCTATCTCTTTCGCCCGCAAAATGTGCTGACCATGCAAGGGCTGGTGGAGCGCGTGCTGGAAGCGGACGGCATCACGAAAGAGATGATCCAGGCGCAGCAGAAAAAACTGGCCCTCATCCAACGCCTGGCGGGCGTAACCGCCGACGATGTACTGGCGGAGATCATCAAGCAAGAAGACAAGAACATGGATGCCGAGTTCTTCGCCCTGCTCAACCGCCTGTTAGAGGCTTCGATCATGGGCGGCGATCAGCAGTCGGCGCAAGTTTTATCGGCCCTGCAAAAGAAGCTCATCCCAATCACAACCTACGGCAAGCGCGTGCAGGAACGCAACCAGGAAATCCAGGCGGCGGCCAAATCGCTGCAAGACCTGGGCGACGAGATGTCGCAGGAGAAGCTGTTGGATCTGGTCATCCAGGCGGAGAATGAAGTGCGCGTGCAGGCGCTGGCCAGCTTCGCCCGCCCGGTGATGGATTACACGTTCTTCCAACTTCTCACCGAGCGCATTGAGCACGCCGGCGGCGAGCAAAAGAAAAAGCTCTCGGCGCTGCGCGAGCGCCTGCTGGTGATCACGCGGGAGATCGATCTGCAAATGGAAGCGCGCATGGCGCAGACGCGGCAACTGTTGGAAGCCATTCTGCGCGAGCCGAATATCGAGGAAGCCATGCAGCAGGCCATGCCGGCGGTGGATGATCTCTTTATCCAGGCATTGCAAGCTGAACTGGAAGCGGCGCGCAAGGCGGCCGACCTGGGGAAGATCAGCAAGCTGCAAAAGATCAATCAAATCCTGGAGGAGGCCAGCGCGCCCCCACCGGAAATGGAATTGATCCAGGAACTGCTGGAGGCGGAAGACGAGGCGGAGCTCAAATCCAGGCTGGAAGTGCACCGGCAGGAGATCACGCCGCAGTTCGTCGAGATGCTGATGGCGCTGATGTCGCAGCCGCAAGCGGCGCAGAACCCTGAGGTGAATGAACGTCTGCAAATGCTCTACCGCCTGGTGGTGCGCATTTCGATGCAGAACAGCATGAAGCAGTAGCACTGGTGATCTGCGAGGAATGACGCGGTTTTGCTGCGTGTTCCGTATATCCCTTGATATGACGGCGCAATCTCCCCTTGACGGATAGGGAGATTGCGCCGCTTCGCGCAAAGCATGCTGTCTTGAAAGTTCCCCGGTCTCGCCCAAAAGGCTTCCGAAGTTTTAAGAAACTTCGGAAGCCTGGGGTTGCCGATTGGGAGGTGAAGCTAATGAAACTGAAGTCGCTACGACAAGACTCAAAACCGAGGCACAGCAGGCGCAGCGCTACGGACAGGTCTGAGTATGGAGATACTGCTGGCACTCCTCCAGAGTCAACGAACGCGTCACGCGCGAGCGGGCCAACGCCTTCAGTTCCTCCAGGCGCAAAAGATATACCTGCGTCATCCCCCCCATCTCAGTGACAGACAGGTAGTTTCCATCCGGGCTGAAAGCCGCGGCGTAAGATCCCTTTGCCCCTAAGGCAGTAATGGTAAAAACTTCTTTTCCAGTGGCGGCGTCCCAAAGCTTGATCTGCCCATCCCAACCAACGGTGGCAAGCTGCGAACCATCTGCGCGGTAGACAACCGAGGTCGTATTACCGGTATGGCCAGCAAGGGTAAACTTGAGGCGCGGTTCTCGACCTGTGACATCCCAGATGGCCGCGGCTGAGGATGGACTGACAACTGCTAAAAACCGGCTGTCAGGGCTAAAAATCACCGTGTTGGCCCCACCCACCACATCGAAAGAGGAGAGCTTCTCCCCGGAAACCGCATCCCACAGCGCCACGCTGGGAGGCCCCCAGCTTCCGCTGGCAATCCGCCTGCCGTCCGGGCTGAAGGCTACTGTTACCACCTGGCGGTCAGGGCTGTCGGGCGGAGTATGCGGCAGCAAGAGCAGTTCCTTCCCGCTAGCCGCATCCCAGACCCTGACCGTGCCATCGAAACTGGCAGTGGCCACGCGTTTGCCATCCGGGCTATAGGACACTCCCCAGACTTTATCGGTATGGCGGAAAAACCCTTTAAGCACGTCTCCTGTAACGCTGTCCATTATCACCGATGTGCCATCCCAACTGGCCGTCGCCAGGCGCGTTCCGTCCGGCGAGAGCGCCAGGTTGGCGATCACCTGGCTGTGCGACCGCCATTGATCCAACAACTGGCCTGAGGCGCTGTCCCAAATCAGCAGCACCCCAGTGCCATACCCAACGAAGAGGCGTTCCGCCACCTGCACCGAGGGACGCAGATCATCGGCTTCGATCTTGCGCACGGTGATCGGGGCGCAGCCGACGCGCCGCGCCATCTCATCTTGCGTCAGCCCCAGTTCGCGGCGCTGCGCTTTGAGCAGTTTTCCAAAGGATAGTGCTTCGACCATAGATTCCTCCCAGGAACTTGGAAACGAAATTCTCAACCAACACTGTCTTTACTCTAACATAAGCAAAAGCCCTCCGCAAGAGGTTTTGGCGTTTTGTATCGCTTTTATATCGCTTTTAAGACCCTCGTTACTGGCCTCACGGTATGATATTATTCGCATGCAGGACGAAGTTTTTATTTCAGGGAGATTCTCTTAAAAGCCTTGGAACCGCTTCACCCACTCCAACTTGCCGGTCTTGCCGGCATACCAGAGCAGCATGGCCACGGCCAGGCCGATCAGCAGCCACTCATGCGGTTCAGGCACGCCCGTCACCTGGAAGGGACTGAGCGTCTCGCCCACAGCTTCCCCCTCGCGGGCAAAGCGATCCTCCTGGTTTTCAAGGTCTTCCAGGCGCTGCTCTTGCCGTGGATTGACCAGCACCAACATTGAGGAATAGGGCGTGACCAGGCTGTAGGTTTGGGCCAACTGATGCAGGTGATCGAGCATGGCCAGGTCGGTGATGTTGGCGCGCTGGCGGCGCATGACATCCAGGATCAGGCGGCGGGCGGCAAACGCGGCGAAGGGATCATCAGAAGCGTGCTGGATGGCGCTCATCCCCTCCGGCAGGGCGCTCCCGGCAGGATAAACGCTCCACTCGAAACCGTCCAATCGATCAAAGGAGGGCGCGCTGGCCGGTGAAGCGCGCGCCGGCAGCGAGAGCGCCAGGCGCGCCAGGACATCCTCCACATTGGCCGCCACTCCGCCGCCGCTGGCCTGGATGGCCTGCAAGGTGGAGTCATCGTAACCCAGAGGGAAACGCCCGTCCAGATGGATCATCCACACCGGCGCCTCCGGCGTCTCCAGCAGGACCGCCTGGCCGCCCAGTTTAAAGCCAGTGCCGTCGGTCAAAACCAGGATCGCATCATACTGGCGGCCGCCGCGCAGCGTCTCGAACTGCCGCAATAACTCAACGGCATTTTGACCGCCCAGGTAGACGATCTGGCCGCCGGCGGTCTCTGGGGCAAGATCGGCCAACTTGACTAGCGATGGCCCTTCGCCGCGATAGGCAGAGGCGGTCAGGTAGGCGTCCACCTGAGCGTTCAAGGCCTCCACGCTCGCCAGGGCCTGGTTGACCTCCTGGCGATAGGCTTGCATGCTGCGTGAACGATCCAACACCAGCGCCAGGCGCAGGTCGGAGGGCAGAGCCGGCGGGAGGCTGGCATCCGCCGGGCGCAAGATCACTGTCTCGCCAGAGGGAAAAGTGACCTGGTGCGCCGCCAGAGCCATCTCGCCTTGGGCGGGGGCAAAGGCTGGCAGCCAGGCTTTGGCGGCGTCTTTCAAGGGTTGATTATTGAGCAAGCGCACCGTGGAAGCATCCCAATAGACGTTGCGATGTTCCGCCAGGTAGGGCAGAGGCCAGCCATTCGCCTGGCGGAAAACCTGGAAGGTCATCCACAGGTAGAGCGGCGGGCCATCGCGCGGGGTGGAAGTGCGCGTGGTCTCATTCCAGTCCCATTGGCGCGGTTCCACCGGAAAGGCGCGCAGGCGGTATTGGCTAGGGCCGATCTGTTCGAGCAAGGCCGGATCCATGTTGTAACGCACCTGCTCGCGGTAGACTTGCTGCGCCGCGCCGCGCGGGGCAATGTGATAAACAAAGCGGTTCTCACGATCGGGGCTGTTGCCCAACCACAAACCGGTCAAGACGGCGCTTTCCGGCAGGCTAAAGTAATAGACGACTTCCTGGCGTTGGGCGGTCTGGTTAAGATAGACTTCGTAAAGCTCGACCTCGGCCCAGTCGCCATGCCCGGCGACGGTTAACTCCTGGCGGCTGAGGTGAATTTCGCGCTCATCCACCGCCTGCCAGTCGCTCAACGCCTGGTCGCCCGACCAGGTCGAGAGCGCCGCCCGCACCAGAGTCTCGCGCTCGCCCTGCAGGATGGTCTGGTCGAAATAGGCCTCATAGAGACGGGCAGCCTCGGCCGGTTCCTGATTCATCGCTTGCTGCTGCCAGCGATTGGTCGGGTTGAGTTTCAGCTTGTCGGGATCCATCGGCTCATACAGCAGCGGACGCGCCACCCATTCATAAAGGCTTTCGACCGCGATCGCCGCCTGATCGGAAATGGAAAAAGCCCACTGGTACAATTCGCGGATATGCCCCACCTCGCCCACGGCGCTGATATAGCGCAGCGGGGCCAGGTAGGCGTTCAGCAGGCCGGCGCGCAGGGCCGGCTCATCCTTGCCCAACGACTCCGCCTGCGCCAGAGTTTGCGGCGGCTCTGCCAGCAGTTGGTAGGCTTTGTGCTGCGGCTGCTGGTTGGTCGCTATGAAGGCAGCCAGGCAAAGCAGCGCCGTCAACAATGTAGCCAGGCCGGGCGTGATCCAGTTTTGGCGCGAGGCCACGGCGCGCGCCCCGCGCAGCCAGGCGCGCAGGTACAACACCGGGACGGCGACCGGCAGCGCCGCCAGGAGAGTGGCGGTATACAGCCCCAACAACGTACCGAGAAGATAAAGCGGGAGCATGCCCAGGCTGGCCCAGGTGAGACTCTTAAGCGTTTCCCACAGCCCGCGCAGTATCTCGCGAACCATCCCTGGCAAAAGAGCGGCGGCGGGAATGGCGTAAAAAGCCAACCAGGCGCCGACATACAAGCCCAAACAGAGCAGTAAGGTTAAACCGACCAGGCGCAGATAGCCCACCCCGGGTTTCTGGTCTGCCATGCGCCGATCCAAAATCTGCCAGAACATCACCACAATCCCCAGCGCGGCCAAAGCGCTCAAGAAATTGATCGAGGCGATGGCATCCCGCACCATAAAAAAGCGAACCAAGAGCAGGATCATCAACGGCCCTTCCACACCGTACCCCAAGGCCAGCAGTTTGCCCGGCTCACGCCGCAAAAGGGTCGCCCCCAGGATGACTGCCAGGATCGGGATGAAGATCAAAATCGCGAAATAGAGCAGGTAGATGAGCGGGGTCAAGCCCTCCTGCAAGGAACGGATTAACTCTGGTAAAAGGGTAGGGACAAAGCCAAAGGCGATAAACGCTAAAAAGATCAGGTTCCACGACCAAAACAGGCCATAGCCCCACACCGCGACATTGAAAACAGCATGCCAGACACGTTTAAGTTGATTCATTGCAACCTCCGAAAGACAATTACTTCTCAGCCGCCTGCTCCAACCCGCGACGGGCGCTCTCGCGCAAGGCGGACAAGAGCAAGGCCAGGTCAGGATCATCCGGCTGCACCTGGCGATCGAACAACAATGTCGCCAGCACCCAACGCTGGCGCTGCGGCGACAAATCGGCCCAGATGCGCCTGGCAAAATCATCGGTCACGGTATTGTCGGTTTGCAGCCAATAGACCGCCGAGACATTGACTGCACCGCCGCTCAAGGTCAGCAAGCGCACCGGGAAATCGCCGCCGATCACCAGGGTTTGCGCGGCGTCCACCGTCAGGCCCTGCACTTCGAAGCAGCGCTCAGGGCGATGCTGGCCGCGCCAGGTGTGGCTGGTGAGGAAGATCAGGCTGCCGCGCAGCGCCTCGCTGCGGCTGCCAGGCCAGGAAAAGGCCCAGCGATCGGCGGTCTCCGCCCCGCCCTCAGTGACCCAATCAAACAAGGCCGGCGAAAGCGGGCGCGCCTCGACCTGCATGGAGGGCGGGAAAGACCACTGCACAGACTGATGCGCTGCAGCAACCTGCGGACGCGGCGTATACAGGAGCGCCATGGCGGCAATCAGCAAGGCCAGGCCCGGCGCCAGCCAAAGCGGGCGCGCCGCGGCGTTAGAAGTCTCTTTTGCCGCGGAGTGAGGCCGGCCAAACCAGGCCGGCGAGTCGGTCGCCAACGGAGCGACCTTGACCACCGCTTCATCCGGTTTGGGCAGCGCGCCGCCGGGCATCCAGCGCAGCAGCAGGACAATGACCCCACACACCCCGACAAACCCCAGCACACCCAGAGGCGTGTGGATCATCTCGGCTGCCAAAGTCCAGTTGGCCACCTGCCCCACCAATACCAGAACTCCCACGCGAGCAAGATTGGCAATAAAGAGCAGGGCAGCCGCCAGCGCCGCCAGCAGCAGCCAACGCAGGTTGATCGGTTTGCGTTCAATCCAGGTGGCGGCGGTCAAGAAGAGCATACCCGTCCACAGGCTCTTCACCCCGCTGCAAGGCAAATCCACCTGCGCCAGGCCGCTCTCCAGCACCAGGATGGTATCCACCCCAATTGAGTGAATTCCCATACCTTGCAGCCCATCCCGCACCAGGGCGGCGGTCGCCAGGCGCATAGGATAGCCAACAAAGGTCTGCAAATGATCGCCAAAAGGCAGCGTGCCGATCAACAGCAGGGCGGCCGGCAGGCCATCCCGCCAGCGCCGCGGCGAAAGCCATAGGCCCAGCAGGCCATAACTTGCCAGGCCAAACAAACTGGCGGAGAGGGTGTTGATATCCAGGTAACGTTCGACCAACAAATAAAGGGCTGAACCGCCCAGCGCCAGCGCCAGGGCGGCCGGGGAAATTTGCGGCAGAACATCCAAGCGCAAGCGCCAGCCAGCGCGCCGCGCCACGCCGCGCGCCTGGTTGACGATCAAAAACAGCACACCGGCCAGCAAAATCTGGTTGGTGCGAAACTCTTCGTGGGAGAAGATGATCTGCAAGTAACTGAAAACGGCGCGATAAAGCCAGAGCCAGGCGAGG
>CAIQJJ010000219.1 GCA_903872065.1 uncultured Anaerolineales bacterium | reverse complement strand
TCCTGAATTTCGCATCCACCCTGAAAAGCGCATCTTCGACGCGTGCTATCTGGTAGACGGCGTGCGTAAGAATCAGCCGATTGCCGATGACGCTAAATTTGGCGTCTTTCCTATGATCACCGAGGCGGTCAGCGCCATTTTGGATGAACAGGCTGGCACCGCGTATACTCAATGGATTTTCACCAACCTGGCGCCGGTATACGCCAAACGCCCCGACCTGCCCATGTACAGCGCCATTGGGGCCTATACAGTGCAGATCCCAGCCCATTTTAAACAAGAGGTTGCCAGCCATCAGTTTGCGCAAAAGATGTTGTTCAATGTGCTGTCGCCTCAACATAACGCGGATAAGGATGGGCGGCTGATCGTCTCTGGCGCCGAACGGCACCTGGCGCTGGCCGCTCCAGATAAAAACCAGGAGCATCGCGGTTATCGCGGGCGAAATGCCTGCCAATCGCTTTTGCGCAGTCCATCCTCCTTTGCTGGCAAAGAGATCAAGCCGACCCTGTTCCACGCGCGGATTCCGCACTTGGTTGAGCAGGCAGTGGATGAAGGCAAACGCCCGCAGGTTATTGAACGCCTGGCGCGCGGCGGGGCTAACGATGGTTGGGTGGCGATCTTCCCCGATTTGGGCAGCGACCCGCAGTTCGAGATTATCTCTCGCAATGTGAAAGAACTGACCAACTATGATCTGCGCAAAGCCTACGCCCGGCGCGAGGGCGAAAAAGAGGAAGATGCGCGGGCGCGTTTCAAAACGATTGATACGGATATTCGCACCCGCTTTGGCGGCGCGGCCTCGAGCGCCAGCGGAGACGCCGCCGATACCTTCCATGGCCAGTTTGGCGACGCGCTTAAGGCTTGTGAACGCAGCCAATTATCCGTTTTCCGCCAGGCAGTTCGCGCCCGTTTGAACGATCTGCTCAATGGGCGCGGCGAAGACGCCTTGATTGCCCGCAGCGGTAAGCTGGGATATGCCTGGGATTTCTTCGACGGCCTGGTGGCTGAACTGGACGCCTTTTTGACCCTGATGGATCAAGTAAAACGCCGCCGCGAGGATCTCAAACCCGAGCTTAAACTTGCGGGCATGTCGAAGCAGGCGCAGTCTTACTTGAATCAGACCGCCGGCAAGAAATTCCTCTGGTTTTTTGAACACCCCGCAGTGAAAGGCGCCGAGGCAGGTTACCTTGAGGCCGCGCAGCGCTTGATGGAACTGCGCCGGGAGGATTTGCTGCACCAGTATGTGGTCGAAACGGCGCGGACGATGAAGGAACTCAGTATTCAGACGCGCGATGCCTTGCAGCGCTGGATTTGGCACCTCGCAACCGGCGATGCCGCCAGCGGCCTGCCGGGGCTGTGGGAAGATGTGCGCGGCGGTTTGAAATCAATCCGCGACGCGCACAGCTACGATACTCGCGTCGCCAAAGTGCAGCGAGTGGTGGCCGATGAGGTCGCTGATGCAGATGAGGCGGCGCTGCGCGAGGCGCTCAAGCATTGGGAATGGGTGGTTGAATTCGATGCCGAGGAGATCAGGCCGCTGATCAAAGTGCAGATCCTGCCTTATGAGACGTCCGGCGGGCAGATCAGGCAGATGGAAGACCCGGCCTTGCAAGCTTTGGATGCCGCCCGTTTAGAGGTCAGCCGCAAAAACCAAAACGCCTTGTTCAGCCTGGCCGGCAAGCAGTTCACTGGCCTGGCGGAAGGCGCTCGTGTGGCCAATGTGATCAAAGAAACCCTTGGCTCAGCCCCGAAGGCTTTTGCTGAGACAGTAGCCAATGTCAGCGCTGAGCCGCTCTTCGCCGGCGCCCCTAGCGCGCAATGTCCTAAAAAGAGCAATTTGATCCGTGTCATGACCAGTCCCAACGACCCTTATTACTATGGCGAAAAGGGGTTGGAAGGTGAACTGCGTGACATGAATCAATTGACGCGCGAGAAGCCAGATGATACCTACAGCATTCAGGTGGTCGGCTCAGAGAATCCGTACAAATTGACCCTGGTGCGCACCGACGATCTTTATCCTTACGATCACTTTCAAGCCTGGAAAGACTGCCTGGAAGCCTATGCCAAGCACATGAATGACGAAGGCAACCCGCTGGACCCGGTCTTGATGCAAAACTTTGCTGCTGAATCGCGTTCGGTCGAATATGAACGCCGTTTGACCCGGAGAGGCGAGGAGTATGAACCGCTGCACCCGCGTGTGGTGACCTTGCTTGAAAACCCGGTCGCTTTACGCCAGTTCATTTACCTCTATAAGCTGGGCAATATCCGTGAGGTAGATGGTTCAGAGGATGAAAACAATCCTGGCGTTTACCGCTGGCAGTTGGATTGGGAAAGGAACGCCGGCCCGCAGACCATTTGGCTGACGCGCGGCTGGAACTATGATCTGGATAAGGCGGCTCGCCCCGACAAACCGGA
>CAIQJJ010000218.1 GCA_903872065.1 uncultured Anaerolineales bacterium | reverse complement strand
GGCAAAGAATGCCGTTCATTGGCGAATGGGCGCAGTCGTATTTCAGGATTCCTGGCGCGCAGTATAGTCAGCTCACCAATGTCTTTAATCCAATTTTATTTGACGCAGAAGCATGGGTAAGACTGGCGATTGACAGCGGCATGAAATACATGGTCGTCACCAGCAAGCACCACGATGGTTTTGCCATGTATCACTCAAAAGTTGATCCCTATAATATCGTGGATGCGACGCCGTTCAAACGCGATGTGATCGGTGAGATCGCCGAAGCCTGTTTGAAGCAAGGATTAAAGCTGGGGCTGTATTATTCGCAGGATTTGGACTGGCATGAGGCCAATGGCGGAGGCTACCGCCACGGGCACACGAACTGCGGCGTAATGAGTTGGACCAACGATTGGGATTATCCTGATAACGCGAAAAAGAACTACACCCAATGCTTTGAAAGCAAAATTAAGCCGCAAGTAGAAGAGATTTTGCGAAATTATGGGGATTTGTGCCTGATCTGGTTTGATACTCCCCTGACCGTATCGCCAGAACAGAGCGCCGAACTGTATCAATTGGTGAGAAAATATCAACCCAAATGCCTGGTGAACTCGCGGCTTGGGAACGATATGGGCGACTATCATTCCTGGGGCGATAACGAGATTCCAGAAGAATTTATGCAAGATGGTTTATTTGAGACGCCAGCGACATTGAACGATACCTGGGGCTACAAGAGTTTTGACCAAAACTGGAAAAGCGCCGAAGAGGTGTTGCGCCTGAAAAACCATCTGAATGCTAGGGGAATTAACTATCTGCTGAATGTCGGCCCTGATTACCTCGGGCGGATTCCTGGCCCATCGCAAGACATCCTCAGAAGCGTGGGCAAAGGACTCGGCAAATAACGCGATGAATACCGTTTCCATCATGGCTCACGCCGACGACGAAATGCGCTGCCTCGGCGCGCTGCTCAAGTGCCGCGCCCGCGGCGACCGGCTCTATTTTGTCACAGTCACCGATGGCAGCAAGGGGTTCGTCCAACGCCCAGAGATTGAACGCGCCGAGGCCGCCGCCATCCGCCACGCCGAGATGAGCGCCCTGGCTGCCGCGGCCGGCGGGGAATACATCAACCTGGGCGAACCTGACGAATTTCTCTATGACACCCCCGAAGTACGCATGAAGTTGATCGAGGCCATCCGCCAGGCCGGAGCGGAGTTGATCTTCACCCATTACCACGAAGATTACAACGCCGATCACATCGCCGTCAACCGCCTCGTCCATCACTGCGCCATGCAGGCCAGCCTGCCGGTGCTGCCCACCGCCTCCGCGCCGCTGGCGGCCCCCCCGGCGATCTTTCAGTGCGAGCCGTTCGGAGCGATCCACTTTCCGGCTTCATACTACGTGGACATCAGCGCCTATCACGAGGAGAAAGTGCGTCTGCTGCTGCACCATGCTTCGCAAGAGACGGCCATGCAAATGGCGGTTGGATCAGGCTTTGCCGGGCTGTGCGAACGCCCCGAAGCTTTCCGCGGCGAACAGGCCGGCTGCCGCTACGCCGAAGCGTTCATTCCCATGCCGGGCCGCGGGACGATCAAACCGTACCCGGTGCTGCCGTAGTGTTCTAGGAGATACCAATGAACCGAGATTTCAATCAAATGGCGCGCGCCGAAATCAGCATTGATGCGCAAGAAGCCATCGGCCCATTCGAGGCCTGGCGGCACACCTTCGGCCAGGGCGGGATCAGCCGCCAGCCCCTCGGTGAGAAAGTCATCCGAGGGGCGAAAAAGCTCCGGCCAAAGCTGATCCGCATCTTCCTATCAGCTTTACAGCCCGGCAGATAGTGTGCTGCTGCTCATCCTGGAGGCTTCTGCATGATTACCCTTCACAACGACAACTTCACCCTCACCTGCACTGAATCGGGCCGCGGTCTGGCCCTGACCGATCGCAGGCGCGGCACGCGCTGGCTGCTTGACGAAAAATCCCTGGGCTGGCAAGCGGCCTCGCACAGCCCGTGGGGCGGCCCCGGCGGCGACCTCCTGCCGCTGACGCCCCTCTCTGCCTGCAGCGACGCCCCCGGCCAGTTGACGATCACCTACCAGGCTGGAGAAGTTACACTCGCTTCACGTTTCACAATGCACGAGACTTTCATCGAAGTCAGCCTCCCCGCATCCACACCCGAGCCCATCGGCTGTGTCACCCTGCCCGGCTCGTTCATCCCTGAAGGCGAGCGCCTCAAGCTGCTGCTGCCGATCATGCAAGGGATGCTGTGGGATGGCCGCGGCCCGGCGCTCAGCGCCATCCGGGGAGAGGCCTCGCACCAGGGATTCTCGATGGCCTTTGCCGGCTTCTTGGCGGAGCGCGGCGGGCTGCTGGTCACGGCAGAGACGCGCGACGATTGCTGCTGGTGGTATGGCAAGGATGCCGAGAGCCGCTTCTGGGTCGCCAACCTGCAAATTGCCTCGCTGGGGACGATGCGCTATGAACGCACGGCGCGCATCTACGCCGCCGATGCCGATATTACCGCCATCGCCAGGCAGTACCGCCGCAAGGTGATCGAGCAGGGGCGCTTCAAATCGTGGGCGGAGAAGATCGCCGAACGCCCGGCGTTAAACCGCATTTTCGGGGCGCTGATGTGTTACATCGGCTACTGCGAAGATAACGAAGTCAATTATGTTGAAAGCTGCCGCAAACTCAAAGCCTACGGTTTCGAGCGGGCGCTGCTTTACCCCGGACGCTTCAACATCTATCACCAGGATATTCTCATGGGCGGCGTACCCGCCATCAACTTGAGCCGCGCCGCCATTGAGGCGATCAAATCCCTGGGGTACGATATGGCCCCCTGGTCATGGCTGAACGAGGCGCTGCCTGCCAGCCCGGAGGAAGTCAAACGCCTATACCGCCGCAGCCCCACAGGCGAAATCATCAAACACTGGCGCATTGACGACCAGCAGTGGTACCTGATGTGCTATTCGCACCCGCAAGATTTCCAGCGGCGCGCCCTGCAAGAATCCATCCCCGAAATGACCTGGGATCACTTCGATGTGCTCGCGTGCGTCCCACCGATGGAGTGCTATGCCCTCGATCACCCGCGCCACCTGGGCCGCCCGGCGACGCGCAGCGACGACCGCCAATGGGTGCGCGAGACCTTCCGTGTGGATCAGCAGGCTGGCCGCATCGTCAGTTCGGAAAATTTCAACGACGCCTACATCCTCGAGCAGGATTTTGGCTCGGTGAAAGCCTGGCCGCAATATGGCCCGTGGCCGTTTTGGCCGGTGCCGCTGACCATGCTGGTCTACCACGATGCCATGATCCATTCGTGGTGGGAACTACATTCGTACAACAACCCCTGGCGTGGGCGCACCTCGGCGCAAAATGGGCTGTTCGAATACGGCGGCGGCCGCCCGCGCCTGATGGCGGCAATGGACGCGCTGATGGGCTGCCCGCCGGATGTCTTCCCCTTCGGGGCGCAGTATGGCTATTCGGGCCACGGAACGGAGACTTTCCTGTACAAGTATCGCTTCGAAGACCCCGAAGTGCAGGTGGCGCTCAAGGCGGCCTTGCCGGTGGCAAAGCTGCACGGGCGCATTGGACAGCAAGAGATGGTGCATTTCAAGATTCTCTCTGACGATGGGTATGTCCAGGAGAGCGCCTTTGCCGATGGGACGCGCGTGGCGGCGAACTTCTCACAGGATTTCGTCGGTGAAGTACCGGGCGTAGATCACAAGATCATCAAAGGCATAGACCGCCTGGGGCCAGAAAGCTGGCAGGTCGAATGATCTGGGAAACACGAAAGGATCGCTGAAGGCCAAATCAAGCCAATAGGATAGCGGCCAGGTATCGCCGGGTTTGCGCCTGATGCCGATGCCCCCTTTGTTCGTCTTCCCTTTTTCATTCAAAACGGCAGCAAGCCAGCCGTCCTCGCCGTTGTATTCTTCGAAGAATTCATCCATTTGCGCTGACACAGCATCCCGCATGATCTCGACCCAATAGGTCATCAGGCCCTGGTAGAGACGCAATATATTGCGTCTGTACGCCAGGCGGAATATCGTGCGGCAGAGACGCAATATATTGCGTCTGTACGCCAGGCGGAATATCGTGCGGCAGAGACGCAATATATTGCGTCTGTACGCCAGG
>CAIQJJ010000217.1 GCA_903872065.1 uncultured Anaerolineales bacterium | reverse complement strand
CCAGGGAGAGCGGCGCATCGAACTGGAATACACCCAGGCCCTGGCCGCTGAAAATGGCCTGATCCAATACACCTATCCCCTCAATACCGAAAAATTCTCGCAGCAGCCCTTGCAGAGCGTCTCCATCAGCGTCGAGGTGCGTTCCAGTGCTGCGGCGCTGCGGGCGGCTTATTCCCCCACCCATCCCGTTAACATCGTGCGCGACGGCGATTTTCACTTGAGCGCCGGCTACGAGGCCGAGAACGTCCGCCCGGACGCCGATTTTGCCCTGTATTATTCGCTTGGCGAGAGCGAGGCCTTTCACCTGCTCTCTTACCGCGATCCCAGTGACCCCACAGACCCGGATGGCTTCTTCTTGCTCTTGCTGGCCCCACGTCCCCAAGCGGACGCCCAACCGCTGCCCAAGGATGTCTTTGTCGTGCTGGATCGCTCCGGCAGCATGGAGGGGGAGAAGTTTCAGCAGGCGCAGCAGGCCCTGCGTTACCTGCTCAGTCATCTCAACGCGGAAGACCGCTTCAACCTGGTGGTCTTTAGCAACAGCATCGAGCGCTACGCCGAGGGCCTGCGCCCGGCCGTCGAGGCAGATGAGGCGATCGCCTGGGTCGATCGCTTGACCGCCCAGGGCAGCACTGACATCAACCGCGCCTTGCTGGAGACCGCCGGCATGGTGGAGAACGAGCGCCCGACGTATGTCATCTTTCTGACGGATGGCCTGCCGACCTACGGTGAAATTGACAGCCAGAAGGTCCTGGACAACCTGGCGCAGTCCGCCCCGCCCGCCCTGCGCATGTTTGTCTTTGGCGTTGGCTACGATGTGGATACGTTCTTGCTGGATTCGCTGGCGCAGGCCCATCACGGCGCCAGCAGCTACGTCTTGCCGGGCGAGGCCCTGGATGAGATCGTTTCAGGCTTTTACGCCAAGATCAGCACGCCGGTCTTGACCAACCTGGGCCTGGATTTCGGCGACATAGCCGTTCATGATCTCTACCCCTCGCCGCTGCCGGATTTGTTCGACGGCTCCCAGATCATCGCTGTGGGGCGCTACCGCCGCGGCGGCGGCGCGACGGCCATGCTCACCGGCGAGGTCAATGGCCGGACGCAGACTTTCACCTTTTCCGATATTGTTTTTGCCGACGCGCCCACCAGCTTTGTGCAACTGCCACGCCTGTGGGCTACGCGCAAGATCGGCTATTTGCTCAACCAGGTGCGCCTGCGCGGGGCGGATCAAGAGACGATCGATCAGATTGTCAAGTTGAGCATCCGCTATGGGATTGTCACGCCTTATACCTCCTACCTGGTGACTGAGGAGATGGCGGTCGGCGCTGAAGCCCAAAAGCGCATCGCCGAACAGGAATTCAAGAGCCTGGAAGCCGCCCCGCCCGCCCCTTCTTCCGGGCAGGCAGCGGTGCAGGATGCCGCCGGGCAGGGGGCGCTTTCCAACGCCGAGGTTGCCGCCGCGCCGGAGCAGGGGGTGAATTCGGTCAAGATCGTCGCCTCGCGCACCTTTGTGCTGTTGAAGGGCGTCTGGACGGACACTGCCTTCGACCCGGCGGCGATGCAGACGGTGAAGGTGCTGTTCCTCTCGGACGATTATTTCGCCCTGACGGCGGCGCGGCCCGACCTGGCGGCGGCTTTTGCCCTGGGCAAGCAGGTGATCGCCATTGCGGATGGCGTGGCTTACCAGGTGATCGAGTCCGGAGTGCCGGATGCGACCCTGCCGGCGGCGCGCCCCACGCCCACCGCTCAGGCAACCTCGGCCGAGTCGCCGGCGACCCAGTCGCTTACCGCGACCGTTCGCCCTCCAACCCTGGCCCCGCCCTGCGCGCCCACTCGCACGCCGCAGCGCACTCCCTTCCCGACCGCTGTCGAGACGCCGTCCTCGCCCCGTTCAGGCGGCGCGCGGCCCTGCCTGGGCGTGATCCCGCTGGGGCTGTTGGCCGGCGCGCCGGCCTGGATGCGGGCGCGCAAAAACCGCCGCCGTTTTGCACAGGGCGGGTTATAATCAAGAGGACTCAGGCTTACATCCTTTCTTTTTACGGAGGTGGCTCGATGAACGAGCCGTTTGAGCATGCCGCCGCGCCGGATCGCGGCCCGCTCTGGCGTGAGGTGGAAGACCCGGCGCCGGCTGAAAACACACAGGCCAAGATCGCCTCGCTGCAGGCGCGCTTGAGCGCGCTTGCTTCGGGAGAAGACGATCTGCCGGCGCGCGCCGCGCTGCTCTGCGCCCTGGCCAGCCTGTATTGGGTGCAAGCGGATTACGCCGCCGCGGAGCAGACCTGGAAGCAGGGCCTGGAAGCCGGCCAGCGCTTGAACGATGCCAGTCTCCAGGCTCGCTGTCACAAGGGCCTGGGCAATGTGTACGTGGATTTGAGCCGCTATAAAAACGCCCTGGCGGCTTACCGGCGCGCCATCGAACTTGACCCGCAGTTTACCTATGCCTACAACGGCCTGGGGAACGTCTATCGCGACCTGGGCTTGTGCGATGAGGCCCTGTCGGCTTACCGGCAGGCGGTCGCCCTGGACGCCCAAGACGCTTATTCTCATCACGGCATGGGCAATGTCTACCGCGATCTGGGCCTCTACGATGAGGCCCTGGCGGCCTATCAGCGCGCCATCCAGTGCAACCCGCGGGATGTGTACCCCTACACTGGCCTGGCGAATGCCTACCGCGACCTGGGGCGCTGCGACGAGGCCCTGCTGACCTACCAACACGCTGCCGAACTCGACCCGCAGTTCGCCGGTTCTTACTATGGGATGGGCAATCTCTACCAATACCTGCGCCGCTACGAGGAGGCCCTGGCAGCTTACCAGCGGGCGATTGTGCTGGAGCCGCGCTTCGCCTATGCCTACAGCGGTTTGGGCAGTGTGTGTTATGAATTGGGGCGCTACGCCGAGGCCCTCGAGGCGTTGGAAAAGGCGCTGGAGTTAGCGCCTGAGAGCGCCATCCTTTACGCCTCCCTGGCCGCGACCCTGCGCCAGTTGGGGCGCGAGGCTGAGGCGGACGATTACCTGGCGGAGGCCCGTCCGCTGGTGGAGCGCTGCAGCGCCTACCAACGGGCGTGCTTTTTTGCCGTCGCCGGCGATCTCGAAGCCGCCCTGCTGGCGCTCAAGACGGCGCTGGATCGCAAGCTGGTGCCGCACGCCTGGGCGCGCCACGACCCCGACCTGGCCGCCCTGCGCGACGATCTGCGCTTCCGCGTTTTGGTGGGGAAGGGCTGAGGAAAGGTTGAAGGATGAACAACAAAGGCAGCACATTTAACTACATTACCGCCAACGATCTCGACCAGGCCTGGCGCAACTTCGAGCTGGATTTGCCGCTGGAGCCTGGCCCGCACGGCGAGATCAATCCCTTTTACGTCGAGCGGCCGGGCAATCCTTCCGCCCGCCTGGTGCGATGTGCATCCCGCGCTGGGCAAGCTCCTGGATGAGACTGCGGACTATGACCGATCTCCCGCCTCGCCGGCCTGAACTCGATCAGAGTTTTGCGCAGCGCGTGGACATCCTGCTGCGTGAGCTGCGGGCGGCGCTTCGCCATGAGCGCCCGTCTATTTTGCTGGCGATCTACGCCTCCGAATTCGTGCGCCAGGAGGCGGAAGCGGCTTTGCAAGAAGGGCTGCGCGCCGTGGGGCAAACGACGACCGCCTTGCGCATCAACGAGCAGAATTACGATCTGCTGCCCCTGATGGCGGAGCATCCCGCGCGGCAGACGACCGTCTTCTTCCTTTCGGGCTTGCAGTGGGGCGGCGGCAAGGAT
>CAIQJJ010000216.1 GCA_903872065.1 uncultured Anaerolineales bacterium | reverse complement strand
GTGTAGGGCAGATCAGGGCGCGCCTCGCGCAGGCTGGGGACCGGCTCGGTAATGTGCTTCATGACGACGCCGATGGGAGTGGTGGCCTGGTAGGGCTGTTTCCCGGCGAGCATCTGAAACAGGATGACCCCCAGGGCGTATAAATCGGTGCGCCCATCAATATCTGGCTCGCCGCGCCCCTGTTCCGGGCTCATATAGGCGGGGGTGCCGACAATCGATTCGCCCGTCAGGGATGCGCTGGATTCGCTCAAGCGGGCAATGCCAAAATCAGAAAGGTAGGCCTCGCCATACTGGTCAAAAAGCACATTGGCGGGTTTCAAGTCGCGGTGAACAATTCCATGCGCATGCACCTGATCCAGGGCTGAGGCGAGGCGTGAGATGATGTGCAATGTTTCCGCCGAAGACATAGGGCCCTGCTCCAGCCGGTCAGCCAGCGAACCGCCGGGCATGTAGCGCATGACCAGGTAAGGTTGGCCTTCCTCGTCGCCGAAATCGTAGACTGGCACAATGGCCGGGTGTTCGAGTGAGGCGATCATCTGCGCCTCGCGCTCAAAACGGGTGCGCAAGGCAGCTTCGCCGAGAAGTTGAGATGGCAATACTTTTAGCGCCACGTCGCGTTTGAAGCGGGCGTCGTAGGCGCGATAAACAACCGCCATTCCCCCGCGGCCCAACTCGGCCTTGATTTCATAACGGCCAAACTTTTGTGGGGTCATTTGTACACTCTCACCATAGAAATTATACCAGCGAATATTTACAACCGGCCAGGCGCGCTGAGCTTGTCGAAGTGTGAGCTTGTCGAAGCGTTATCCTTCGACAGGCTCAGGATGCCTCGAACGCCAGGCGCACTGAGCTTGTCGAAGTGTGAGCTTGTCGAAGCGCCACTATCCTTCGACAATCCTTCGACAAGCTCAGGATGCCTGATGCCTGATGCCTGTAACTTCGCTTCATGGCGTCGTCCAATGAGCCTCCAGGAAGCGCTGCGCCTGATCAGCAAGGGGAGTATTGGGGGCAAGAGCCTGGGTTAAATCAAATTCCTGGCGCGCCTCGGTCAGAGCGCCGCGCAGCAGGTACATTTGCCCCAGGCGCAGGTGGAGCAGGGCGTCATGCGGAGCGATTTCCAGGGCCTGGCGTAGATAGCGTTCGGCGGTGAATGTGTCGCCAAGCTGGAGCAAAGCATGCGCCATCACAGCCAGGTTGGCCGAGTCAGCGGGCGCTAACCACACCGCCTGGCGGGCGGCGGGAAGGGCCAACTCGCGGATTTGGATCTGGTAATAGAGGGCAAATTCAGCCATGAAACGCCAATAGGTGGAATCGCCCGGCGCCAGGCGAATGGCTTGCCGGTACGCTTCTTCAGCCGCGGGAAGATCGCCTGTGGCGGCCAGGGCGCGGGCAATTTCAGCGTGCAAGACCGGGTTGCGCGGGTCGAGCTTGGCGGCGGCGTCCAGGTAAGCGAAAGCCTGGTTCTGGTCGCCCTGGCGCTGCCAATACAGGGCGGCCAGGGTGTTAATGGCCACCGAGGTCGAGTCCAGGCTCAGGGCGCGCTGCAGGTCGGCGCGTCCGTCTTCTCCCAATCTCTGGCGGGCTTCGCCCAGGTAGGCCCAGGCTTCGGCGTAATCCGGGCGCAGGGCAACCGCCTGGCGCAGGGCGGCGGCGGCCAGTTCCCACTCGTTCATCGCCCCCAGGGCGCGCCCGGCCGCCAGCAAGTTGTAGGCCGGCTCCCCGCCCTGGGCAGTTTGGAGCGTTTTGCGCAGGCCTTGTGCGCCAGCCGCCAATGGCGCGTTCAGTTCGCCGGCGCGATCGAGATAAGGCAGGGCAAGCTCCGGTTGGGTGGCCGCCAGCAGCAGGCCAAGCTGATAGTTAACCCAGGCGTTGGCTGGCTGCAAGCTCCACAACGCTTGCAGATCAGCAATTGCCGCCGCGAGATCGCCGCCGGCGCGGTGCGCTTCCAACAAGCGCGGATAGATCTCCGCCGGGATCGCCTTGCCCTGCGGCGCAGCGAGAGCCGCTTCCCAGTGGGTGATGGCCGAGGCGAGGTCGCCGCTTTGCCGGTAGGCGTCTCCGAGGAGGAGTTCATCAACCACCGGCGACTGCTGAAGCAAGCGCAGGGCGGCCTGGGCGTCGCCGCCTTGCAGAGCATATTGCCCGGCCAGCAACCACAAATCGGCGCGCCAGGGAGTGTGCTGCGCAGCCAGGGCTATCTGGCGGCTGGCTTCCTGGAAATGGTTTTGGGCGTGAGCCTGGCGGGCGGCAGCGAGCGCCTGCTCAACCGCCGCCGGGCGCGGGGCGATCCCCAGCAGAACAATCAGCACTGTCGGAAGGATTATTCGCCAGATCAAGTCATCATCTCGCTCCATTGGGTGAATTATATCGTTCCGGTTTCTGGTTGACAATTGGCGCATTTGCCCCTAGAATGTTCAGCATGCCTTATTTGATTGATGGACATAATTTAATTCCCAAAATCGGTTTGCGCTTGGATGATGATGATGACGAGCAGCAGTTAATCGTACTGCTGCAAGAGTTTTGTCGCCTGCGGCATAAAGAGGTGAGCGTTTATTTTGACAACGCGCCCCCCGGTGGGATGCCCGTGCGTAAGTACGGCGCGGTGACGGCGTATTTTATCCGTTCCGGGCACACGGCAGATCAGGCAATTCAGAACCGCTTGAACCGGCTCGGCGCGGCGGCGAAGAATTGGATTGTGGTGTCTTCCGATCGCGCCGTCCAGCTTTCGGCGCGGGCGGCGCGCGCCCCGTTTATCCCCTCCGAAGCGTTCGCCCACGATGTAAAAGCGGCAGTGGATGTTGGCGAGCCGGCCAAAAGCCAGGATGTCACCTTGAGTAAGGATGAAGTGGACGATTGGCTGCGTTTATTTGGTAAGCGCTAACCAGGCGCGGCGCAAGACGGCGTTTTTTCTCGATCAGCAGGGGACGTAATCTATCCCGCGCCGGGTAATTTGGATAAATTGGATAAGTCTAATCCGATTTTAATGCAAACTGGATAGATTTGGTGTAATATATCCTCAATGATACCTGAGCAAAAAATTTTATTGGTATTTCAGGTGTCTACCATTGGAACAGCGCTCCAACATGTCCCCCCCATGCTGAAGGCTTCCGGTGGCTCTCCTTAGATGGCCGGGTGTGCTCCTCCACACCCGGCCTCTCTTTTTTTAATCCTCCTGCCTGACAAATATGATCTTTGTCACCCCGAAGTAATGACCCGCGACGGGTGAAAGCAAATGCGGGATATGATTTAATGACGGTCATATTGGTTGTTTTTCTAAATCTCAAGAAAGAAGGCGGCGGCTCTTTTCAGGATCGTCATTTTCTTTCCACTTACAGGAGGATACTGTGTCAAATACAACGGATAATTTGCAGAATGCATTTGCTGGTGAGTCGCAAGCGAATCGGAAGTACCTGGCGTTTGCGAAAAAAGCAGACGAAGAAGGGTATCATCAGGTAGCCAGGCTGTTCCGCGCTGCGGCGCATGCCGAAACTGTCCATGCTCTCAATCATTTCAAAGCCCTGGGCGGCGTCCGCTCCACAGCGGAAAATTTGCAAGCAGCGGTCGGCGGCGAAAACTATGAAGTTGTTTCGATGTATCCGCCGATGTTGGCTGAAGCCGAATCTGCCGGAGAAAAGCAGGCGGCCCGCTCGTTCAGGTTTGCGCTGGAAGTGGAGAAAGTACACGAGGCGCTCTATCGCCAGGCGGCTGAAATGCTCGGTAAACCGGTGAGTGATGCAGATTATTATGTTTGCCCGTTCTGCGGCTACACTCACGAGGGCCCGTTCGAAGGCAAGTGCCCGGTATGCGGCGCGCCGTTCGAGAAATTTGACAAGATCAGCTAGACGCGTTTGCAGCGCTGATCCAATACAGCCCCTGAAGATTTCGCCCGCCTGGCGGGTAAAGTCTTCAGGGGCTGATCTTTTAACTGCGGGGAAAGGCGGCTGCTCTTATAAGGCCATCAAAACCCGCTGATGATGGCTTAACTCCCCATAGATGGCATCCAACTGTTCTTGCGTCTCCGCAACAAAGGTGACAGTGACAGAGATGTATTTGCCGCCGCTGCTCAAGCGGCAGGAGACCTCTTGGGCGGACTGTGGGGCGTGGCGTTGGACGATCTCCGTCACAAAGCCTTCGAAGTCATCGGCGTCGCGCCCCATGACTTTGAGAGGGAAGATGCAGGGAAATTCAAGGAGTGGTTTGGACATAAAGTGGGATCAACCTGGGAAGAGGCCCTTGAAGGCTTCTAAGGCCTTCAAGGGTCAAGTTAAGGAGCTAGTGATTCAAAGAGAAAGAAACCTCGTCCCCGGTCAAGAAGCGGAGCAATTGCTCCAGGAACGAAGTTTCGGCTTCTTTGGTGGTTGAAGCGCCCGGCGCTGGGAAATTACGTCC
>CAIQJJ010000215.1 GCA_903872065.1 uncultured Anaerolineales bacterium | reverse complement strand
CGTTGCGCCATCAATCTTTGCCAGTAAAATTGCTTCGTCTGGCGCGGGCTGCCCCTCCACCTGGATGCTGCCGTAGAAGGTTGCCGGCAGGCCAGGCGGGGCGGACTGCGCCGGGGTTGGAGAAGCGAGCAGCCAGGCGGTGAAGAGGCTGCCCAAAAGGGCCAGGAGAAAAACAGGCGACCAGAGGAGAGTGATCTTATGGTTCATAGGAGGAAGTTTGAGGCAAGGGGTGGGTAGGTTGCGCATAATTATACTCGAATCGGTGGCTTTGCAACCGCGCAGCCGGGAGATGATAACGCGCCAGGGAAAAAAGAGGTTTGGAACCGCTAAGGCGCGAAGGACGCCAAGTTCTTTGGTTAAAATCTTAGCGTTCTTTGCGGCTTTGCGGTTAATTTTTCCCCGGAATCCAGATTAGAATCTGCGAAATCGGCGTGATTGGGGGTGAATTAATTGCCCGCGGTGGAGTTTGCTCAGTTATACTTATAGATGATCTGATCTCGTTGGTATTGGGGTTGCGCCGGTTTTGGGCTGCCGGAGGCCCCGTTCGCGATCCCTATAAGTGGGGAGAAATATCCTTACAAGAGGGGATGACAAAAAGTGTCCAAAGAGTTACCATAAATTGGTTTGTTAACCCTGATCGTTGAGCGCCCTCAACAGGGCAAAAGGAAAATCATCAACTTTGTATTGAGAAGGGAGTGTTCGCATGAAAGAATTGCATGTCGTGTTGGAGACGGTGACGCCCATGTTTCTGGCAGGAGCGGAAGCGCGCGGCGCTCCAGAACTGAGGCCGCCGGCTTTTCGGGGTGCGCTAAGATATTGGCTAAGAGCGGCGGTGGGCGGGTTAATAGGGGATGATCCAAATGCTGTCAAGCAAGTCGAATCGGCTGTCTTCGGCAGCGCCGGGGAGGATGGTTCTGGTTCATCCACAATCATTGTTCGCACTCGACCGGAGAATCTCAAAGGATCAAAAGCGTACGACAAAGATGCGATGGGAAAAGCGGAAAAAATAAACAAAGACGGTCGCGATGTTTTACAGGCCAGCGGCCGGAATTATCTCTATTGGTCACTGGCAGAATTTTCAAAGACCAAATCCTCGAACTATATTCCTGAAGGTTCCACTTTTTCATTGACGCTAACGCCTCGCTACGGCGCAAAGGATCTCGACATTGCGCAAGACAGATCGGCGGCGGCTTTATGGTTAATGCTCCATTTGGGCGGCATAGGTTCACGCTCGCGACGTACGGCGGGTAGTTTGAGCGTTCGAGAGGCTGTATCTGTAAATGGTTTAAATTTTCAACTTCGCGGTAAAACCGAAAAAGAGATTGCCAACGAGCTTCAAACGGGTTTAACCGCGATCTTCGCTATGATGCACGTACCTGGCGGCGGAACGCATCGGATTCCGCCAGCATTTGATGTTTTGGCGGCCAATCAAGAGTTAAGTCGTATTTGGGTATTGGGGATATGGGATGATGTCATGGGGCTCACTGGAGCGGTTGAAAAGGTAGGCTATCCATTGGGCTTTTACCGCACCTATCGTTCTCCCGATCATGAGAAGGTTGCTCAATGGTTAAACGGCAACGCCATTGCAACCGTGGAACGCGCTGCATTTGGGCTGCCTATTCCATACAAATATAGCCATCATGGGCCGAGCGGGACAATACAAGGTCGGCCATTTGATCCAGCGATTGAACGGCGCGCCTCGCCGCTCTGGCTGAAAATCTCAAAGACAGCGGCGGGGAAATATGTCGCGATTGCCACACTGTTTAAATCGTCATTTTTGCCTGCCGGAGAAGAATTGTACGCTACAAAAACCCCTGGCAACCCGAAGCCGGTGAAACCTCCCCCGAACTATCAAATCATCGAAGATTGGGTCAACACAAGTTTTAAGAAGTCTGTGGTGGAGGTGATCTAATGTCTGACGCAATTTTGATCTTTACCTTCAGCCCAATCCAGCCGTTCATCGCCGAGGCGCGGCGGGCCGCCGATTTGTATGCCGGCAGCCAGATCTTGGTTGAACTGGCTCAGTCGGCGGCGGAAGTACTTGGCAAAGATCGTTTGATCTTTCCATCTGCGATCACGGATGATATGCCTAATAAAATGGTCGCGCGCGTTCCATGGGAGGCTTGCCGACAACTTGCCGAAGCGGCGCAAGAAAAGTTGCTCTATACTTGGCGAGAAGAGATCGCGCAGCAGGCGGCTGTCGAATTCCTGACCCGCTTCAACAATCCACCTCTGCCATTCAATTCGACCTCGAATTGGAAGGATGCCCAAGGGAAAGCGTCTGTCCATTTCGACTCCGAATGGGATGCTGTTTGGGGTCGCCAAACTGGCAGCGATTACTTGTGGGAAATCTATTGGGCGGCCGCGAAATTGGACAGCGACACAGAATACCTGCAATCCTACCGCCAGGCTGAAAAAGCGCTTGCTGCTGTGAAGCGTACTCGCGCCTTTGCGCCGGCGGATGAACCAGGCATCAAAGACTCGTTGAGCGGCCGACGCCAGGCGCTCCATACAAAGCATCATGATGCAAAAACCTATTGGGCGAATGTCATTAAATTGGGCCGCGTGACGCCCGCCAAGCTGCGTTCGGGCGAACTGTTGGACGCGATTGGCCTGATCAAGCGTTTCTCCTCGCGAGCGTCTCGCAGCGTTAGGACTTTCAAGGGATTCCCCTCCACGAGCAGCGTTGCCAGCATTGATTTTCTTGCTAAGGCCCAAAAAGCGCCGGAAGTAGAAGCGCTAAAAAGTTACAGAGATCAAATCGCTGCTTTACT
>CAIQJJ010000214.1 GCA_903872065.1 uncultured Anaerolineales bacterium | reverse complement strand
GATTACGGCGATTGCGCAATTGCGACGATTACGGTGATTGCGGTGATTTCGTCATGCGTATGGACGGGGCGATCTTCGCCCTCGCCTCGAAACATTGTCCTCTGGATGGCATCCCGTTCTCGTGGGACAGGGCGAAGCATACGGCATTAAGGTATTGTTCCCTGGACAAGAGATCCTGCCGTATGCTTCTCCCCTACGGTGATTGCTGCGATTACGATGATTTCGTCATGCGCGCGGATGGGGTGATCTTCATCCCGTTCATCTTTTCAGTGATTCAAGCAATGATTGAAGTGATATACTTGGCGCGGCGACAGACAATCCACCTCACGCCATTCTATCGGATGAAACAATCACTCCTTTGAAGACTTTTCCCACTATGAAAACATCCCTCTCCGTCATGTCCCCCCGTGAACGCATCCTGGCCGCCTTGCGCGGGCAGGAGGTAGACCGCCTGCCCTGGTGTCCCTTCCTGGCCTATTGGTGGGAAGCGCAGCCGGCGGAGTTCCAGCAGCGCGGGCAGCTCGCTTTCCTGCGCGAGATCGGCGCCGACGCCCTGCTGCGCGGCTTCGTCACTCCCTACAAAGTGTTGGAATCTCCCACGGTCGAGGTGCGCAGCGAGAAGAAAAACGGGCGCACTTATACCGAGACGATCACGCCGGTCGGGACACTGCGCGCCGCCTGGCAGTACAGCCCCGCCGGGAACACTGAGTTCATCATCGAGCATCCCGTCAAATGCGCCGAGGACTTCAAGATCGTCCGCTACACCGTCGAACAAATGCGCTTGCAGCCCGATGACGAGCCGGTGAAGCAGTGGATCGCCGACATTGGCGAGGACGGCTTGCTGGCGGCCCTGATCCCGCCCTTTGGCAAGACCCCGTTCCAATCCCTGGTGGAACACTACGTCGGCACACAGCAGCTTGCCTACTTCCTGGCGGACTGCCCGCAGGAGGTGGAGGCCTGCCTGGAGGTGATGAACGAAAAATCGCTCGAAGCAGTGCGCCTGGCAGTCGAGTCGCCGGCCGAGGCGTTCATCACCTGGGAGGACAGTTCCACCACCAATGTCTCGCCGGCGCAGTTTCGCCGCTACATCGCCGCCGAGCTGAATCGCTGGGGCGAGGTCGTCCACGACGCCGGCAAGCTCTTGCTGCACCACGCCTGCGGACACGTGCGCCATCTGCTGCCGATCATGGCGCAAGAGACGGTGGACGTGATAGAGTCGCTCTCGCCGCCGCCGACCGGCAATGTGGAAATCTGGGAAGCGCAGGAAGTGTTGGGCGAGCGCGTCGGCGTGGTGGGCGGCATCGAGCCGACGCAGTTCCTCAACCTGGAACTGGACGCCCTGAGCGACTATGTCGAAGAACTGCTCAGCCGCGCCAACCCACGCCATTACATCCTTGCCAACAGCGATAGCTGCCCGCCGGGCGTCTCGATTGAGAAATTCCGCCGCGTGACGGATATTGTCCGCAGCCATTTAGTATAATAAGTGGTGTGGCTGCAGTAACTTAACGGAGAGTCTATGCTTCCAGAACATCTGCAAGAAATTTTATCCCAACTGCGCCAGGAATTTTCCAACAGGTTGGGAGACCGCCTGGACTCGATGTATCTGTACGGCTCGCAGGCGCGCGGCGACGCCCGTCCGGACTCAGACATTGATATTCTGGCTGTGATTCGCGGCGAGTTCGACTATTTTGACTTGTTAGAGCGCACCTTAGACATCGCCGCCAATTTGTCGCTTGAAAATGATGTGGTGATCTCCCGTATGTTTGCAACCACCCAGGACTTTGAACAAGGCAATGCTCCCTTCTTGGTGAATGTAAAACGAGAAGGAATCCTGATATGAGTACTAAATTCTGGATGGAAAAAGCGCGCGAAAATGTCCGAGCGGCCAAGATTTTACAACGCGAAGCCTGTTACGACATTGCTGCCTCGCGCGCCTACTACGCCATGTTTTATATAGCTCAGGCGCTCCTATTCACAAAAGGATTGGTTTATTCAAAGCATTCTGCCGTCATTGCCGCTTTTGGAAAAGAGTTTGCGAAAACCGGCTTATTGGACTCAAAGTTTCATAGTCGCCTGGTCGGCGCTCAAGACGATCGCAATTTGAGCGACTATGGCGCCAATGTCAACTTTCCAGCAATCGAGGCTCAGAAATTGATCGATCAAGCCGAGGAATTTCTTACTGCCGCCGAAGCCTACCTGACTTGATACAACAGTCGCTAACTGATCTTGCATAAAGAACTGCCATCGCTATGTCACCTTTAACGAAACGCGAACGTGTTTTACGCACTGCCCACTTCCAGGAGACCGACCGGACGCCGGTCTATGACATCCTGCAAAACGACGCCGTCATCCACCACTACGCCGCGGAAATCCTGGGCGCGGAGACTTTGAACACGTCTAATGGCCGCCGCCTGACCGGCTTTGCCATTGGACGCTGCCTGGATATGACCCGCATGCCCAACGGCCCGTCCGAGACCGGCGAGACTCAGATGGACAACGGCATTCGCGTCCATCAGGAGCGCTGGACGTCCTGGATCACCTGGCGGCCTTTCCAGACAACCGAGGAAATGGTCGCCTGGGTGGAGGGCGAAATCCGGCGCGCCGAGGCGCAGGTCTTTGACGCGGCTTACCGCGACGCTTTTTACACCTGGCTGGACGAGTGCGACGCCTACTCAGCGGCCGGCGACCCCACCCAACGCGGCGACCCGGTGGTGCAGGTGATCGAATCGGGCGTGGGGCTGACCGAAATTTACTGGATGCTGGGTTGGGAACACCTGACCACGCTGATGTTTGAATATCCCGATCTGTTGGAGGGCTGGCTGGACGCCCGTCACCGCGCCGAACTGCGCCGCGTGGCCGCCATCGCCGATCCGCAGCGCATCCCCATTGCGCTGACTTACGACGATATTGCCTCCAAAAACGGCCCGCTCTTCTCGCCGAAGTGGCTGCGCCGCTGCTGGCAGCCGCGCCTGCGCCAACTGGTCGAAGCCTGGCATCAACGCGATGCCCTCTGCCTGTATCACTCGGACGGCAACCTGTGGATGGTGCTGGATGACCTGGTAGCCGCCGGCATTGACGGTCTCAATCCGCTGGAAGTGTTGGCCGGGATGACGGTCAAAGAGGTGCGCGCCAGGTATCCGCGCCTGTTCTTGACCGGCGGGATTGATGTCAGTCAACTGCTGCCGTTCGGCTCGCCGGCCGAGGTGCGCGCGGTCTGCCGCCAGACGATCGCCGATGCAGATGGCCTGGGGTATTTCTTAGGTTCCAGTACGGAGCTGCACTGGGATGTGCCGCTGGAGAACGCGCGGGCGATGTTTGAAGTGGGGAGTGGATAGTGGGCAGTAGGCAGTGGGCAGTAGGCAGTGGGCAGAATCCAGGCATCAGGCATCCTGAGCTTGTCGAAGGATTGTCGAAGGATTGCCTGGATGTAGCG
>CAIQJJ010000213.1 GCA_903872065.1 uncultured Anaerolineales bacterium | reverse complement strand
CGAATCACGCCAGGTCATGGAGACCCACCTTGAACAGAAACTATTTGCAAAGGAGCAGTGGGACAGGAGGCTTCTGTCCTGACAAATCCTGCATCGGGGTGAGAGTATCAAAAAGCGGCTTACAATTCCTTGCCAGATTTCCTGGATCTGTATATAGTTAAACCAGATCACGCAGATTTTTTGGGACATTTCTCCGAAATCTTGTTTCGGTCAATGCGTTGGCGCAAAACCCAATTGAACAAAGGAAGGCATGGAACAATTCGCAATCCCAGAAACCGGTCAAATTGTCACCGTCCGCCAGAGGCGTTATGTCGTTGTGGAGGTGCAAAAAAGCGCGCTGCCCGTGACGCCCCTGGCGGCGCAAATCCAATCTGGTCAGCACCTGCTTACTTTGAACTCGATCGAAGATGACGCGCTTGGGGAAACGCTGCAGGTCATTTGGGAAATTGAGCCAGGGACAGGCATTGAGGAACGCATCAGTTTGCCCCAACCCGATGGGTTTGACGCCCCTGACCACCTGGATGCTTTTTTGAACGCGCTGCGGTGGGGGGCGATCTCCTCGGCAGAGATGCGCGTCTTGCAAGCGCCCTTTCGCAGCGGCATTGAGATTGAAGATTATCAGCTTGACCCCCTGGTGCGCGCCATTCAAATGCCGCGCGCCAACTTGCTCATTGCTGACGATGTCGGTTTGGGGAAAACTGTGGAAACTGGCCTGGTGATCCAGGAATTGATTGTGCGCAACCGCGCCCGGACTGCGCTGATTGTTTGCCCGGCAGGTCTCCAAACCCACTGGCGCGATCAAATGCGGGATAAATTTGGCCTGGAATTTCGGATTGTGGATAGTCTGCTCATGAAGCAGCTTCGCCGCAGCCGCGGCGTTCACACCAATCCTTGGATCCACTTTCCCCGCCTGATCACTTCGATTGATTTTATCAAACGCGATACCCCTTTGCGCTTGTTGCGCGAGGCGCTGCCAGAACGAGTCAGTTATCCTCGGCGTTTTGATATTCTCGTCGTGGATGAAGCCCATAATGTCTCCCCCTCGGGCAGCGCCCATTACGCCATCGATTCGCAGCGCACGCAAGCGATTCGCGAAATCACGCCGCATTTTGAACACAAGCTCTTTCTCTCCGCCACCCCCCACAATGGCTACCCAGAGAGTTTTTCAGCGTTGCTCGAACTCCTGGACAATCAACGCTTTGCCCGCGGGGTGCCGCCCGACCGCCGCCAGCTTGAAATGGTGATGGTGCGCCGCTTGAAATCGGAGATCCGGGACGCCTGGGGTGAAAAACGCTTTCCCGAACGTGTGCTGGATGTGATCGAAGTCCCTTACACCGGCGCAGAAAAACAAATTCACCAATGGCTGAGGGAATACAGTCAATCGCGCCAGCAAAATTCGAAAGATGCAGAAGAACGCTTTGCCGTAGAGTTCGTGTTGAAACTGCTCAAAAAGCGCTTGTTCTCCTCGCCGGCCGCCTTTGCCCTGACCCTGAACAGGCATATCGAAACCGCGCGCGGGCAAAAACGCACCTCCCAACCCAGGCAGATGACTCTCGGCGTGCTGCGGCGTCAATTGGCCCAGGTTGACGAGGATTACGCCGATGATGAGCAGTATGAAGAAGACTCCAGCGAGGCGGTCGGGGCGGCGGCGCCATTAATCCAGGAATTGACCGCCGGCGAACAGGAACTCCTCGATCGGATGCGGCAATGGGCTGAACAGGCCTCGCAGATCCACGACAGTAAGGCCAAAGCCTTTATTGCCTGGTTGAAAGCAGTGGTCAAGCCAGGCGGCAAATGGTCTGATGAGCGGGTGATTGTTTTCACAGAATACCGCGCCACGCAAAATTGGCTCAACGCCATCCTGGCGGCTGAAGGATTGGCCGAGGGCGAACGATTGTTGACCCTGTATGGCGGCATGGATGACGACGAAAGAGAACGGGTGAAAGCCGCCTTCCAGGCGCAGCCAGCGCAAAGCCCGGTGCGGATTTTACTCGCCACCGACGCGGCTTCCGAGGGGATTGACCTGCAGAACTACTGCCGCCGGCTGGTGCATTTTGAAATTCCGTGGAACCCCAACCGGATGGAGCAGCGCAATGGGCGTGTAGACCGCCACGGCCAAAAACGCGAGGTCTTGATTTATCACTTTGTCGCCGCGGGGTACAAAAAACACGCCAAGATTGACGACCTGCCGGCCGATGAAATGGAAGCAGACCTTGAATTCCTGGCGCGGGCGGCTGAAAAGGTGGAGCATATCCGCGAAGACCTGGGCAAGGTGGGGGCGGTGATTGCCGCCCAGGTGGAAGAAGCGATGCTTGGCAAACGCCGGCGGCTGGATACCCAGGTTGTGGAGGAGGACGCCCGGGCGCTGCGCAAGCTGTTGAAGTTCGAGCGCGACTTACGCCGCCAGGTGGAGCAGTATGCCCAGCAATTGCATGAAACCCGCCAGAATTTAAAGCTCGCCCCGGAGAGCATTCAAAATGCTGTCCAAGTGGCGTTAGAGATTGCCGGCCAGCCGGCCCTGATCCCGGTAGAGGCCGCCAACTCAAACGCCTGGCAACTGCCCGTTTTGCGCGGGAGTTGGCAGGAATGCAGCATTGGTCTGCGCCACCCTCACACGGGGGAGATGCGCCCGCTGGTTTTTGACCATGAACTGGCCAAGGGACGCGATGATGTGGTGTTGGCCCATTTGAATCACCGTTTGGTGCAGATGGCTCTGCGCCTGCTGCGGGCTGAAGTTTGGTCGCCGCAAGGCCGCCGAGGGCTGCACAGAGTTACAGCCAGGACAGCGCCTAACCATGCCCTATCCAACCCGACCGTGATCGCCCATGCGCGCCTGGTATTGGTGGGAGGGAAAGGCGCTCGCTTGCACGAAGAACTCATCACTGCCGGCGGAGAGATCGTCCAGGGACATTTTCGCCGCCTGAACGTCAGCCAGGTGCAGGCCGCCCTGGATGCCGCCAGCGACCGCCCTGTCTCGCCCAAAACCCAGGCCCAATTGCAGTCGGTTTGGGACAGTCTGGAAAACGCCCTGCTGCAAGCTCTGGACGCCCGGCAGAAAGACCGCCTGGCCAGCATGCAAAAACTGCTCTCTGAGCGGCGCGCGAAAGAAATCAACGACATCCGCGCCGTGTTGGGCGAATTGCAAACGATGATCGAAGGTGAGCTCAAAGACCCTGAGTATATTCAACTGGAATTTTGGAGCAGCAGCGAGCGCGAGCAGTACAACCGCAATGTGCAGGCGCTGCGGCTGCGTTTGAAACAAATCCCAGAAGAACTGGAGCAAGAGGTGGCGGCGATTGAACAGCGCTACGCCGATCCGCAGCCCAGGCTGTTCCCGGCGGCGGTGACGTTTGTTGTGCCGGAGAGGTATGCTTGATAGGAGTTGAGATTTGTCAAATTTTTGATGTCTCCATTCGATTTTCTCTTGTGCTATAATCTTACTGGTAAGATAGAAAGGAGATTTTTTATGGAAACTGTTGCTACCACACGGATGTCCTCAAAGGGACAAATTGTTATCCCGGAAACTATTCGTAAACAGCTAAACCTCAAAGAAGGCGCACAGTTCATCGTTGTTGGGGAAGGAGATGTGGTAATTCTGAAGGCTATTTCCGCGCCCAACATAGATATTTTTGATGAATTGATTCAGCAAGCCCGCCAACAAGCGAAGGCCGCAGGCCTCGAACGCGATGATCTTGATAAAGCAATAGCTAAAGCGCGAGCCAAAAAGTGAACATCGTCCTCGATACCAATGTGTTCGTCTCAGGCGTTTTCTTCAGTGGGCCGCCTTACCAGATTCTTAAGGCTTGGCGAGACGGCAAAGTTCAGTTGGTTATCTCTGCCGAAATTTTTGACGAGTATCGCCGG
>CAIQJJ010000212.1 GCA_903872065.1 uncultured Anaerolineales bacterium | reverse complement strand
TCGCTCAACCAGGCGACGCTCATCGCGTTGCACTGCACCACCAGGTCCACCTTATCGAGGATTTTTTCAAAGACATCATCCAGGTTCAAAGAGCTGTTCAGGGATTCGGCAGTGTCTCGTAGAGCATTAGCCAGGATGTGACGCTTTAGTTCGATCGCCTCGGCTCGCTTGCGATCGGTGATATTGCGCCCAATGCCAACCAGACCGATAATTTCATCATCCCTGCTGCGCAGGGGGGATAACGAGGTTTGATAATCGCGCGACCCATATTGATCAGAAATTGACCAATCGTAAATGACCGATTCGCCGGCCAGGGCGCGGCGATTGGCGTCTTCATGGACTGCGGCTCCAGCGCCGAAAATGTCGCCGGGCGTTTTCCCCAAAAAATAATCCGGGCTCAGCCCGCTTTTTTGCGCCCAGGCGCCATATATTTCGGTATAGCGCTGCTCGCGGTCGAGAGAGAAAATCATATCCTCGGTTGAATTGACCAGCAGGCGAAAGCGTTCCTCGCTGCGGCGCAGTTCCTCCTCGATCCGCTTGCGTTCGGCGATTTCCGCCTGGGCTTGCTTGTAAAGCGATCGCAGCGTCAGGTGGATTCTCACCCGCGCCAATACTTCCTCATCACGGAAGGGTTTAGTGATATAGTCCACCCCGCCGGAGGTAAAACCGCGCATCTTGCTTTCGGTATCCCCCAGGGCGCTGATGAAAATGACCGGAATTTCTTGGGTATGCTCATCGGCTTTGAGGCGGCTGGCAACCTCATAGCCATCCATTTCAGGCATCATAATATCAAGCAAAATTAAATCCGGCGGCGCGGAACGGGCGGCGGTCAAAGCAATGCTTCCACTGGGAGCGAGGCGGATTTTGTAATACCTGCTCAATATCTGGTT
Organism: uncultured Anaerolineales bacterium; assembly: GCA_903872065.1. Lineage (GTDB taxonomy): Bacteria > Chloroflexota > Anaerolineae > Anaerolineales > UBA4823 > CAIQJJ01. The sequence goes on along the minus strand of CAIQJJ010000212.1, from coordinate 36,678 downwards.
GAGCAAGCGCAGGTTATCCGGTGTATCATCCACAATTAAGATATTCGCAGCAGGAGTGGTAGGTATTTTCATTGTCATTGTGGTCGCTCCATCCACCAATCAAGTTCGCGCTTTGGTAGACAGTTTTTTTATTTCTGTCCTTCCCCTCTTTTTGCTTTCAAAAACTTGTTGATCTGTTCTACCAGTTGTGTCAGAGCAATTGGCTTACTCATATACTCATTGGCGCCGGCTTGCAGGCATTTCTCACGATCGCCGGTCATCGCCAGGGCCGTCACCGCAATAATCGGTAGGGAGGCGATGGCCGGGTCGCTGTGGGCGCGCAGGCGGCGGATCGTTTCTATGCCATCCATGCCGGGCATTTGGATATCTACCAAAATGATGTCGGGGTGAAGTTCGGGAGCGCGCTTGAGCAGTTCAAACCCGCTGCGTGTGGCGACGGTGCGACAGCCTCGCGTTTCCAAGAAGTCAGTGAGGGTTTCCAGGATCAATTCATTGTCATCGGCCATCAATACCAACGCCGCCGATGCATTTTCCCCGATCACCATCACGGGGTTGTTGGGCTGGTTTAAGGCCGCGGCTTTAGAGAGCTCAGTGTGCAGTTCTTGCAGCGTGAATGGCTTGACCAGGTAGCCCAACGCGCCCAGTTTCGCTGCTTCTCGCCGCCGTTCTTCAACTGAGGTAATAATCACAGGGATCTCGCGAGTGCGCGCATCCGTTTTGAACTGGCTGAGTAAATCCATGCCAGAACCATCCGGCAGATGGAGATCCAATAAAATGGCGCTCGGCTGCATGGCGGCGGCTTTTTCTAATGCGCCGTTGATTGTCGGTTGGACGATATTTGTCATCCCCAACTCTTTCAGATAGCGGGTGATGTTCTCAGCGTCCAGAACATTGTCTTCGATAATTAAGGCGTTTTTCAAAACATTGGGATTTTGCAGCGGCAGTTCCGGCGCGGATTGCGACGTCGCGGCAGACCACGGCAAGAAAACTGTGAACCGGCTGCCCTCGCCGGGCTTACTTTCTACCGTGACACTCCCGCCGTGCATTTCTGCCATGCGCTGCACCAGCGACAGCCCCAGGCCTGTCCCAGAGTACTGCCGCGCCAGGCTGCTATCGAGCTGGACAAAAGGTTTGAACAGTTTACCCAGGTTTTCAGGCGCGATGCCAATTCCTTTATCCCATACACAAAAAGCGATGGCCTTCTCCGCCTCGTTCGCAGCCACTTCCAATCCTAATTGCCCACCGGACGGGGTGAACTTGACCGCGTTGCTAAGCAGGTTGACCAGGATCTGCTTTAATCGGCGGGCGTCAGCGTGAACCATGATCGAAACCGGGTTCATGCTAAAGCCGACGCTTTGCTTCTTTTGGCTTGCCATGCCTTTGACCAGTTGCAGGCTGGCCTGGCAGATATCTGCTACCGCGCAAGGCGCGAACTGCATATCCAGTTTTCCAGCTTCGATCTTGGAAAGATCGAGGATATCATTGATCAACTCCAGCAGGTGCCGGCCGCTGCTTTCGATATTTTTCACTGCTTTAAGCTGCCTCACATTGAGCACCCCATAAGTTTGCAACTGCAAGGTTTCAGAAAGTCCCAGGATGCCGGTCAGCGGTGTGCGCAGTTCGTGGCTCATGCTGGCCAGGAATTCATCCTTCATGCGGGAGGCGTTTTCGAGCGCGGCGTTGGCCGCGCTCAACTTATCGCGGCTCTCCCGTAGGACGGCCTCGGCCTTCTTCCGCTCGGTAATGTCGCGCATCACACTTTGCACGAGAACGATTCTTCCGCTGGCATCGCGCACCGCCGAAAGGTTGACTTCGACGTCAACCCTTTTCCCGTCTTTAGCCATGAAATTCCTTTCATAGAGCGGCGTCTGCTCCCCACGCAGCACGGCTTGAAAACGCGGCTCGCTCTCGCTCTGCTCGGCAGAGGTCAACGAACGGCGCGGATTGGCCGCCACAACGCTTTGATATTCTTCCAGGGTATAGCCAAGCATTTTGAGCGCCTGTGGGTTGGCCTGCAATTCTTCGCCGTTGGGCGCATACAAGAAAATGCCATCGTTTGAATTCTCAAAGAGGGCGCGGTAGATCGCCTCGTTTTGGCGCACTTCAGCGGTGCGTTCTTCCACGCGCCGCTCAAGCTCGGCGTTCATGCGCGCGTTTTCAATAGCCAGCCCGGCATAGCCGGCAAAAAGCTGCAAGGCTTCCAGGTCAGCGGGGTTCATCTCCCGCTGCGAAATCACATTATCGGCGGAGATCACCGCCACCGGCTTATCCCCGGCCCAGGCTGCCAGAGTGATGTACTGTTTGACGTCGTACATTTCATTTGTCTCAGGCGGGTTAAAGGTGGTCTGATAGTCATCCACCACAATCCCAGAAGGGGTGTGCAAGGCTTTGTGCCAGGCGCTTTTCTGGCTGCCCTCTTCTGAGAACCAACTGGTATCTTCAGGCATCCCCTGCCGGCTGGTGCCGCGCACGCCGTGGATCATGTTCGTGGCGCTGTCGTACAAAAATAAGCCTACCCGATCGAATCCCAGCTCATATTTGACGCTGCGGTAGATTTCATGCAGACACAGCTTCAAATCGGTGATCTGGGTCACATTCTTGCCTAATTGGATCACCTTCTCCAGCAGTTGCTGCCGGTAAATTGCATTTTTCTCGGCTTGTTTGCTTTGCGTGATATCGCGCCCAATCAGTGAAGCGGCAATAATATTCCCCTCTTGATCGCGGATGGGTGAAGCCGTAAGCGACATGGCAATGACTTGCCCATCTTTCCGGCGGTGTTCCGTTTCATAATGTTCAACGGAGGTTCCCAACCCGATTTTGGTGAGAATCTTCAACATTTCGCCTTCATGTCCCGGCGCGACCAGAAGGCTGGATTCCTTTCCACTGATCTCCTCCTCGGTGTAGCCATAAATGCGTTCTGCCCCTCGGTTCCAACTGAAGACGACTCCTTGCAGGGTCTGGCTTAAAATGGCATCGTCGGAATATTCCACAATTGCGGCAAGTTGTGCGTTTTTCTCATCGGCGCGCTTGCGTTCTGATTCTAATCCTATCTTTCCTTCGACGATCTCCGCTTGAGCTTGCTTGTAAAGGGAGCGCAGCATCAAATGGGTTTTGACGCGCGCCAACACTTCTTCTTCCTGGAAAGGCTTGGTGACGAAATCTACCCCTCCCGCTGAAAAGCCGCGTACTTTGTTTTCAATATCATTCAGCGCGCTGATGAAGATGATCGGGATTTCCTGGGTTTGCTTTTCCGATTTCAATTGAGCAGCGACTTCATAGCCATTGATTTCAGGCATCATCACGTCAAGCAAAATCAAGTCTGGCGGCGCCGATCGGGCCGCGGTCAGGCCAATATTCGCACTGGGCGCCAGGCGAACTTTGTAATACTTGCTCAAAATCTGGTTGAGCAAGCGCAGATTGTCGGGGGTGTCGTCTACGATCAGAATGTCAGCCTTAGGGCTGGCAGGTGAGGTCTTCATCATACTGCATACTCCGTGAATTTGCTGCCGCGCCAGTTCACAACGTATCTATCAATGTGTAGATGCCGTTATAGTTGAAGTGATATACCATTTGCGCCAGTTCTTGGCTTAACACTGGGGCGCTGGTTTCAATCTCGCCAATTAATTCTTGCATCAATACAATATCCGCTTCGATGACTGCCTGGCGCATTCTCTCCTTCCAATTTTCGGGGAGGACAACCTTTTGCTCTGCGCCGGTGGGAACGGCCGTTGAAGCCAGGGCGGACGCCCCTTCGACGGTCTTTGCTGCGCCGCCTCTGGCGATAAATTCCACATCCAGGTGTTGACGCAAGACTTGCACGATTTCACTCTCGCGCACGGGTTTATGAATTAAATCGTCGCAGCCCAGGGTTTTGATGGATGCCTGGCCTTCATCAAAAACATGCGCCGTCAAGACAACAATGATCGTTTTTGGGCCTTGTGGGGCGGCTTTGATGCGCCGTGTCGCCTCAAAACCATCCATCACCGGCATGCGCAGATCCATAAAAATCAGGTGCGGCTGCCACGATTCCCAAATCTCCAGCGCGGCCTGTCCGTTCACCGCTTCACGCACCTCAAAGCCAAAGACATTCAGCAGTTTGACCAGAAGGTTGCGGTTGGCGTCCACATCTTCGACGACCAGCAAACGGAAAGGCCCGCCATCTGGAGCGCTTTGCCCGGGCGCTATCCCAATCACTTTTTCATCTGCTGCGAACACCTCATCCTCAAAGCCAGGCAGGGCCGGGATTTCAAAGCTAAACGTGGAGCCTACCCCCGGTTCGCTTTGCACCTCGAGTTTGCCGCCCAGCAGTTCCACATGCTGCCGGCTGATGGATAATCCCAGTCCGGTGCCTTGCTGCATCTTTTTCCCCTCTTCCAACTGTACAAAAGGTTCAAACATCTGCGCAAAATTTTCTTTGGCAATCCCCACACCAGTATCTTCGACCGCAAAGCGTAAGCGATGTTGGTAAGGGGCGTCTTCCTGTCCATGCCCGGTCAGGGCAATCAGCCGCTCATCCCGGCTGCCGACGCTCACCTTTAGCAAGACAGAGCCGGCGCGCGTAAATTTGATGGCATTACCCATTAAATTAATCAGCACCTGGCGCAGCTTTCCGTCATCTGTGTTCACGTATCGGGGAACATCAGGAGTGTATTCAACCACCAGCTTTAACCCTTTTTGCCTGGCGCGAAACTCAAACATTTCGCCCAGGCCTTTCAACATGCGATACAGATCAAAGGTGTGCGAACGAAACTCGATCTGCCCGGATTCAATTTTGGATAGGTCGAGAATGTCATTGATCAGGCCAAGCAGATGTTCTCCGCTGCGGTTGATCATGCCCAGGTTTTCGCTCTGGGTCGGGGTAAGGCCGTTATCGTGCACCATAAGCTCACTAAAGCCTAGAATTGCATTCAGAGGGGTGCGCAGTTCATGGCTCATATTGGCCAGGAAGACGCTTTTGGCGCGGTTGGCGGCTTCGGCGGCTTCTTTGGCGCGCAGCAGCTCCTGTTCGGCCTGGTTTTTCGCCTCCAGGCCATCCAGGAACGTGTTGAACCAGCGCATCAACTCGCCAATTTCATCTGAACGTTTCACGTTCAAACGTAAATGCCAGTCAAAATCTCCGGTTTGGATTTTCTGAAACGACTCAGTGATTTGTCGCAGCGGTTGGACAATGGCGTAGGCGACGATCCAAAACATCACCGCGATAAAGGCGAAGCTGAAGAGCAGCACCATAAGCGTAATCCGGCGGATGGTATCCGCGCTGGCGGTCAGGTTGCGATAGGGATTCAAGCTGACGACCAGCCAACCATTGACGGTGGAATGGGTGTGCGTCACCAGCATTTTTTCGCCGTTTACCTCAGTCACCACACTCTCGTTGGTTAGTTTGTCAAGAAATGTTTGCGAAATTTGGGCGCCGATATAGGCGCGGTTCGGATGGTAAGCCAACCGTCCCTCGTTGTCTATGACCATGAAGTAAGCGTCGGCGCCCAGTTTCAAGGTTGCAAAATGGCTATACAGATCGTCCACACTGTAATTCACCAACAGTAATGCGCCGGGCTCTTCTTCCAGCGAGATGGGGTCAATGATTTGAAACAGCCTGGCGGCGGTGATCACTTTGCGATGGGTGGAATTGATATTGACATTATCTTCCACCCCCACCCAGGTCACCAGGTTGTCCGAGGCCCAGGTATAGACTTTGATTTTATCCAATGCGGCCTGGTCAATCTCTTGGACATTCAGCGTATCGCCGACGTGATAATGCGCTTTGCCAGGCGTGAAGATATCCAGCGATACCAACCCTTTGACCCCGCTGTAGCCGCTTAGAATATACCCGATCCTGGCATGGGTTGCCAGGCGGGTAAATTCATCTGGAGAGCTTGCTGCATCATCAATCGCGGTTTTGATCTCCTCGACCCCTGAAATATTGACGATCAGGCTTTCAATTTCCTGGAAAAGTACATCCAGATAATCTCTTTGCGCACTGACCAATGCCTGCGCGTAATTGGTCACGTCTTGCTCAATAACGGTGCGTGAGACATTATCGGAGATAATGCCCAGCACCATTAATGGCAGCACGCTTGCCAATCCCAGGAAAACGCTCAGGGTGAACGCCAGGCTGGGCGTGCGCAAAAACGATTTGAGCTTACTTAGCATTTTCACGCGTCACCAGAAGGACATCCAGCAAGGTGAGCGGCGGTAGTGTTTCACCGTTCAGGGCGCGAATCGCAAACTGCACGCCGGTATAAGCCTGTTGAGCAGCCTGTTGGTCAATCGTAGCCTGCAGCGTGCCATCTTTGAGCATGGGCATGGCCTCTGCCAGGGCGTCATACGCAGCTACCTGCACGTCGGTCTTGCCGCTTTCCTTCAAGTACTGAATCGCGCCGAAAGCCATCATGTCATTGGCGCAGAAAATCAGCTTGACATCAGGATACTGCTTGAACAATTGGGCGGTCACCTGGTTGGCCTCGTCAATCTTCCAATGGGCGGTTTCTGAGGCGACGATTTTAATATTGGAATTCTCACCGAAGGCTCTGACCGCGCCGGCTTTGCGATCTTGCGCATTTTTGGCGGTTGGAATACCTTCCAAAATAATGGCCTGGGTGGGTGTGGTGACTTTGGCGCTGATGTAACTGGCCGAAAGATACGCGCCCTTCTCGTTATCAACACTGATGAAGGGTACGCCGGTCAAACCGACTTTTTCCATAGACTGCGCGTCCAGAATGTTATCGAGATTGATGATCACGATGCCGGCCTCCTGCGCCTTTTTCAAGACCGGGATCAACTGCACCGAGTCGGCTGGCGCGATCAAGATCGCATCCACCTTTTTGTCAATAATCAGCTCTTCAATGATCGTGATTTGCTGTTCAACCGAGGTTTCCTGAGCGCCTGTTTTGACGATCAAATTAATTCCAAATTCCTTCTCTGCCTGGCGCGCGCCTTTTTCCATTTCGACAAAGAAAGGATTGGTCAATGTTTTCATCACTAAAGCAATGGTGTATTTTTTGGTTTCGGGGGAGGCTTCTGGCTGCGCTTCGACGGGGGTGCTTTGTGAGGCCAGCAAAGACGTGTCAGAAGTTGGTTTGCTGCAGGCTGTCCATAAGAAAGCCATGATCAGGCATAACGTGATGATTATTTTTTTGTCCATGTATTGATCTCCTTAGATGAAATCATAAGCGTTTCACATTAGAAAGTCAAGCCAACAGGCATTATAATATCTGATAGGACTAACCCTTATGACCCATTTCTCTTTTCTTACATTAATCCCGGCTGTTCGCAATTATGTTTGGGGGGGGCGCGCCTTTGCTGACCTGCTTGGCGCGCCGCCAGAAGTTCCGGTTGCCGAAGTGTGGACAGTTTATGAAAATAACCTGGTCGCCGCTGGCGACCTTGCCGCTGCCCGCACCCTGGCGCAGCTAGTTCTCGAATATCCCACCGAAATTCTTGGGGCGCGGCTCGCCGCCCGCGGCATAACGCGCTTTCCACTCCTCGTCAAGCTGCTCGATTGCGCTCGTTGGCTGTCTCTGCAAGTTCATCCCAACGATCAGCAGGCGGCGGCGCTCGAAGGGCCTGGTTTTCTCGGCAAGACGGAAGCCTGGTACATTCTCGCCGCTCAACCTGATGCCCAACTCATCGCCGGGATCAAGCCTGGAACTTCTATCGAGGCCCTGCACGCCGCGATTGGTAAGCATGCGATCCTTGACCTGGTTGAATACCATCGTGTGCAAACCGGCGATACCATTTTCATGCCGGCCGGCGCCATCCATGCGCTGGGGCCGGGCTTGTTGGTCTACGAAGTTCAGCAGACTTCTGACCTGACCTATCGCGTCTTTGATTGGAACCGCCCTCAGACTGAGGGGCGCGCCCTGCACATTGAAAAATCGATCGCAGTGACTGATCCCCAGGCTGCCCGGCAGATCATCCGCGCGGAGGCGGCGAATCTGCAGCCGGCGCGCAGCCTGGTGCAAAGCCCTTACTTTCACCTGGAGCAGCTTTCTGGGCCACAAGAACGTCACACCCGTGGAGAAAGCTTCCATGCTCTGACGGCGATTGCCGGAGAAGCGCATCTCGCGACGGACAGCGGCGAGCTCATTCTGCGCCAATTTAACTCCGTCCTCATCCCGGCGGCTTGCGGCGCCTACCGCCTGGAGGGCGAATTTAAGCTTTTGTGTTCTTCGATCGCCGACTGATCGGTGTCCAGCCCGATTCTGGGCGCGGTGAGAAATTAAAAGAAAACGCCCCCCGAAAGTATACTTTCGGGGGGCGCTGGTTTAATCAAAGGGTTGGATCAGGGTTTGTTGACCGTAATCGCAGTGCCGTTGCTGTCGCCCTCAACGTCGCTGTTCCCTGTGTTATCGTACACATAGCCGCTTGCCGTCAGGTTGGTCACAGTGTAGGTGGTCGAAGTGACCGTGCTCTTGAATGAAGCGGTGACGCTGCACTGCCCGTTGGTTGTGGTGCAGGAGATCGCCGTCGTCCCAAACTTGCCATCCACCTTCACATTGCTCAGAAGAACGCCGTTAGCGTCTTTCACCGTGATGGTGACGGTGGCGCTCCAGCCGGTCTTCTTGACTGCTGCGACGCCATCCAAGTCCTTCACTGACATCTTGGTAACGCTGGTCAGGGCGGTGATGGCGGCCTTCGCCTGCACCAGGCCATAGCCGTAGTAAACATCGCGCCCAGCCGCGCCCAAATCCTGGGCGGTCTGCTGCAGCGCCTGGCGGATTTCCGCATTGGTGGCGGTGGGCTTGGCTGACCATACCAGGGCGGCTACCGCCGAAACGTGCGGGGTGGCCATCGAGGTGCCGTCGTAATATTCATAGCCATTGGTCGCCGGCTGGGTGAAGACGCTGCTAATCGCAGCGGTCTGGCCAAGCTGGTTGGCAACCAGGTACTGACCGTCTTCCTGGCTCAGGCTGACGCCGATGATGGTCGAAGTGTTGCCATCGCCCAGAGTGCCCGCGAATCCGCCGGGGACATTGTTGTAAATGGCCGCCGCTGCGCCGCCGCCAAGCTCAACGTTGTGAACTTTGTCGTAGAAGGAGATCACGCCGCGTTCGCACAGCACGATCTTGCCGCTCCAAGAGCCGACGCTGTCGCACAGGCCGCCGCTGACCAGGGCGGCGCTCTTCGAGCCGCGGGCTGAAAATTCAATATGTCCCGCGGGATAAGTTACCCCACTGACGGTCATGCTGGTCTGATCCAGGTAAGGAACCGTGCTGAGAACGCCTACGCCGGGCGCCGCCAGTTCGACCTGGCTGTTATACTGCGAGAAACTCGCCACAGCCTTGTTGCTGTCAATCGCCGCCACCGAAACGACTGAGTCGTAGGAAGCCGGGTAAGAGTAGGCGGTCGTGCCATCATTGCCCGCCGCGGCGATCGAAAGAATGCCGTTGGTGCTGTAGAGGGTGGCGAAGCCGTTCTTCTCGGTCACGTTCGAGCGGCCGCCGCCCAGGCTCATGCTGATGATATTGGCGCCGGCGTCGCGGCACTTGTAGGCGGCGTCAATCAGGCTAGATGAATAAGCCCATGTACCGTCGTCCCCGAAGACACGCACTTCATAAATGCTGACCGTGCCGGGGGTAACGCCTAGCACACCCAGGCTGTTGTTGACGGCGGCAATGGTGCCGGCGACATGCGTGCCGTGACCGCTGCCATCCTGGTTCCAGGGCAGGTTGCCATTGTAGCCGGTGACGTTAATGCCCACCAGGTCTTCATGCTGAGTGTAGAAGCCGGAGTCGATGATGCAGATTTTACGGCCCGCGCCGGTCGGCGCGCCGCTGTCCACAGTACCATCGCGATTCGTGTCCCATACATCCCGCGCCTGCACCATATCCACGCCATACGGCACGGTCTGCTCTGCGACGGCTGCCTGCGGCGCGGCGCTCTGGGATTGGGTAATGCTGATCGGGTAGCGCTCAACATCTTCTTCGATGAAAGCAACATTGGGATTGTGTTCTAGCCCGTTCACCGCCTGGGCTGGCACAGAGACAACAAAAGTATTCAGTTCATCAAATGTGTAGTGGAATTCCGCCCCCACGCCGTTCAACGCTTTTTCAGCATCAGCTTTGTGCCCGGGCGTAAATTGAACCATGATGCGCACTTTGTCGTTGCCCTGTCCGGCGTTGGCTGGCAGGTTGGCCAGCAAGCTGAAAGCCAGACTGATGATCAAGACCAGGGATAACACAGAAAATCGTTTCATCGTTTGTTCCTCCGAATTTGGATTTGATTGCCTCTCGGCTGAGAGTTGGTACCGACTGGACATTTTGTATGGGGCTGACAGATTTGTAAGGATGTTGTTTGCTGCACTGCTAGCCTTACAAATTTGTAAGTTGCGCCTAATTAAAAGCCATTAAGCCTGATTTGTCAACCATTTGCGTAAACATTTTTTTGATCAGCGTTTCAGAGACGTTGGTATAATTGTTATCCATGCGTCACCTTGTCCCTACCTTTATTCTCGAAAGATTCGATCACGGCGAGCAGCAGGGGAAACTATTTGCCGCGACCATGTTTGCTGACCTGTCCGGCTTTTCCAAAATGTCGGATGTTTTGGCGAAACAAATGCGTTACGTTTCCGATGAATTGTTGGCTTCGGTGATGCAAGCGGTCTTCGCGCCGTTGGTGCAAGACGTTTATGTCCAAGGGGGCTTTGTGGTGGGCTACGCCGGCGACGCCATTACCGCCGTCTTTCTGCCTGATCCAGCGGACGCGGCTCTCGATATTGCAGAAGCCTGCGCGCGGCGCTGTCTTTCCGCCGCCCTCGCTATCCAGAACCATTTTGCGCAGCATCCGACTCAGTCCACCCCCCTGGGCGATTTCCCTGTCTCGGTCAAAATCGGTTTATCCCTGGGCGAGGTGACCTGGGAGATCTTCCGCTCCGTCAATCAAAGCAAAGCGACTTTTGGCTTTCGCGGCGCGGCGATTGACGCCTCAGCCCATGCGGAACATTGCGCCAAACCCGGCGAGACCTGGTTGGATAGGCCGTTTTATCAGGCAGTGAAGTCTCGTGTGGATGGGGAATTGGCTGGCGAATTTTTTCATTTATCCCGCTCAGAAGCGGCTTTGCCAGGCTTGGCTTTGCCCGTTCTGGATATCCCTGCAGCCCGCCATATCGCTGCTTTTTTCCCGCCAGCAATCGTCAACAGCCCCTTTATGGGCGAGTTCCGTCCATTGGTGAATGTGTTCATTGATCTGCCCACTGACCCCCGGTTGAGCAGCGACGCGCCTGGCGGCGAGCCGGCCGATCAGGTGGCAGAACTGATGCGCGCCGTGTTTGAACTGCAAGATCGTTACGGTGGATTCTTCCTGCGGCCTGATTTTGGCGATAAGGGGGCAAATTTGCTCATCTTTTGGGGCGCGCCTGTGGCGTATGAGAACGACATCGAACGCGCCTTGAATTTTCTCCTCGAACTGCGCCATGAGAGAAAAATTCTTTTCACCGCTGGCGTGAGTTACCGTCACCAATACGCCGGCTTTATCGGCTCTGCCCTGCGGGAGGATTACACCGGCTATGGATGGGGCATCTCGCTTGCCGCACGCATGATGAAATCGGCTGCGCCGGGCGAAATTTGGGTGGATGGTGAAGTCGCGCAGCGCATCGAAGCCGATTTTCACCTGGATAAACCGGAGGAGAGGCAGTTCAAGGGTTTTGCTGAAAAGCAGAGGGTCTATCGCCTGTTCAGCCGTAAGGACATGGCTGAACAGGTTTTTCGCGGCGCATTTGAGGGCCGCGAGCAAGAATTGACGCTTTTGAAAGAATTTGTCGCTCCATTGTGGCGCGGGCAGCCCGCCGGCAGCCTGCTGATCAAGGGCGACGCCGGCGTTGGCAAAAGCCGCCTGGTGCATGAATTCATGGATTCGCCCCTCTTTGCCGATGGGCAGGTGGTGTGGGCGATCTGCCAGACGGACGAGATCATCCGCCAGCCGTTCAATCCCTTCCGCTATTGGCTTAAAAATTGGGCCGGTCTGGCCAACGCCGCCAGCGTCGAAGACCCGCGCGATATTTTCTTTTGCCGGATCAATCAACTTGTCAGCATTACGCCCGATGAGGAACTGCGCGCTGAACTGCTGCGCACCAATTCGGTGTTGGGCGCTTTGCTCAATCTTACTTGGGAAGACTCGTTATATGAACATCTCGATGCAAAAGGACGCTACGAAAATACCTTTATCGCCTTGAGTGTTTTGCTGCGCTGCGAAAGCCTGCGCAACCCCTTGATTTTGCTGATCGAGGATGCTCACTGGCTGGATCAAGATTCGCGCGCGTTCTTGCCCTACTTTACGCGCAGTCTGCATTTGGACATCTCATGCCCTTATCCCATTGCGATCCTGGCCACTTCTCGCCTGGAAGGAGAAGCCTTCCCGTTCCTGGGCAATTTCCCGGCGCGCGAATTGACCCTGAAGGGCCTGGAGCGGCGTTCGCTCGAACAGATGGCGCTTGAACTGCTCGGCGCGCCGGTCTCAGGGGCGTTGGTGGATTTCCTGGCGCAGCGCGCCGATGGAAACCCGTTCTTTGTCGAGCAAGCGCTGCGCTATCTGCAAGAAAACAAGCTGCTCGAACAGCAAAATGGGCTTTTTAATATCATCCATTCGGATCAGGTGGATTTGCTCTCAACGGATATCCAATCGCTGTTGGTGGCGCGCCTGGATCAGTTGAAGCAAGAAGTGAAAAACGTCGTCCAGTCGGCGGCGGTTTTGGGGCGTGAGTTCGAGGTCAGGCTCTTGAGCAAAATGCTGGATGACACGCTGATTTCTTCGGCAATTAGCCAGGCTGAGACGGCGGAAATCTGGATGCCGCGGACGGATGCTCACTACAGTTTTCAACACGCCTTGATGCGCGATGCGGCGTACTCAATGCAGTTGCGCGCCCGGCAGCGTGAGCTGCATACTCTGGCGGTGGTCTCGATCGAACAGCTTTACGCCGGCGATCTGAGCATCCATTACGATGAACTGGCTTATCATGCCGAGCGCGCCAGTCTGAATGAGAAGGCGCGGTCTACCTGCGCCTGGCTGGCGACGCGGCGCGCGATTATTTTGAGAACGCGCAGGCCGAAGATTATTACACGCGCGCCTTGAAGCGCACCCCCGAAACCGATCTTGAAGGGCGCTACCAACTTTTGCTGGCGCGCGAGAATGTTTTGACGATCGCTGGGAAGCGGGAAGCGGTGCTGCAAGATATCGAGCAGTTGCAGGCGATTGCCGCCGCCTTGCGAGATGAGGCCAAGATGGCGACCGCGCGGGTGCGCCGCGCCAATAGTTTGCAGACTGGCGGAGAGTATGCCCAGGTGGTGCATTTGATGGATGCGGTGTTTGAATCGGCTCATGCGCGCGGCGATGATGTGATTAGCTTGCAAGCCGCGGGCCTCCTGGCGCAGGCTTCGGTGCGTTTGGGGCATTATTCCCAGGCTGTGGCATATTGCGAACAAGGGCTGGTGATCGCCCGCCGCGAGCAGAATCGGGGGGTGGAGGCCGGCTTATTAAATACCCTGGGTATGATTATGTTGGAAGAGCAGAATCTTCCCGCATCGATCCGCTATTTTGAGCAGGCTTTGTCCATCTTTAAAGAAACCAGCAACCTGGCCAAACTGGCCATGCCTTTGAGCAACCTGGGTATGGTGGCAGGACAGATGGGCAATTTTGATGCGGCCTGGGGATATTATGAAGAAGCCTTGCAACTGACTCAAAAAGTGGGGCAGCGGCGCGGAGAAGCGATTGTGCTGGTCAATTTAGGTTGGGTGGCCAGCATGCTGGGCGCTTATGGTCGGGCGCGCGTTTATCTTGAGCGCACTCTCTACCTGACGCGCGAGATCAACGACCGTTTCGTAGAGACCAATGCCTTGATCAACCTGAGCTCCTGCGCCAGCGCTCTGGGCGATGCCGAGGCGGCGCTTTTGTATACACGTCAGGCGCTTGAACTGGCGCGCCAGAGCGGCGATCAAAACAGTGAGGCCTGGGCGTTGACTTTTATGGGGCATAGTTTATGGGAGAAAGGCGAATTGGCGCAGGCGGTTCGCGTCTATCGCAGCGCGCTGGCGATTCGTCGTTCTTTCAATCAGCCGGCGCTGGCAGCAGAGCCGGGGGCCGGGTTGGCGCGCGTCTTGTTGGCGCAAGGCGATTTGAATGAAGCAAAACAGCACACCAATGATATCCTGGATTACCTGGCGTCGGGCGGCGCGCTCGATGGAGCCGATGAGCCGGCGCGCGTCTATCTGAATTGTTTCTTGACCTTGAGCGCCGCGCGCGATGATCGCGCCGCGCAAATGCTGCGCGCCGGCTGCGCCCAACTCAAAGCTCGCGCCGCCAGCATCACCGACGAGATCGCCCGCCGCAACTTTTTTGAGCAAGTTTCCTACAACCGCGAGCTGCTCACCGCCTGGAAAGCCGCCGGGATGGAAGAGATATGAAATGAGACCTTTAGGGTTTTCTTAAACCCTAAAGGTCTTGTTTTTCATCCACTGAGAACACCGGCGTCAGCCCGGTCTTGCGGCTGCTTTACTCGCCGATCCAGCCTGTCCCTGGATCGCCGATCGTCAGATTGAAAGCGATCTTGCCCGGGTATTCGGCCGGCGCGGTGTAGACATTGATCGGATGAAATTGGTCGGTAGCGCCGTTGAAACAAACCAAAGTCTGGCCGGGATGCGGGCTGAGGATCACAGTATAAGTCATATCGGCGTATTTATCATTGTTCTTCTCTTTGATGCCGAAATTGCTGATCCAATTAACTGTTTTGCCCCTGGTAAGAGGCTGGCAGGCCGGCGCGCTCCAACTTAACCACGTCATATTGATTCTTGTCGGGCGCATTGTTGAAGAGCAGAATGACTTCTTCTTCCCCAACATCTTCGGCCGGGCAGGCAAACTCATTGGGTTTGTTCCCTGAAGAAACTAGACTTTTCTTGATTTTTTTGTTGGCCATGGCATACTCCTTATCATAAAATTCACCACTGCGTGGGTGTCACCACTGCGTGGGTGTCCAATCACTATTTTACATGACCTGACCATCTTTCAGGTGCAAGATTTGATCCGCGTACTCATCCACCAATGCGTCATGCGAAACCATCAAAAGCGTGACTCCTTCTGCGTGGACGATGCGCTGGAAGAGCGCCAGGATCTCGCGCGCCGTGACGCTGTCTAACTCGCCGGTGGGTTCATCGGCCAGGATCAGGCGTGGGCGGTTGGCCAGTGAGCGGGCAATCGCCACGCGCTGCTGCTGCCCGCCGGACATTTCGTAAGGCCGGTGGTGCATCCACTGCCTCAGCCCCACCTGTTCCAGGCAAGCCAGTGTGCGCTCGCGGCGCTCCTTTTTCTCTTCGCCCTGGATGCGCAGCATCAATTCAATATTTTCGTAGGCTGAGAGGGTGGGCAGCAAACTGAAAGACTGGAAGACCAATCCGATCTGCTCTCGCCGCCAGCGCGCCAGGTGTTCATCGTCAAGCTGCGTCAGATCATGGCCCAAGACGCGCACCTTTCCCGCCGTAGGGGAGTCCAGCCCCCCCAGGCAGTTTAAGAGGGTGGTCTTGCCGCTGCCGGAGCGTCCTTTCAAAGCGACAAAGCGCCCGGCCGCAACCTGCAAGTTCACCCCGCGCAGCGCGGCGATCTCCAGCGCGTCCAATTTATACACCCGCCACAAATTTTCGCAGATAATCAAAGGCTCGTCTGTCATCTCAGGTGGTCTCCCCAAGCTTGACCGCTTGAAAGATTTTTAAATGCGCCAGCCGGCGCGCCAACCCGCTGAACGCGGCGACAAAAAGCAGGCCAAATAGAGCGTAGATCTGAAGGATGCGTTCCCAGGCAATTTGCACTGTGAAGGGCGGAATCAGCGCCGAAGCTTTGCTGCCCAGTTGCAAATAAGGGATGAACAGCAGGCTGACGAAGATGCCCAACCCACTGCCAACCACCAACCCAATGGCGATCAAAAAGATCAACTCCCAGGCCAGGAAGGAGCGCATCTGCCGCGAAGACAGCCCCAGGGCGCGCAGCACCCCCATCTCGATCATCCGCCGTTGAAAGGAGAAGAGCGCATAAAGCAAAAAGCCCAGTACGGTTAACAAACCCGCGCCCGCAAACCCCACCGAAAGCAGCCCGAATACTCCCTGGTGCTCTGGGCGCTTTTGCTCCTGCAAAATGCCCTGGCGGGTGGAAATGCAGCCGACCACATTTAGCGCTAAAGTTTGAGGGTTGGTCAGCGCCTCCACCAGCGGCTCGCATGGCGTCGCCTCGGTTTTCAGCCAGACATTGTAAGGGTGTTGGCCTTGCACCTGCTCGAATAAATAATCCAGGTTGCCGACAAACAGCGGCCCTTTTTCGGGATACCAGGTGGGAAAGAGATCGAAACTGCCGACGATGGTGAACTGGATGGGGTAAGATTTGCCGGCGATATCTACCGTGAGCGCCAGGCTGTCGCCGGGATACAGCACTTCCTGTTTCAAGAAACTGCGCGCCGCCAACACCCCGCTCGCATCGCTGGCCAGGGCGTTCATCAATTCCCCCAGGCTGTCGGCGGCGAAATCTTTGCGCCAAAACGCCACTTGTGAAAAATCGAGACGGTCAATACCCAGGAAGGCCCCCGTGATGGGCTTTCCACTCATGGAGGCGCGCGCCGGCCATGAGCCGACGCGGGCGGCGGCGGTCACACCGGGCGCTTTGAGATGTTCAGCCACCGGGATGAACGCCCAGGTCGCGCCCTCTTCCGTCGAAGCGCCAGTATCGCAGTTGCCAACCGGATCAAATTTGAGACATTGCCCCAACTCCACCAGGCGTATATCCGCCCCCTGTTGGTAATATTGCAAGTCATAAAAGTGTTGATCGAGGGTTTGCGCCAGCGAGGCGGTGAAGGTGGACAGGCTGAGAGTCAGCACCAACAGGATCAGGGGCGCGGAGTAAAAGCTCGGACTGCGGCTTAGATGGCGCGCCGCCAGCAGCAGACCCACACTTTTACTTTGGGCCGCCGCCCAGGAAATCCCGGCCATCAGACCTGGCAGCAGGCGCAGCATGAACAGGGTGAAAGCGAAAATCCCCAGGGCTGGCGCCAGCATCAGCAGTGGATTTTGAAACGGGTCGTTGAGGGCGGCTGCTCTGGCCGCGGCGGCTCCGGCGTCAGCCGCGGCTCCGACAGCCGTCGCAGTAGGCACTGCCGGGGTGGGCAAAATACTGCCCTGGCTGCGCAGCAGAAACGCGCCATACGCCGCCGGGATAAACAACAGCAGGTCCAACCCGGCGCGCTGCCACCAGGGTGGGCGCAGATTGCGAGCCTGCTCTTGTTTGTAGGTGATAATGGTGTGACGAGCGGCTTCAATGATCAGCGCCAGGCGCGCCATCAGGATCAGAACAGCCGTGCAGCCGCCAAAAACCAGCGACAGTTCGGTTGGATGCAGGCGCAGGCTGGCCGGCAGCGAGAAATCTAAAAAGCTGCGCGTCTTGCCCATCAGCCAGATCACCCCCAAACTGAGCGGAACCCCCGTCGCCAGGGCTAACGCCACCATCAGCAGCCCTTCCAGGGTGGTGATGCCGGCAATTTGGAACAGCGTCGCCCCGCGGCTGCGCAGTACGGCGATCTCGTTGCGCTGGCGTTCGATGATCACCCCTGAGACCAGGTTGATATACGCCAGGAACAGCGCGGCAATCGGTACGCTGAAGGCGGCCAGCAGAAAAGAGAGCAGGCTTGTCGTGCGTTGATATTCCAACAGCAGCGCTTGGGGCGATTCTTTCAGGTAGACGCCGGTAAACAATTTTTTGGCTTGTAGTTCCACGCGAGTGATGCGGTTGGCCAGCGGGATGGCATCCACCGCATGGACATTGGAACTATCCAACGTTAAACGCCAGGTGATCTTGCCCAGTTCGTCCAGCATTGCCGGCGCCAGCCCCTCGAGGAACGTGGCTTCTGGCACCAGCAGAGCTTTGTCAAATTCTCGCGGCGAATAGAACCAGTAAGAATCTTTGGGGTCTGTCGCGCGCCAGATCCCTGCCAGGCGCACTGGATAGAGAGTGATCCCGCTCTCCCCTTTGCTGTAGAGGGTATAAGTTTCTCCGGCGGAGAGGCCCATCTGATTGGCGCTTTTTTCGCTGATCAAAACTTCCACAAAAGGATCTGTCGCCGGGTTGCTGATCTCTGGGTAGCTTCCCTCCACAAGGGTAATGTGACTTTGCAGGTCGTTCATCGCGGCGAAGTTCACCCAGGCAAAGCCGCTTTGCGGTTCCTCCTCTGGGTTGGCTTCTGGCAGTATGGACAATTTAAAAGGAAAGCTGATCAGGATGCGGCTTGAATTTTGCTGCGGCAGGCCCAATTCTGCGCTGGCCTGGCGCAGTAGATAAGCATCCACCGCCTGGGCCTGCTCCCACTGCGACGCGCCACGGAACGGGCCGGTATATTCAAAAAGGAAAGTGAATGGCGCGCGCTGCGCCTCCGCTGTGGCGCTGGCGGATGATCTCCCTGCCAGGTTGGCGCTCAACAGGCGGTAAGAGACGGCATCGGCGTACGAAGGGATGCTCATCACCAACCCCAGGAGAACCGTCAGCCCCAATGAGGCGGCCAGAGTCAACCCGCCTTGCGAGCGCAGACGCCACACGGCGATCAGGATATGGGCCCACAGTCTGTGCAAAAATTTCATGAAATGATCTCTTTTGCTCTACCCCTATGGACTGACAATGATCTGGCCTTCTTGCAAGCCTTCAACGATCTCAACGCGTTCTTTGCTTTGGATGCCCAAGACCACGTTTTGCCGCCGCTGGCGCTCCCCATCCTGGATGACGACGAACTTGCGTCCCTCGAAGTTGCGGATCGCCGCCGGCGGCAGCCATAAGACATCGGTCTTTTTTTCGAGCGCCACCTGCACATCTACCAGCGCGTTTAATGCCAGGTCACTGCTGCTGACCAACGAGATGCGGGCCGAGGTGCTTTTCTCCCCGGAGCCGTAAGGAAAAGGCAGGCGGCGGATAATGCCCTCCCACGATTGATTGCCCTGCTGGATGGAAACATTCATCCCTTCGCTCATGTCCTTAAGTTGTTCAGGAGCGAGATCTACACTGACTTCGAGCTGGGTTGGATCGTAGAGTGTCATGGCGGTCTGATTGAAGGCGGCGACGCTGTCGCCCTGGGCGATATTGAGCGCCAAGACTTGTCCATCGAAAGGAGCGATGATGCTGGAATCGGCGATTTGGGTTTGCAGGCGGGTGATGGTCAGATGCGCGATTTCGACCGCCTGCACCAGGCGTGGATCCACGCCGCGCTGCAGCTTCGCCAGGCGCAGTTCGGCCATCCGAACCGCCTCGCGCTGGATCTGCACGGCAATTTGCTGCGGCAGTTGATCGTCCATTTTTTGCGCGTAGAGCGCCGCCTCCAGGCGCAGCTTTTCAACCGTCAGGGCGCTGTCGGCTTCGATCAAGGTATCGCTGATCACCTGCTGCGCGGCGAGCAGCTCCACTTGAGCAGTTTCCAGGTTAATTTGGGCTTGCGCCAGTTGGTTTTCCAGGTCGCCGATCTCCAGGTCGGCTAACACCTGGCCGGTTTTAACCGCTTCATTGCGGCGAACATAGACCTGGCGCACATAGCCATTGCTGCGGAAGAACAGGCGCTGTTCGTTGAGCGGCGCGATCCGTCCTTTGACCTTTAACTCATTGAGCACCTCGCCGCGCTGGACAGTATAGGTGGGGTTGGCTGCAAGAGAAGGGGGCATGGGCGACGGCGTAGGTTCTTCTTGCGGTCCAAATGCCGAACAGCTGGCCAGAAGCAGCCCAAGACCCGCCAGCAAGATCATTGTGGATAGAGGATGTGAAAAATAACGCTGTATAGACATTAGCTCCTCGTCTGATTATCTCTCTATTTCGCTTTTCGTAGCATCTAACAACTTAAAGAACTCTTCAACGATCTTGGGGTCAAAACGAATGCCCGATTGGGTGCGGATATAGCTGCACACCGCTTCTGGCAGCCAGGCCGGGTGATAGGGCCGGTCAGAGGTTAGCGCATCCCACACGTCCACAATGGCAAAAATGCGGGCGCTCAAAGGAATTTGTTCCCCTTTCAGGCGGCGCGGGTAGCCTGAGCCATCCCAGTTCTCATGGTGGCAATAGGGGATATCCACTGCGTGCGCCAGGAAAGGAATGCCAGATAGCATCTGATAGGCATAAGCCGGGTGCTGGCGCATTACGCTCCACTCCTCCTCATCGAGCTTTTCTGGCTTAAGGAGAATGTAATCTGGCACAACCATCTTGCCGATATCATGCAGCAGCACCCCGCGGCGAAAGTGGGTGATTTCCTCTTCAATGAATCCAATTTGGCGCGCCAGGCGCACTGCCAGGTGCGTCACCCGGTCTGAGTGACCCTTGGTTTCTTTGTCGCGTAATTCCAGGGCGCGCGACCAGCCAGCGATCGTCGCCTCATACGCATTGCTCAATTCGACGTTCCAGGCCTGCATTTGGGCGAAGGCGCGCGCGTTTTCCAGCGCAATGGCGACATGGTTGGCAAAGACGCCCAGGCGTTTGGCGTGAATTGGACTGTATAAACCGGCGGTTGCGCTGTACATGCTGAGAAAACCAATGACACTGTCGCGCGCACAAATCGGCGCGGTAACATGCGATCGCTGCCATTCCAGGCCAGGGCGATTGATCCAACGCGCATCCTTTTGGGTGTCTGGGATAACCAACGGCTGTTTGGTTTCCAGTATATCGCGGAATAAAGGATAGGAGTCAAGTGGAAGCATTTGCTGATGGATCAGATTTTCGGCGCCAAAAGAGTCATAGCCGCGCCAGCGAGTCACATAGACCTGTCCATCTTTGATCAACCTGAGGTTGGCGGCGTCATTTGGAATGACGCGCCCGGCTTGATCAAGCAGGCGATCGAGAATGAACTCTGAATCGAGCGTCGAGGTCAAGGTCGCGCTGGCCTGGCTCAACGTCTCAGCAAATTCGCGCGCTTGCCTTTCGGCCTCAAAGAGCAAGAGCTTATCCAGCGCGACTGCCACCTGGTTAGCAAACAACATCAGCAGCCGTTGGTCATCCGTTGTGAAGGCATCCAGGCGTGTGCTGACAATCGAAATAAGTCCCAATAAGCGTTCATCATGCTCCACTGGCGCCCACAAGGCTGAACGAAACTCTGGGTTAATGGTAATCCAACGTTCATCGGTTGAGACGTCCGGCAGATAAAACGGCTTGCGCTGCTGCGCGATCCAGCCAATCAGCCCTCTTTCGTCGCCCACGCGCACCCTCAGGTGGCGCAGCGCATCTGCATCCGCATTGCGCCCAACGCCGACCTCGTAATAAATCTCGTTGTGGACTGCATCGTAGCGGAAAAAGACACTGTTTTCAGCCCGCAGCGCCTGGAGTGCGATTTGAGAGAGCGCCGTCAGTTGATCCTGTACATTCAGAGCGTGGTTGAGGGTCAGGCCGGCTTCATAAAGCAGAGAGAGCTGCTCTGCGCGGCGCTGCAAGCTCAGGTTAAGCGAGACGATCTCTTCTTCGGCGTGCTTGCGGCCAATCGCCGCGCCCAGGGAACTGGCGGCGGCTTGTAAGATAGCCGCTTCGGTCTCGCGCCATTCCCGATGGAGGGTGCAGTCGTCAAAACCGATATACCCCCAAAAATTTCCCTGGACATGGATGGGCGCTAACAAAATGGATAAAATGCCCTGTTCTTTGAGAATCTGCTGCGAAGTAGGGTCTAGTTTTTCGACCGAGCTGATGAAGGGCCGCCCCTGGCTCAAAATTTCAAACAAATTGGGCGTCAAAATATCATAAGGCAGGTTTTGAAGATCAGGGTTGACAATTTCTGAGGAGATGCCGCTGCTGATCCACTCGAACACTTGACTCATGAACACCTCTCCGCTGTGGGGATCGGTGTGATTGCGAAATACATAGGCGCGATCGGCCCCGGCTGCCTGTCCTAACAATTGCAAAACGGCCGGCATTGCCTGGTCTAGATCAGGTTCAGTGATCAAGAGATGGGTGGCCTTCGCGGCGCCTTGCAGTAAGCGATCGCGCAGTTGCAGGGCGTCTTCGGCCTGCTTGGCCTCGGTAATATCCTCGATCAAGGCTTGAACCAGGATAGGGCGTCCGTTGTCATCCAAAATCGGGGTTAGCGCATAGCGCACGTAGATTGCTTTGCCCCATTTGCTGGTATAAGTACATTCGGCGACGTAGAATTGGGCGCTTTCAAAGCACTTGCGCAGATTGGCTGAGAATCCAACCTTAACCAACAAAGGAAAGGTCAAGGTATTAATCGCCCGGGTGGCCTCAAGCGAGGGCGAGCCAAGAATTTGAAGCACTGCCGGGTTGGCTTCCAGAATCTCCCCCTGGGGGGCGATCATAAAGATGCCAACCGGCGCGGTTTCAAACAACTGGCGGTAGCGAAATTCGCTTCGACGCAAGGCTTGCCCGGCTTGTTTGCGCTCGATGGCCATGACTACTTGAACTGAAATGAATTCAAAAAAATCCTGGTCGGCTGCTGTATAGCGCACTTGAGGGTCGTAGCTTTGAATGGTCATAACCCCGATCGTCCGCTGCTGCGACCTGAGCGGCACTCCTAACCAATCCACTGCATCCGCTCCGATAGATTGGATTATCCCATCGCGATGGAGCTGCGTCTGGGTTTCGGGCGTCGCCAACAACGCCTGTCCACTCCGTAAAACATATTCGGTCAGGCCATTGGCAGGTTTGCGGGGGGGCGGTGTGTCGTCGTACTCATCGGCAAAGTAGGGAAAACTGAGCAAATCGGTATCGGGGTCATAAAGAGCAATGTAGAAGTTTTGGGCGGGGATCACTCCGTCAATGATGACATGGATCAAGCTGTACAGTTGGTCCAGGTCTTCTGCCATTTGGGCCACTTCGGAGATGTTATACAAAGCGGCCTGCAATTTCTCACTGCGTTCGCGGGCGGTAATATCGTGTACATAGACGATCACACGTGGCTCTGTCAACGCAGTGACCAGGCGAGTGTTGACTTCGACCGGAAAAATCTCCCCGTTTTTTCTTTTGTTGACGGCTTTGATAAAGATACCTTGATCGTTTAATTCTTCCTGGATAACGGCAGGTAAATTGGCTGCTATCTCTGCCGGCACCAGGTCCGCGACGCTTAATTGAAGAAGTTCTTCTTTGGTGTAGCCAAACAGGGTACAGGCAGCCTGGTTGCAATCGAGAATATGGCCCTCCAGGGTTTCCCAAAAAATGGCGTCATTCGAGGCTTCAAACACAGCTTGATATTTCAAAAACGCCTCTTGTGTTTCCGCGATTGCAGACTGGCCCTTCATTGTTTTCTCTGTGAGTGATGGAGTGTTTGCTATCATCGCTGCGGCTCTTTCATTCGCAAACCTGCCGGATGTCTCCGTCCTTTTTCTCTCCAATCGGATGAAAATTGGATCGTTCTACCGTGACATTGTACACCTCTTGACTTAACTTATTTGATCGAGTTCAGCCAGTTTAAGGCGAATGCTCACAATATAAGGCGGCTGATCTTCTTGCCAATGTCCATAAGTGGTGACGACGAAGACGCCATCTGGCAGCACTTCCACACCGGGATAAGCGCAGTCGCCTTGATAGAGATTGTCCATCAAGCGCAGCCGGTATTGGCCGAGGTCGCCGTGCAGCAGGTCTTCATACCTGCCAACCCATGCCGCCCAATCGCCATACGTGGGCGAATCGAAAGCCGTGTCGCGAAAAGAGATGAACAGACGCCCGTCGGGAGCATATTGGCCCACGTGCCGGTCGCCGCTGAGAACGGCGGGTAGTTCGCGGGGATTGCTCCAATGCTGGCCCTCATCGTCCGAAAAGATGATGTGCGAGTTTTTTTGGCGTGAGTTTTCGCGCAGCAGCACTGCCAGTTGCTTGCCATCCGGCGACCTGATCAGCCCCGGTTCGCACAGATCGATCTCTTGACAGATGTTGGCTTGCTGCGGGGAGAGAAGAGGGCATGGCGTGGCCCAGGTCAGCCCGCCGTCGCGTGAAATCGTCTGGTATAGGGTGAATATGCCGGCGGCGATCTGTCCCGCTGCATCTTGCCCGGCGCGGGTAAAGTAGCGGCCATCGTCATGGAACAAAGCCATATAATGCCCGGCCCCAGTGCGCAGGGCTGCGACGCTGCTCATAACCACAATCCCACCCCAATCGCCGGCGGCCTCCAGTTCAGTCCAGGATGCGCCGT
The DNA here is from genome assembly GCA_903872065.1 of uncultured Anaerolineales bacterium. Taxonomy (GTDB): domain Bacteria; phylum Chloroflexota; class Anaerolineae; order Anaerolineales; family UBA4823; genus CAIQJJ01. Next base: position 12,569 of record CAIQJJ010000212.1, on the reverse strand, counting down.
CATCTTCGCTGAGCGCCCGCCGCGCCGGGTATAAGCCAGACCAGAGGATAAGCCGTTTTTTGCCGGATGCATCCACCAGGCGATGGATGGTCGGCGTCTCCAGGCTGGTGGCCCAACTGGCCGGCGTAGGCAGGCGTTCGCTCCAGGTCAGGCCGCCATCGGCGCTGCGCTTGAAGAGAATCGCCCCTTTGCCATGTCCCTTAGGATAGACGCATAAGATTGTCTGCCCATCTTCGAGCAAAACGGTGGTTGGGTGGCCGAGGTATTGACCGGCTTCCCGGTCAACGATCGTCTGGCGATGGGTTTGGTCGGCCAGGTCTATGAATTTGACCGCTGCCTTGCCAGGTTCAGAAAAAACACGTGCGAAATGTTCCAGCATAAAATCGCCTTTCTGTGGCTTGTTTTCAAGTTTTGGATACCCAAAGTGTGCCAATGAACCCCGTTTTTGTCAATAAGATTTTATTGTGAGACGTGTTACAATGCGAAAGGGAAGAGATTTGAAAAGTATATGATGAACACCATTTCAATCAATCACAAAACACTTTGGCCGGTCATGTTAACTCCCTTTCGGCAGGATTTGAGCCTGGATTTGCCCGCCGTGGATGCTCTGACAGATTGGTACCTGGATAATGGCGCGCAGGGCTTGTTCGCCGTCTGTCTCTCCAGTGAGATGTATCATTTAAATGAGGAGGAGCGCCTGACCCTGGCCGGGCGGGTGGCGCGGCGGGCGGCCGGGCGTGCGCCGGTGATAGCGGCGGGAGTATTTGGCGGCTCGCTGCAATCCCAGGCGCAGTTCACCCGCCGGTTGGCTGAGGCCGGCGTCGCGGCGGTGGTTCTGGTTGTCAACCAGTTTGCCGAGGCGGACGATCCGGATGCGGTCTGGCAGGCGCACGTGGCTGAGTTTCTCGACCAAACCGCGGCTGTTCCCTTGGGACTGTATGAATGCCCGGCGCCCTATCACCGCCGGCTCTCGGTGGAATTGTTGTCCTGGGCGGCGCGTACCGGGCGTTTTGTCTGGATGAAGGACACCTGCTGCGATGCAGAGGCCGAACGCGCCAAGATCGCTGCCGTGCATGGAACTCCGCTGCGCTGGTTTAATGCCCATGTGCCTACCCTGCTATCCTCGCTGCAGGCCGGCGGCGATGGCTACAGCGGCACAGCGGCCAATTTATACCCGGAGCTTTTCGCCTGGTTGTGCCGCAATTATGCCGCTTACCCCCCAGAGGCGGCTGCCTTGCAGCGTCTCCTGACCTTGTGGGATGTTGTCATCCGGCCGCGCTATCCGCAGTCTGCCAAAGTCTTTTTGCAGCGCCGCGGCCTGCCGCTCAGCGATGCCTGCCGCGTGTCAGTTGCCGCAGCCAGCCCGCCTGGCGAAGAACAGCTTGTGCATGACTGTCTGCTGGCGGAACTGGCGGAGGTAAAAAGCCGCCTGCCGGCTGGCGTTCCGTCCACTCTGCAGGAGGTTGGATGAATCGGTTCAACGTCGCCAATGCCAGTTACCGCCCATCCGCCGCGGCGCGTTTGCCTCTTGCGCGCGCCTGGCTTTATCAGCCTGAGCGGGAGTGGAGCTACTCTCATCACCCGCACCTGGCTTATTTCAAAGGTCGCTTCTACGCCATCTGGTCGAACGGCCGGCGCGATGAGGATGCGCCCGGTCAGCGTGTGCTGCTGGCAACTTCAAGCGATTTCCTCGAATGGTCGCCGCCGGCGCCGCTGCTGGATGTGCAAATGGGGAAACACAGCGAGTTGGTGCTGACCGCGGCCGGCTTTCACCAGCACGCCGGCCGGTTGGCGGCTTATATTGGCTGTTACGAATATCGCCCCCAGGCATTAGAGCATGGTCAGCGCCATCCTAGCGACAGCGGCCACCAGGACACGACCCTTTTAGCGCTGGTTACAACAGATGGAGTCCATTGGGATGGCCCGCACGATTTGCATTTGCCAATTGTGCCCAATCATGGGCCGCAGCCTACGGCTTCCGGGCGTTTGATCATCAGCGGCAATATTAGCTTTCCCTACACAGATGACCCGGCTGGGTTAAGCGGCTGGCGCATGACGGGCATCTATCCACCATCTATGGCCGCCGGCATTGTGGATGATTCTGAATCTTTCTGGCAGGTGCAGGCCGCAATGGGCTGGCCGGCTGGCTTGTGCGAAGGTTCGTTCTTCCAGACCGGCGATGGGACGCTGTGTATGCTGCTGCGCAGTAACGTCGAGCGGCTGTGGCTGACGGAAAGCCTGGACGATGGGGCCACTTGGTCAGCGCCGCGGCAGGTTGAATTTAGCGATAATGCGGCCAAGTTCCATTTCGGGCGTTTGCCTGACGGACGCTTCTATTATGTAGGTTGTCCTGACCCGGCGCCGCGCTGGCAGCGCTCGCCGTTGGTCTTGTCGCTGGCGAGCGGCATGGGGGATGAAAACCGGATTGAATTTGACCAACATTATATCCTGGCCGATACTCCTTATCTCCGTCGCGTGGATGGGCTGCACAAGGGCGGCGAATACGGCTATCCACATACACTGCTTCATGCCGGCGCGCTGCACATCATTGTCTCGCGCCAAAAAGAGGCGGTGGAGGCGCTCCGCTTCCCGTTGAGTGCATTATCTTCCATAGATTGAGCCGAATGAAGGAAAAAAGATGGACAAGCGTTTGACTGCTGAACATGGCATTATCTGCCGCCTGCCGGGTGAGAAACTCAGTTATTTTGGCTGGCCAACCGTGGCGCGCGGCGACGATGGCGCGCTGATGGTGATCAGTTCTGGACTGCGCTCGGAACATATTTGCCCCTGGGGCAAGACGGTTTTGAACATCAGCCTGGATGACGGGCGCACCTGGTCTGCACCGCGCGTTATTAACAACTCGCCGCTCGACGATCGCGACGCCGGCATTGTCAACCTGGGCGGCGGCAGTTGGCTGGTCACCTGGTTCACCTCGGATACGCGCCAATACGCGCAGCAGGAGTGGCTGCGCAATTGGTTGGGCGAGGAAGAGGTCGCTTCATGGCAGGCGACCCTGGACGCGGTTACCGATGAGGTCTGCGCCCGTCATATTGGCTCCTGGGTCATGTTGAGCGCGGATAACGGGGATACCTGGAGCGCCCCGCGGCGAGCGCCAGTCTCAACGCCGCACGGGCCTATCAGGCTGCATGACGGGACTTTGCTTTACCTGGGCAAGCCTTATGGAAGCTGGGCCGATATGGAAAATGCGATCATTACCGCCGCCATCAGCCGCGATGGCGGGCGCGCCTGGGAGGTGGCCGGGCAGGTACCGGTCTATCCCGGCAGCGACCCGGCCAATTATCACGAGCCGCACCTGGTGGAACTGCCCAACGGGCGCTTGTTGGGGATGATCCGCATTGAGGACGCCCCCGGCAAGGAACTCAAGCCGGTGGGCATTCCCTCGTTTAGCCTGATGCAAACCGAGTCCGATGATGGCGGGCGTTCCTGGACAACCGCCCGCCCGCTTGGCTTTCATGGCTCGCCGCCGCATTTGCTGCGCCATTCCTCCGGCGTCTTACTGCTGACCTACGGCTACCGTCAGCCAGCCTTTGGCCAACGTCTCGCCATCAGCCGCGATGACGGCCTCACCTGGGATCACGATTGGATCATCCGCGACGATGGCCCGGATGGCGACCTGGGCTATCCCGCCACGGTTGAACTGGCGGATGGCAGTCTGTTTACAATTTGTTATCAGAAGGTACCCGGCGATCGCAAATGTTCCCTCTTGTGGTCGCGCTGGCGACTGCCAGAATAGTCTGCTGTAAGGATGAAAGAAGCCGACTCATCCCACCTGCGGATTGGGGTGCATGTTTTCCCTGGCGACCCGTTCTGGGTGCAGATGCGCGAGGCGGTGCTGCGCAAGCTCAGTTTACATGATGTGACGGTTGTGCCGCTCCAAATCGTGAACAGTGAGCGGGCTTTCTCTCTGGTAGACACCGAAAGCGCGGCGGAGGAAATCCTGGCTTGCGATTTAAGTGTCTTGATCAGCAATGATCTCACCGATCCGGTTGTCTACCAGGTTTTGAACAGCGGTCTGCCGATCGTTTACCTGAGTGAAACCCATTTGCAGCATGCCCTGTTGACCGCGCCCTCCGGGCTTTATGAGGTGGGCCGGATGGCGGGGGAATTGATCGTTGAGCGGCTGCACGGGCAGGGGCGCGTCCTTTGCGTTGGCGGGTTGTTGGATGCCGGCAGCGATAAGGGCATCTCGCGCGTCGCCGGCTTTTATGATGTCCTCTCGAAAATTCCCGGTATTTCGGTCGTGCACTGCCCTACGTTTTGGCGCTATGAAGACGCGCTGCCCAGTATAAAGATGATGCTGCGCGGTTGGGACACCGCGCCTGACGCCATTTTTGGCCTGTCTGACTCGCTCGCATTGGCGGCGCGCGATGCCGGGCAGTCTTTAGGCCTGGTGAACGCCAGGACAATCATTGTTGGCGTCAACGGCGATCCTTTGGCGTTGGCGGCAATCGCCGAGGGCAGGATGACCGCAACGGTGGAAACCTCGCCCGTGGACATCGCCGCCCAGGTGGTTGACCTGGCGCTTCAATCTGCGCGTGGCAAAATTGTCAACAATTATCGCTTTTGCAAGTTTGAGTGGGTTGTGGCGGAAAACGCGTTGGAGCGCAGTGTCAAGAAATTGCAAGAGATTGCCGATTTGCCCAGCCAATTGGTGGGGGGCAGCCTGCGCCAAGAACAAGACCGCCTGCTGCAGCTTGAAACCAGCATGGCCATCAGCCGCCGCGTGGGAGCTATTTTGGATCGCGCTCAGCTTTCGCATGAAATCGCGAACCTGATCCGTACCAACTACGGTTACGATGCGGTGCGTTTGTTCTTGTGGGACGAGGCGGAGCAGATGTTTACTCCCTATGGCTCCAGCGGCATACGCCCTGGCGCTGCCCAGGCCGTTCCTTTGGCCCAGGCCGGCTTGTTGGCGCAGGTGGTGCAGCGCCGCGCCCCAGTTTTTATCCCCGATACTCGTTACAGCTACCGTTTTTCCCCTGAACCCGAATGGGCTGAAATGCGCTCGCGCGTGGCGCTGCCGATCCACTGGGGTGGAAGCATTTCCGGGGTGCTAGACCTGCACAGCCGCCAACCCATGCGCCATGCGCGCCAGGATTTGGTGGGATTGCAGGCGTTGGCCGATCAATTGGGCGTCGCCATGCGCAATGCTGAGTTGTATGCCGAGGCCCTGCAAGCGCGCGCCGCGGCGGAAGCCGGCGATCGCTTGAAGACGCGCTTACTGGCGAATGTGAGCCATGAACTGCGCACACCGCTCAATATCATTATGGGCTACAGCCAGTCGGCGTTGGGCGCGCCCAATCCCTACCAGGTGGAACTGCCGCCCGCGCTGCGCCGCGACCTGGAATATATTTTGCAGAGCGGCGAACATCTTTACCATATTATTAACGACCTGCTCGATCTCTCCCGCGCCGAGATCGGGGCGCTGGACCTGGCTTTGGAAGTGGTTGAGCCGGCCGGCTTGCTTGCGCAAACCTTCGAGAGTTTTGTGAATAGTTTGTCGCCGCGTGAAGAGCTGAACTGGAAGTTGGATATTCCCGAACGTCTGCCGCTGATTCACGCCGACCCGATCCGCCTGCGCCAGATTGTGTTGAATTTGCTCAATAACGCCAGCAAATTCACCATTGCCGGCCAGATTGCTCTGGGCGCGGAGGTAGAGCCGCCGTACCTGCATCTTTGGGTGCAGGATACCGGCCCAGGTATTCCAATTGAGCAGCAGGAACGCATTTTTGAGCCATTTGTCACCAGCGACTACTCCCATCGTCGCAGCGAGGGGGTGGGGCTGGGGCTAACCATCACGCGCCGCCTGGTTACCTTGCATGGCGGCGATATTTTATTGCAAAGTCAGCCGGGGCAGGGCAGTATTTTTCACGTCTATTTCCCTTTGCCTGATCTCAGCGGCGAGCAGACTTCAATCGTCAGCGCCGCCGCATGGAATGGGGCGGAAGCCGGCGGCGCGAAACGGCCGGTGATCGTGTGGATCTCCAGTGAGAAGCAGTTTCCTCAAAGCAAACCTGTTTTATCAGAAGTCAAATCATTCGCCGCGGCGCGCCATTTTCCTCCTTTTGCCGCTTCATCTTCCGTCTCGGTAGAAACTTATTCGCTCGCGCCAGGCGATCGCATCGAAGATTTGTTTGAGCAGGCCCAGCCGGTCGCCCTGGTTTGGGATATGGCCGCCGCCGCCGCCCGCCAAACCACCTCGCGGGAATGGAGTCTGATCCAGCGTTTGCGCCGGCAGCCAGCCTGCGCTCGCCTGCCTTTCGTGCTGTATGCTGGCGCCGCCTCTTCCTCATCCCCAGAGGGCGGCGCTTTGACCAACGTCCTTCTCAAGCCTGTCCCGATCCGCGAACTGCGCGAGATTTTTGATGGCTTGCGCCCCTCGCTCTCCTGTCGTCCGGTTTGGATTGTAGATGATGATCCTGAGGCGCGCCTGCTCTACCAATCGCTGGCGAGTCAGGTCTTTCTTGATCTTGAGATTTTGACGGCCGCAGATGGGGCGCAGGCGCTGGGTTTGTTGGCGCAGGTGAAAGCCCCAGAGCAAGCGCCTGGGTTGGTGCTGCTCGATCTGATGATGCCTCAGGTCAATGGCTTTCAGGTGCTTGAAGCTTTACGCGCCTCGCCGCTGACGCAAAACGCGCCGGTGGTCGTGCTGAGTGGAAAAATGCTGACCTTTGAAGATATCCAACGCCTGGATTATGCTCAAGTGACTTTTCAGCCGAAAAATATCCTGACGACTGAGGAAACAGCCGATATTTTGCAGCAGGCTTTTCATGGTGAAAATCCCCTTTCACGTTCCACCAGCGCCCTGGCGCGGCATGCCCTGGCCTATTTGCAGCAAAATTACCAACAGACCCTCTCCCGCGCCGCAGTTGCCAGCGCGGTGGGCGTCACGGAAAACTACCTGACGCAAATTTTTCGCCAGGAAGTGGGCCTGACCCCGTGGGAATATTTGAGCCGTTTGAGAATTCAAAAAGCCTGTGAACTGCTGCGCGCCACAACCTTGAGCGTCACAGCGATCGCCTCTCAGGTCGCGTTTGACGATCCGGCGTATTTCAGCCGCGTCTTTCGCAAACAGATGGGCGTTTCGCCGCAGGAGTACCGCCGCTCTTGATTCATCGTTCTTTTATCCAAGAATCTCGGTGTATTGTCCAAGACAGATACCTTACAATTTTGTATAGTAAAACCATCTGACAGCCTGAAACGCATTAGACTGGCTGGACGCGGCGGCGAGATAGACAACCGCCCGATCACTGTTGAGGAGTCTCTGTATGCCCACCGGCAAATTCGGTAAAGGTGGGGTAGATGGCGTGCATGAGCGCCGCTCCCCCGATCTTCGTCCAACGATTGTCATTGTTGAAGATGATTTGCCAACGCTAGAATTGTACTCACGGGAGTTAAGCACTGAATATGATGTGTTAGGCACCTTGAACAAGCAAGAAGCGCTGGCAATGGTTCAGCAAACTGGGGTGCGCGCCGTGATCATGGAACCGGATTGGGGTGGTGGGCAAGGCTGGGAGTTGCTTGAGGCGATTCAGCGCAGCTTGAAACACAAAACTATTCCCATTCTGTTATGTAGTTCCTTGGATGAGCGCCGCCGCGGCCTGGAAATGGGCGCAGTGATTTATCTGGTGAAACCTGTATTGCCAACCGAATTGCACGATGCGCTGCACCAAATTCTGAGAAAATAAGCTATGATTGATTCTTCCTCTTCTTCTATCCTATCCTCTCCTGCGGCAAGTTTCGAGGCGGCTCCCTTGCTCGAAATTAAAGACCTGAAAACTTATTTCTTTCTCGAAAAAGGAACAGTGCGTTCGGTGGATGGGGTGGATTTAAGTCTAAAGCGTAAATCTACTCTGGGGTTGGTTGGCGAGAGTGGTTGCGGCAAGAGCATCACCGCCATGTCCATCATGCGCTTGATCCAGTCGCCGCCGGGCAAGATCGTTTCAGGGGAGATCAATTTGTATTTGCGCCACGATCACACGATGGTGGATATTGCGAAACTGGATGCGCGCGGCTCAAAGATGCGCAGCATCCGCGGCGGCGAGATCGCCATGGTTTTCCAGGAACCGATGACCTCTCTCAACCCCCTCTACACCGTTGGCGATCAGATCGCTGAGGTAGTGACCATTCATCAACGCGTAGGGCGCAAAGAGGCGCTCGATCGCGCCCTGGAAATGCTCACCAAGGTGCAGATCAGCGCCCCCAAGCAGCGCTTGCAGGAATACCCGCATCAGTTGAGTGGAGGCATGCGGCAGCGCGTCATGATCGCAATGGCGCTTTCTTGCAACCCCTCGATCCTGATTGCCGATGAGCCGACCACTGCCCTGGATGTCACCGTTCAAGCGCAAATCTTGGATCTGATGAATCAGCTTCAGGCCGACTTTAATTCGTCCATCATTCTGATTACCCACAACCTGGGCGTTGTTTCGCAGATGGCCGCCGATGTGGCAGTGATGTACCTGGGTAAAATAGTCGAATATTCTGAAACCCATGCTTTGTTTCGCCAGCCGCTCCATCCCTATACCGTAGGGCTGTTAAACTCGGTGCCGGTGTTGGGCAAGAAGGGGAAGAAAGTGCTTGTGCCGATTTCTGGCATGGTGCCTACGCCCACCGAGATCATTCCGGGCTGCCCATTTGGGCCGCGCTGTCCGCGCGTGATGAGCATTTGCAATGAGCGCAAGCCAGATCTGCGCGAGGTCCAACCCGGACGCCTGGTATCTTGTTGGTTGTATGGCGAAGGGTCATCGTGATACTTTATATCGCCACGCTGCTTTTAATTGTGATGATGCTCTATATGGCGGCGATGCTCTTTGTCGCTGGAACGAGCCTCGTTGCACTTTTTTTTGCGGCCACGGCGATGTTTTGTCTGAGACTCTTCAGAAAGGAGGCGTAAAGCAAAATTTTAAACCTGCGCAGCATCCTGCGCTTGATTGCACACCTTTACCGTGCAAATGCAGCCTGGAATTGATCCTATGCTTGTCAGCGGCGTCAATCCCGTGCTGCGAATCCCTGTAAAGGTTCAGGCTGGAAAATGGATGCCCCAGCCAACATTATGAAACTTGAGGAGAAGTATCTTATGAAGTCCAATATTGCATGGAAGTTGTTGACTCTGATTATGGTGGTTTCAATGCTCTTAGCAGCTTGCTCCACCCCTGCCACTCAAGCGCCGGCCCCAGAGGCCACCAAAGCGCCTGAAGCCACGAAAGCTGCTGAACCAACCAAAGCTCCCGAAGCGACGAAAGCCGCTGAACCGACCAAAGCTCCCGAAGCCACCAAGGCGCCCGAAGAGCCGGCCGCGGCGAAAGTCGTCCCTCCGATCCCCTATCCTGAAGCGAACCAACTGGAATTGGGCGGAGCGGAAGTGAAGCGCCTGCCAATTGACCAGATTGTCACCTACAAGGCGTTGGATAGCTATTCACAGCCTGCCTGGATGGACAAATTGGTTGCCGATGGAACGCTGCCTCCTGTCAAGGATCGCCTGCCCAAAGAACCGCAGGTCTACTTGACCAGTGGCATGTCCGATGGCATTGGCGTCTATGGCGATCTGTGGCGCGGCTTCTCGGCCTGCCCCACCGCCGGCTACAATATTATGGCTGGCGTCAGCATGGGGTGGTTCGGCATCGAATCCTACACTTCTCGCTATGGCTCGCTGGTGAAGACCGGCCCGCTGTATCGCGCCTCGCAGGATATTGAGCCGATGCCCGAACTGGCCAAGAGCTGGGAGTGGTCTGCGGATGGCAAGGAACTGACCATGCACCTGATCGAAGGCGCAAAATGGTCGGATGGCCAGCCTTTCACCGCCGATGATGTCATCTTCACCTGGGAAGGCTACATTCTTGACGCCAATGTGAACGCCCCGCGCAAGCAGGATGCCTGGAGCTGGGACGGCCAACCCGCCACCCTGGCGAAGGTGGATGATTTCACCATTAAATTCACCTTCCCGGTTGCCAAGCCGCTGGATGCCTACTACATGATGAACGACGAGAACTTCGTTGTCATGCCGGCGCATCAGCTTAAATCCCTGCATCCCCAGTGGAGCATGGCTGACCCCAAGCCGACCTATAAAGATTTTGAAAATGCCCTCGCCCCCGACAATTTACCCCTTGTCACCATGGGGCCGTGGGTGATCACTGAATACAAGACCGACGAACTGATGATCATGCGCCGCAATCCTTACTACTGGAAAGTAGACGAAGCCGGCAACCAACTGCCCTACTTCGATGAAATTCAGTACCGCAAAGGCCCCAGCGGCATTGGGCGTGATCTTTGCACCATCGCCGGCGACTGCGATCACATGAACCTGGAGAACCCCAGCACCTTTGTTGAGGCGATGACCACCGCCCAAGAAGCGGATGCCAAGTACCAGGTTACCTGGGGCCCTGAAACCCTGGGTTATGGCGTCTTGTTCAACTTCTCGGTGGATGTCGGTACCCAGAACGATCGGGACAAGGCAGTCCGCCAACTGTTCCGCGACCTGCGCTTCCGCCAGGCTTTGAGCTATGCTGCGGATCGTGAAGGTATTGCCCAGTCCATCATGCGCGGCCCATTCCTGCGCGCGTGGGCGGGCGGCCTGTATCCGGGCGCTCCCGAATTCGATCGCAATTCTGTGGTCTACTATCCGTATGATGTTGAATCCGCCAAAGCCCTTTTGGCTGAGATGGGTCTTAAGGATACGGATAACAACGGCGTTTTGAACTGGACCGAAGGCTCGCAGGCTGGCCAGGATGTGGTATTGCAGCTCTTGGCTTCCGAAGATGCTCATGAGACGCAAAGCGTTGCTGAGGCCCTGGTCAACCAGTGGGCGCAGGTGGGCATCAAGATCAACTACCGCATTATCACCAGCTCTGCCTTCACCGAAATCAACCAGTCCGGCAACTGGGACATGCAGGTCTTCCGCGGCGGACAGCCCTTCGCGCTGCCCTTTGTCAATGTGACTGCTCTTGCCCCCCTGACCGCCAACTTCACCCGCCATCGCGAAGGCGAGACGCCTCGCGAGATGCTGCCCTTTGAAGAAGAACTGGTCAAGTTGGTGACGGAGTACCGCAGCACGTTCGATGTCGCCAAGCGCAAGGAACTGATGGCTCAGTACAACAAAATCTACACCGAAAACGTGTATGATCTGGGCGTCTTTGTCGGGCGCTATGGCCTGGGTCTTGCCAAGCGTGTCAAGAACGTTCCGTCCGGCACCCCGGTCTTCATGTACACCTGGGTTGAGGATGCGGTCCTGTTGGATACCCTCTGGACGCCAGTTGAACAGCAACTGCCCCAGAACCGCCCCGAAACTCTGCCGGTTTACAAGTAATTGTTTTAGACCTTTTGGGCAACGTCCCAAAGAATGAAAACGAGACCTTTAGGGTTTTCTTAAACCCTAAAGGTCTTGTGTGGCAAATCCAGGAAAAATTTGCCGCCTTGGATAGAGCTTGTGGTGAAAAGACCTTTGTGGAGACGACATGCTCAATTATATTGTTCGCAGGTTGATAATTTCCATTTTTTTGCTGATCGGTGTTGGCTTGGTTGCTTTCTTCGTCATCCAACTGCCTCCCGGCGATTTTGCCACTACCTATAAAGCGTACCTGATCAACCAGGGGATGCCCAATGATGACGCCGAACGGGCGGCCCAGATTGTGCGAGAACGTTACGATCTGGATAAGCCGATTCTGGTTCAATTTGGACTATGGATCAAAGGGATGATCACCGAAGGCAAATTCGGCTATTCTTTTTCCTATCGCCGCGATGTCGGCGAGCTAATTGCCGAACGCTTGCCAAAGACGCTCTTGTTGGCCTTGTTATGTCATTTGATCTCAACCGTTGTGGGGGTCGGTTTGGGCATCTTTGTCGCCCCACGCAAATACGGCTTCTGGGATAACCTCACCGCGGTGCTGGCCTTTATCTTTACCTCTGTGCCGCGCTTTTCAATAGCGATTATCATTCTTTATTTCTTGGTCTTTACCTTTAAACAACCCAGCATCGTCTCTTTCTTCTCCCCTCAGTATGTGATTGCTCCCTGGAGCTGGGATCGCGTGGTGGATATGTTCAAGCACATCTGGCCGGTTTTGGTGATTGCCGGCCTGGGTGGTGTGGCGCGCAATTTGCGGGTGATGCGCGGCAACTTGTTGGATGTGCTGGGCGCGCAGTTTGTGACCACTGCCCGTTCAAAGGGTTTGCGCGAATCGGTGGTCATGTTGAAGCACGCCGTGCCGAATGCCCTTCACGCCATCGTTGCCTACCAGGGAACAGTGCTGCCTTACATGATGCAAGGTGAAATGGAAGCCGCCATCATTTTGGGCTTGCCCACGCTGGGCCCTCTGTTTTACGAGTCGCTTGTGCAGCAGGATATTTACATCTCTGGCTGCTTCCTCCTGCTGTACGGCGTTTTGATTGTCCTCGGGAACTTGCTGGCGGATATTTTCCTGGCCGTCCTCGACCCGCGTATTCGTTACTCCTAAGGTCCTTATTCCTACTTTCAGGTGTTGATTTTTGAGGAGTAGATTTCATGAATCCTAACGAACTCTCGTTCGACACGTCCTTGACGCATCACGAAAGCTATT
>CAIQJJ010000211.1 GCA_903872065.1 uncultured Anaerolineales bacterium | reverse complement strand
GGGTCAATCACGAGCATCGGGGTCGACTCAGCCAGTTCCAGTCGCGTCTCGACGCCATAGGTGCGAATCTGATGGCTGACCAAAGCCAATACATCCCGTATCAAATCGTTGACATTGGTCAAAACACGGGAATCTTCCACCGGACGGGAAAAATCCAACATGCGGCGCACAACTCCTCGCGCCCGCTGCGCTTCGCGCAGCACCAACTCCAGATCGGAGCGCAGAGCGTTCTCTGCTGGCAGGTCTTCAAGGGCCAACTCGACAAAGCCGGAGACGGTGGTCAGAGGATTGTTCAATTCATGCGCCACGCCAGCCGCCATCTCACCCACCGCAGCCAGGCGGGCTGAACGCAGCAGACGGCTTTCCGCCAGGCGCTGGGCTTTGATGCGCTCCTGCAATTCCTGATACAGACGGGCATTGCGAATGGAGACAGCCACCTGGGGGGCCAACAATTCTAATAACTGTAAGTCTTCTGGGCTGAAGATTTTCTCTGGACGATCATCCAACACCGTAAGAACGCCAATGACATTGAATTTGCCATCCAGACGCTCGCGAAACTTAAGGGGCACAGAGGCCACGGCGCGGAAAGGCGCGACCTGTTCGGGATACAAACGCCCATTCCAAACATTATACTCATCCACCACCAAAGGCTCGCCGCAGACAGCCACCCGCCCAGCCACGCCGGCCATGTGCGAGATTAGCGAACCGACATTGTTGTACCAGGGAGTTTCGGATACGACAATCCGCAGCCCCGGCTCCTTTTCGTCAATCAAGCCAAGCTCTGCGCCGCGCGCATCCACCAGTTCGCGGGCGCGATGCACAACGCGTTGAAAGAGGGTCTCTAGATCCAAGGCAGCCGTAATATCCAAGGCGGTCTCGCGCGCCGCCTGAAGTTGACGCACGCTGGCCTGCAAAGAACGTGTGCGCTGGCGGGTTTCCTCGTTCAAACGGATGTTTTCGATCAATCCTGCCAGGTGACTGGCAATGACCACCAAAAGCTGTTCGTCTTGCAATGAAAAGGCGTTGTTCTCCAGGCTTTCCAGGGATAAGGCGCCGATCGTCTTGCCGCGATATTTGAGTGGGACTGCCAGAGCAGAGAGAGAAGCGGGATGCGACAAAAGCGGTGAAGCCGTTGAGGGAAGCAGAGCGTTTTGGGCGGCCAAACGCGTCTCACCTACACGAGCTGCCTGGCCAGTTTGAATCACCTTGCCCACCAATACGTCCGCGATCGTCATCCATGCAACCTGGTGATGCGTCTCGATGGTATATTCATGCAAGACTTGCGCATCGGGAGAAAACAAATAAATCGCCACCCAATTGGCGCCAAAGGTACGGCGTAAGTGTTGAATCACGCGCCGGGCCGTCTCGTCGGTAGAAAGGCCAAGCGAGGCGGCAGTGGCCAATTCGTTGAGCATTGCCAGGCGCTGTAGATAACGCGCCGCCTCGGCAAAGACAATGGCATTCTCGACACTGTAAGCCAGGCGGCTCAAGAGGCGTTCCGTCTGGTGTAAATCATGCGCGTCGAAGGCGCCAGCCTGAAAAGCCCCAAAGGCGGCCTGCCCGATAATCCGCTGCCCCACCAGAATCGGCGACCCCATCCAGGCAGCCAGAGGGCGCTCAAACACCCGGCTGACCATGCAGGACTCCAGGGCGCTGCGGGATTCCAGGATCAGCCCCTGGCGAGATTGCACCATCTGCGCCAAAGGTTGATCTTCTTGCAGCGAGATATCCAACCCCTGCACTCCCGGCGGACAGCGCCAGGCAGAATGTACTCGAAAGATATCGCCTGAACGAATCGCCAGGTAGGCGAATTCGCAGGCCACCTGGCCGGCCAGAAATTCGAGAACCCGATCAATGATCCCTTCAGGGCTATACGACGCCCCCAGGTCTACCTGGCTGGCCAAATCGGCAAAATCAAAGACGGGATCAAGTTCAGCCGCTGCGGGGGGATTGAGCGCCAGAACACGAAAAAAGCCCTCAGCTTCACGAGAGAGGCTGTCAGCCCCTACCAAAAGGCAGACACTGGATTCAGTGTTGGGAAAAAGATACAAACGCTGACACCCCAAACGCTCTGCCGCGCTCCCTAAATCGCGCGAACGGCTGCGACGGCTGCTCAAAGCCCCAGCCAACCAGGCCGCCGCGCCATTTTCGCGCAAATGCTCTTGCAACGTCTTTTGGCGCGCCTTGCTCAAGGAATGATTGACGCCGCAGTCCCAGGCATCCTGGCGGCGAATCAGCCAGACGGCCCAGCGAGAGGCGGTCAACTTACAGGTTTCTTTCAGTGATGCAGTCCGATCAGTCATTTTTCTGACAGTACAGCTAAAATCGTTTCAGGCTGCAATGGAAGATCGCGCCCCAGCCAGAGATCCGATCGTCCCGGCATCTTGCGGGTATCCAAATAAACCTCCACTCCATTGCCATCCGGGTCTTTGAAATACAGCGACCAACGCACAATATGGTCAGTGGCAACCAACGGAATAGAAGCGCTGATTAAATTCTTGTAGACCAGGGCAAAAGTGGCCGCGTTTGGCGCTTCAAAGCCTACACAATGCAATCCAATTGCCTCGCCCCCCGGCAATACCCCGCCTGGCCCAATATTTTGTAACGCCAGATCGTGATGTGAATCGCAGGAGGAAAGGAAAGCGTAGGCATTACCGGTGCGTTCAGTCACTCTCAAGCCAATAAAACGCACATAGAAACGCACCGCTCGCTCCAGGTTGCGCACTTTGATTTGGACATGGCCAAGCGAGGCGCAAAACTCCGGCGCGGTCAGCGCCCCATTCACTCCAGAGGCGTCAAGGCGAACGGTCAACCAGGCGCTGGCATCATCCAGCGCCTCTTGAGAGAGCAAATGGCCAATCGGCTTCTCGCGGTAATCGAGCAAAACCGGGTAACCGGACAGAGCAATATTAATCGCCCGGCCACAGCCAATGGGATAAAGTTCATCGTGCAGACCGTGCATGACCAAAACCGGAAAGCCTTTCAGTTGCTCTGGACGCGCCATCAGCGAACGCAGCGCCTCGGGAATCTGACCACTGATCACCACCGCGCCGGCCAACAGATCGGGATCCGTCAACATTATGCTGAGCGCCATCACTGCCCCCTGGCCAAAACCAAGCACATAGACCTGCGCCGGATTAAGCTGATAAGCATCTACCGCCTGGGCGACAAATTTCGCCAGGGAACGCCGGCTAAATTCGACCTGGATCGAGTCCATCTCTTCGGTATCTCCCCCCTTCTCCATGCCAAACCACAGATAGCGTTTGTGCCCTTGCATAAATGGGGCGCGCACGGTGATCACTGCAAAGCGCTCATCGAACAGATCCGCATGGTTGAAAAACTCTTTCTCACTGCCGCCAGCGCCGTGCAGCAGCAAGAGCATTGGTGGTTTGCGCCCGGCCATCCTGGGCGGGCGGATTAAATGGGGCATCGAGAGTTCAACGGCTGACATAAGCTTATTTTACAACGGATATGCCTTCCGTGACAGATAGGCAGTGTAATTGGGAACTGAAAAGAACGTAAAAATTAATGGTTTTCGAGGAGTTTTTGCTCGTAAATGCGGCGCACTGTTTCTTCGATCTCTGGCTCGCGCACCTCCAGATCGCGAATGCGGTAAAGCTCCGAGAGACGACTGATCAGGCCTGAGGCGGTAATTGTATTGCGCTCAAATTCATAAGTGACGCGGCTGCCCTCGCGAACGGTTATCTGCGCGCCCTCGACTTGCGGATCAACGTATTCTTGCGCAAAATCCACCAACAAGCGCCGTTTGCCGCCAAAACGGTCGCGCAAGGAGGTCAGTTCGCCATCATAGAGCAACTGGCCATGGTCAATAATCAATACCCGTTCACAGAGTTTCTCCACATCAGAGAGGTCGTGGGTGGTCAGCAATACAGTGACGCCGCGGGCGCGGTTGATGTGCAGAATGAACTGGCGAATACGCTCTTTGGCGACTACGTCCAGGCCGATGGTAGGCTCATCGAGAAAGAGCAAGAGCGGGTCGTGTAACAGAGCAGCGCACAGATCGGCGCGCATCCGCTGCCCCAAGGAAAGCGCCCGCACGGGTATATCCAGAAAGGAATCCAGGGCAAGTACCTGGCGAAATTCGTCCAGGTTGCGCCGAAAACGATCGCCCGGAATACGATAAATATATTGCAGCAATTCCAGCGACTCGATCACCGGCAGGTCCCACCACAGCGTAGTGCGCTGTCCAAAAACCGCGCCGATCTTGGCGACATAAGCCTGCCGCTCGCGCCAGGGAAGATAGCCGTTGACAAGGATTTCACCGCCGCTGGGGACCAGCAGCCCGGCCAGCATTTTGATGGTGGTAGATTTGCCGGCGCCGTTTGGGCCGAGATAGCCAACCAACTCGCCAGGCTGAACCTGGAAGGTGATGCCATCCACGGCGCGCGCCAGGCGATATTGGCGGCTGATCAGGTTGCGAAAAGCGCCCCAGAAGCCGCGGTGATGGACAGAGACTTTGAAGTATTTGGTTAAATGAGAGACCTGGATGATAGGAGGCATGGGGAGTGGCAAAGTGAAAAGGCGAGAGAGGAGGTCACGTGCCGGAGCTTTGGTAATGGCGGATGCCGTAATTCCAAAAGGCGAGGGCGGCAAAGAACACCCCAAAACCGGCCAGAGGCGCCAGGAAGGGGGTATATGCAGGAAAGTGCAGCGGATCAGGCTTGTTTAGCAAGTAGATGGCCGGGGTATAGTTGAGAAAGATGGCCGGGAGAATGTAGGTGAAGAAGTTGCGCAGCCAGGAGGGATAGATGTGCATCGGGTAGGCCATCATCTCGGTGCCGCCATAGGTAAAGATATTGACAATCTCCAGCGCCTCGAGCGTCCAAAAACTGAGGGCGGCGCCAATGATGAACAAGCCGCCAAAGAAAAGCACCTGGCTGAGAAAGACAAAGGGCAAAAAGAGCAGATGGGGCAGAGTCCAATGCGGTTTGACAAGGGATATGGCAAAGAAAAAGACCGCCGCTCCTTGAAAAATACGTCCCAGGCGGCGCAGAGTGAACTCAGAACCAAAAACCTGCAAGGTAATACTCGCCGGGCGCAGCAAAAGTTGGTCAAAGCGCCCCAGGCGGGTTTGGCGGCCAAAATTGCCAGGGTCGAAACCGCTGAAGAGCAGATCCATCACCCCAAAGGAAGTTTCGACCATGCCATACAAAAAGGCGATCTCCCCCAAAGACCAACCGGCGACGCTGCCAAAACGCTGCATTACAAAAGCAATGGTAAAGAAACTCGCTACGCTGATCAACATGGTAGCCAGCATATCCACCACAAATTGCAAACGATACTGCATTTGGGAGCGGATCTGGACAGAAATGAGGCGAAAATAAAGACCCATTCAAGCTCCTCTTCAGCCGCCCAGGATAACCAGGCGGCGCACACCGGCGCTCAGGGTAAGCTGGCAGATGCCAATCATAACCACCGCCCAAAAAGCTTGCTGCGCCAGGGCCTGCAGCAGTTGTGGGCCTTGTAGAACACCCAGGTAAATTTCGACAACAGTGTTGACCATGTACGGAAAGGGAGTGAAAGCGCTCAACTGTACAAACCAATCGGGGAAGAAACGCAGCGGCATCAGAAAGCCGGAAAAGAAATAGAGCAGGATGAAGCCCAGGCGCACCAGGCCCAGCGCGTTCGGCGTCCAAAAGCCGGCCAGGTTGATCCAGAAGCGCCAGGCAAAACAAAGCAGCCACGCCAGGCCGAGGGAAAGGACAAAAGCCATCCACTGCCCAAAAGTCTGCGGGACGGTGATGCGGAAAAAAATCGCATAAAACAGCATCATGGGCAGGCCGCGCAAGAAGAACTGCGCCAAAGCCCGCCCGGCGTCTTGCGCCAGCCAAAAACGGAAGTATCCCATCGGTTTAAGCAAATCGCCGGCCACCGCGCCGCTGTAGACAGAATTCATGACCTCGTACCAACTAAAGAGGCTTTGCACGCCGATCATGGCCTGGGTAAGGCCGGTGAAGGTCACCGCGCCAGCCAGAGAGATGCCAGCCATTTCAGGGCGTGCATTGTAGAGGGCAGCCAGCAAGGCGGCGCGCAGCATTCCAAAAAAGAAATTGGTAAAAAAGCCGGCCAGGGCCGCGGCGCGATAAGCGATCTGGCGTTGAAAAGAGCGGGAAGCAAGAGAGAAGAAGAGAGGGGCAAGCATAGCGGGCAGAAAGTTTAACCGGGGAGGGAAGGATTGTCAATTGTGGGGTACAATTGGCGGCGTTATCTTCGATCACGAAAGGGTAGATACGATGGCTCTGCTGAAAGATAAAGTTTGCCTGGTAACGGGCGGCGCGATAGGCATTGGGCGAGCCGCGGCGCTGGCCCTGGCCGCGGAGGGCGCTAAAGTAGCCCTGGCGGATATCCAGCCACAGGCCGGCAATGAGGTTTGTGAACTGATCCGGCGCGCTGGCGGGGAGGCGCGCTTCATCCAATGTGACGTGACGCAGAGAGAGGCCGTGCAAGCAGCGGTCGCCGCGGCGGCAGATGCTTATGGAAGCCTGGACTGCGCCTTCAATAACGCCGGCTTTGAGGGAAAGGTGGCGGCAACCGCGGAATGCGACGAGGAAAACTGGGACCAGGTGATCAACGTGAATTTGAAGGGGGTCTGGTTGTGCATGAAGTATGAAATTCAACAGATGATGAAACAAGGCCATGGTTCGATTGTCAACACATCCTCGGTGGCAGGGATGATCGCCGAACGCGGCTTTCCGGCCTACGCAGCAGCGAAAGGAGGGGTGATTCAATTGACCCGCACGGCGGCGGTGGAATATGCCGGCGGAGGCATTCGTGTTAACGCCATCTGCCCAGGAGTGGTCATGACGCCGATGATGGATCGCGCCATGGATCAGATGAACTTGCGCAGCCTGGCGCCGGGCATGGTCAAATCATCCTGGGTGGAACGTGTGGCAGACAGGTTGATTGGCGCTAAACCGGCGCGCAAACTGATGATGAAAATGATGCAGCCAATGGGACGGCCGGGTCAGCCGGAGGAAATCGCGCAGATGGTTGTCTTTTTGTTTTCGGACGGAGCGTCTTTTATTACTGGCCAGGCGATTGCGATTGACGGCGGCATGACCGCGGCGTAAAATAGAAATATATCTTATTAACGAGGATTTGCTATGCCTATCTATGAGTATATCTGTAAAGATTGCGACACCCGTTTTGATGTATTGAGATCGATCAAAGATGCGGATGCGCCGATTATGTGTAAGGAATGTGAAAGCCGCAATACCACGCGAGCGATCTCCGTGTTTTTTGCGAACAGCGGCGGCAAAGCGTTGGCTGGGACCAGCAGCGGCGGCGGCTGCTCAAGCTGCGCCGGGGGTTCTTGCAGCGGCTGCGGACATTCCCACTAAAAAAGCCATTGGAGGGAAAGCCGCCAGGCTCGCTTTCCTGGCGGCTGTGCATTGTTTTTCAGGTTGGAAAATCCTGCCCTGTTCAGCGTATCCAGCCATCCATCGCCTGGAGAGTGGTTGTTTGAGCAACGCTGGCGGCGATAAACAAATTTTACCAACAATTCCAGGAGAAACATTAAGGCGGCCCCTTTTGGGACCGCCTTAATGTTTCGGGTAGACAAGCAGAATTTTTTACCAGGCGTAAGCCTCGGGGGCCGCGCCGCCGGGGCCGGGGAAGATTTCATCCAGTTTTTTCATGGCCTCATCAGAGAGTTTGATCTCCAGGGCGCGCAGGCTGCCGGTGAACTGGTCCGCGGTGCGCGGGCCAATGATCGGGGCAGTGACCACTGGATTGCGCAGCATCCAGGCCAGGGCGACATCCGCCGGGTGTTCGCCGAGTTCCTTGCAGAAAGCCTCGTAGGCTTCCAGCTTGGCGCGGTTCTTCTCGATGCTTTCCTGCATCCGATCGGAAGCGCGGCGGCCTTCGGTGATCTTTTGCAGCACGCCGCCCAACAAACCGCCGGCCAGCGGGCTCCACGGGATCAAGCCCAACCCATAACTCTGGCAAGCGGGAATAACTTCCAGTTCAATCATGCGGGCATTCAGGTTATAAAGCGACTGCTCAGAGACAAGACCCAGGAAATTGCGCGCTTTGGCGGCTTCTTGAGCGCGGGCGATGTGCCAGCCGGCGAAGTTGCTGCTGCCGACATAGATGACTTTGCCCTGCTGGACGAGCAGTTCACAGGCCTGCCAGATTTCTTCCCAGGGCGCGTCGCGATCAATGTGGTGGAATTGGTACAGATCAATATAATCCGTCTTCAAGCGGCGCAGTGAATCCTCGCACGCTTTGCGAATATGCAGCGCAGACAGGCGGCTTTCGTTCGGCCATTCGCCCATTTTGTTGTAGACTTTGGTAGCCAGAACGACTTTCTCGCGCCGTCCACCGCCCTGGGCAAACCAACGACCCACGATCTGTTCGGTAACGCCTTCACCCAATTTCCAGCCATAGACGTTGGCGGTATCAAAGAAGTTAATGCCCAATTCGAGGGCCTTATCCATAATGGCGTAGCTATCAGGTTCAGTGGTGAGGGGGCCAAAGTTCATCGTCCCCAGGCACAACCGGCTGACCTTAAGCGCTGTACGACCTAAGCGAGTGTATTCCATAGTTTTTTCCTTTCCGACAAAAATGGTCTATATTATAGAATCAACCTGGCAAATTGTCCACTGACATTTTTCGGCAGTGACAGCCACTTGACTCGTATCCTTGCAAACAAGTCGTTTTTGGTCTTAAAAGCCGCCCGGCAAGACTAACGCAGGATGGCCAGCAGGTCGCCGAGGAGGGCATAACCGGTGGCGAGACGGCCAGCGCCCGGGCCAACCACGGTCACATCGCCAAGCAGGTCGGTGGTGAAAGTGATGGCATTCGTAGCGCCGCTGACCGAGGCCAGGGGATGGCTGATGGGCAGGCGCGTGGGTTTGACGCTGGCGGTTACCTGATCGCCATCTTTTTGCACGGCGGCGATTAATTTCCAACGCTCGCCGGCGGCGCGCGCGGCGGCGATATCTTGCGAAGTGAGGGCGGTGATGCCGGTGCAATCCACCTGGCGCAAGGTGAGGGATGCGCCCATCAGCAAATTCGCCAGGATGACCACCTTGCCAGCCGCGTCGTGTCCCTCCACATCGCCGGTGGGGTCAGCCTCAGCGTACCCACGCGCCTGCGCTTCGGCCAGAGCCTCAGGGTAAGGCGAGCCGGCTTCCATCTGCGTCAGGATGTAGTTGGTGGTACCGTTGACAATGCCCTGGATGCGGCGGATGCCGGCCGCGGCGAGGAGTTCCGTCCCCATGCGCAGAACGGGCGTGCCGCTCATCACAGTGCCTTCTACGCCAATTTGCAAGCCGCGAGCGCGAGCCAGGGCGCTTAACTCCGGGTAACACAGGGCAACCGGGCCCTTGTTGGTGGTGACGACGTGCTTACCGCTTTCGAGGGCGGCGCGCACGTGAGTAATGGCCGGCTCGCCGGTCTTGAGATCGGTGTAGCTGATTTCGACAATCGCTTCAGCATTCGTCTCATGGATCGTGCGCAGCGCGTCGAGGTCACGGTAGGGAGCAGGCAGGTCTTTCAGGCTGCCGCTGGCGCGAACGGCATCCAGCAAGGCAACGGGATCGAGACCAGCCGGGTCGTAGAGGCTGCCTTTAAGCAGGTCGCTGACGGCAACGATCTGAAACTGGACCTCAAAGCGAGCGGCAAGCTCTGCGCTGCGCTCAACAAGAATCTGGGCAAAGCCCTGGCCAACGTTGCCAAAGCCGATCAAGGCAAGGCGCATAGTACGCATAAAAAGACTCCATTCTCAAGAAAATCAAGTTATTGGGGCGCATCGGAATTATTGGGGCCAAAGTGTTTGAGGATCACGAGCGGCTCATAGCGACTGTGATTGACGATGGCAACGCCGGCCTGGGCCGCCGCCTGGCTGACGAAGAACTCATCGGCGCTAAACTGACCAAAACGCAGCAAGGTGGGCGTTTCAGCAACATAGCCGCCAAATGAACCATGCCCCTGCACCAGGATGCAGCCGTAGGCGGCGCAGTCTTTCACCAGGACGCTGGCCCCAGGCGCAACGCTGAGCTGCTTGGCGGAGAAATAGGGGGCGGCATAAGTAATCCATTGTTCGGCAAAGCCGGCATCCACCTGGGGGATGGGCAGCGGCGGGCGAAAATAATGCTGGCTGAACTGCGGGTCAACATTGATTTCCCAGTTCATCAGTCCCATGATATAGTCCACATTATCCTTTTCCTCAGGGGGAACGTTGCTGACCAGCGACTGGCGGGCAAGAATTGCGCCGGCGGCGACATTTTCAAACACCGCGCCCACTTCTGAATTCCACTGCGGCTCATAAGTGAGCAGCGAGCCTGGGGCATGCAATACCCCGGCAGGGACATACCAGCCAGTGCCAGGAGTTAAGCGATAGGCGCGGGAAAGTTCGGTGAGGCGCGTGTCGCGGGTTTCGTAGTCAAGCAAACGCTGGCGAACCATCTCTTTGGTGACGCCAGGATCGAAACCAAAATAAGTGACGGGAAAGTCGCCGCCATAATTGTTCATCTGCAGCGGAAAGTAGTAGGCCTCCGGTTTACCCAGGCGGTTGACGCGCCCGGCGGCGGCATCGTCCAGGTGCAAATGATGAAAAAGCGGCTGTTTGTAGTCGAAAAACTTGGCATACATCGGCCAATTGGCATATTTCTGCCACAGGGTCGCGCCGATCAACTCTGCGCCCAATTCTTGAACCGCAGCGCGGAAAAGAAACTTCCCGGCGGGATCATTCGAGCGCTCATCCGCAATCACATAGCTCAAGCCCTCATCCGCCGGAGCGAGAGGGCCATTTGCGGCGGGGATGACCGAGGAAAACCAACGCTCTTTGATTGATCCACGGCGCATGCCCAGAGCAAAATAGTCATCCGGGTGCAGGCGCAAACGCTGCCCGGCCTGATTAAAGTTACGCGGCACCCAGGTGGGAGCCAAATGAAAGACACCCTGGCCTTTCTCAAAGGTTTGGCGGATGATGGAAGAGGACATACATGCTCCTTATAGGAAGAAATGAAGGGCGACAAGCAAGGAACAAAAGCTGGCGCAGAGGCAAAGGGTTAACGACTGAGGGCGACAGTTAAGGAGGTTTCACGGCGGCCAGCGGTGAACTCACCCTTTAACCATTCGCCGGAGGGCAGGTGGGCGCGGATTTGGTGCAAACCATAAGTGCAGGTGGGCTTCACGATCCCTTGCGCATCACTCACACCATGAAAATGGGTGGCCCACTCACCCTTGATAAGCGCCTGCAACCTTTCATAAAACGGCTTGGGGCTCATATCCTGGCGCAGCAGACCGGCCGGGGCGTCTTGCCAGCTATGGTAATCGGCAAAATCCCACCACGTAATCGCCTGCACTGCGGGATGGCTGAAGAGCAGTGTATATAACGCGACACCATATTCCATCTGGGCTCTCTCGCCGGCAGGGGTCGTCAACCAATCCGTATGGCGGGCATGCCAATCTGTCTCTTCCATCGGTTTGAGACGACCAGAGAGGACGGTCAATTCGGTGAAATGCAGCGGCAAGCCAAAGTAAGAGTAGGTTTCGCACACCGCCCAGGCGCGCTTGAGCGGCCAGATTGCCTGATGCATGTGGCTCTGAATGCCCAGCGCATCCAAGGGCGCGCCGCGCGCCAGCAGATCCACCGCCAGGTATTCAAAAGCCGGCGAGATGTTAAAATCGTTGTAGATCAGCGTCGCCTGAGGATTGGCTTGCCGCGCCCAACGCAGGGCCTGGTCAACGATCGCCGCCGGAGATTGGCGGGCAATCCAGCGCCCAACAGGATTATTAAATTTTTCGGCAACCGTGGCCTCATTGACCACATCCCAATACTGAACAAAACCGCGAAACTCAGCCGGCAAAGAACGGACGCGCTCTCCCAGGCGTTGAACCACCTCGATATCTGAATAGCTCTCAGCCCAAGAGGGAAAAACCTCATGCCAGATCAATGGATGTCCCTTCGCCTTAATCCCTCGCCGGTAACACCAATCAGCCATAGACGCCAATTTTTCTATCTGAGGCTGATCCTCTTCAGGCTCGTAGCTCCCCCAATAAAAAGGCAGCGTCGCGTAATTGAAAAGCGCGGCAAAGCGCTCATCGTAAGCTTGCTGAAGAGCAGCCTCTGGCACGCTGTGCAGCCCAAAAGCATTGCAACCAAAAAGAAATTCATGGTTGATCAACTGGATATCCACCTCGGCCTGGGTGAGAGGCTGCCCGGCAGGCCCAATAAGGTGAAGGTCAAACGCCGCCATGCGGTGTTGGCGGATGCGTTCGGGGGCGGATTGTAGTAATTCGAAATCAAGCATCGTCGCGGCTCCTTATGATCATACCTGGTTCGGGCGCAAACTGCGTTTTGTACTCAAGAAAAAAGCGCAATTTTTCACCGCGCCAGGTATCAAAGACTGGGTTAAGTTTATCTTCCACTGCCAGGACTGTCCAGTGTGAAATAAAGCGTTGCGCCCTCTCCCAGCGCGCTTTCCGCCCAAATCTTCCCGCCATGGCGATGAATAATGCGCTGCACAAGAGCAAGCCCAATTCCATTGCCTTCAAATTCGCGGTCGGTATGCAAACGGTGAAAGGGGGCAAAAATTTTAGCCACATAGGTCATATCAAACCCAGCGCCATTATCACGTATGAAGATAACGCGCTGATCCTCTTTCAACATCCAGCCTAACTCGATCCTGGTCTCCTTGCACCTGGCGGTAAATTTCCAGGCATTGCCAAGCAGATTCATTAAAACGATCCGCATTAAAGAGGGATCGGCGCGTATGATTAACGAGGTTGGCGCAACCCAATCGAGCAGGCGGCGCGGATCGGTAGTGCGCAAATCTGCGATCACCTCATCCGCCATAGGGCGCAGATCAAACTCCGTCTGGCGAATTTCGCGACGTGTCACGCGCGACAATTCAAGCAGATCATCAATCAACTGCGCCATCCGTTGGCTGCTCTCACGAATCTGATCAAGGTAGCGCCGCGCCGGCGGTTCAAGCTGCCCGCCGTATAATTCAATCAACATGCGGCTGTAGCCATCAATATGACGCAGTGGAGAGCGTAAATCATGCGATACGGAATAGGAGAAAGCTTCCATCTCACGATTGGCCATCTGCAATTGAGCAGTGCGTTCATTCACTCGCTGTTCAAGCCCAGCGTTCAGGTAGCGCAATTCAATCTCCACATCCTGCAAACGCTGCTGGCGAGCGCGAAGGGCAGCGCTCATGTTAAAAAAATCGGCATTCAGGGAAGCAATTTCGCCGAAGGCGTCTGGGATTTCAGATAGCCAGCCATCCTTCATATAATCCCCCTGTGCAATCGCGTGCGTCGCCTGGCTAAGCTGTGTCAAGGGAGCAACGACATAACGCCGGAAGCGTCGCAAAAAGGTTCGTGAGACAATCAGCCACAAGAGCAATGAGCCCATTACCAGCAGGCCAGCCACAAACAAATATGGGCCGATCAAAGCCAACAGCGGCGTCTGGGTCACAACAATCCAGCCAATCAGCGGGACAGGAACAGCGCCCCCAATATAAAGGGCGCCTTGATCAAAATAAACCAGGGTCAGAGGGGCGGTGCGCCCCTGACGAATGATCTCCAGGTGGCCCAAATTGACTTGCTGCTCAACCCATTCACTGCGCGGATGAGCGATCAAATTTCCACTTTGATCGGTCAAAAAGACGGCCTCACTGGATGAGGTCTGCGTGGCAGAGGAGATCGCTTTTTGTAACGCGGCCAGGTTCAATTCACCGACCATAGCGCCGCCATCTTTGGTTTTCTCAGCCAGAAAGACTGTCAGATGGCCGGTGCTCCAGGACATGAAAGGTTTCGATATCACCGATGATGAGGCATGTTCAAGTTGTTGGTAATAATCCTGCTTGGACATATCCATGCCCAGGACATTTTGGGCGGCAGCGAGACTTGCCGTAACTTTTCCCTGCTCATCCAAACGATAAAAAGTATCAAAATAAGTGTGAATATGGGCTACGATCTCCATCATCCGGCTGGTATCGGCCGGCAGAGAGACTTCACTGGTCAGAGCAAGCATAGACAAAACATCTCTGGCATTGTTAAGATAATGAGCAGCGCTATAAGACACCGATTGACTGATCACCAACTGCTGCTGCTCAAAAGTGGACACACCCATGAAGAGGGCCATACCGATCGAAAACAAAGAAACACCCAATAAAGGAAGCAGTAAACGTAAGAGAAATAAGCGGACAAAGACCTGATAGAGCGGTAAAACTTTAGCAGAAAAACTCATAAGAACGCGACCTTCACAGGCATATTCTACTCATCCAAACCAAAAGACACATTAAGGCTGCAGAGGTTCGATTGTTTGCACCAATTGATAGCGACCATCCATCACCCTGAATAAATAAAGACTGCGTTGGGCGTCGCCAAAAGCATCCAGGGTGATCTTGTCACACAAACCATTAACCTGGCGCGAACTGGCAAGCGCCTGCGCCAGGTCTGCTGGGCGATCGCCTCCTTGGGCCAAAACGTCGGCGAGGACCTTGATCGTCTCATAAGAAAGAACCGCGGCAAACCCCGGCGGCTGACCATAAGCTGATTCGTATTTCTGCTTGAAATCAAGATAGGCCGGGGTCTGGCAACCAGGATTAAAGTGCGACGGAAATAACGTTCCTTCGGCCGCGCGACCGGCATTCTGCAAAAATTCATCTGTGTAAGCCCAATTGGTAGAGACCATTTGAACTGACCAATTGCTCAAACGCACCTGTTGGGCAATCAGGGCAGTATTCATGGCCGAAGCAACGATCAACAAGACATCTGGGTTACTCTGGCGCAAATCGGCGACGATCTGTTGATAATCAGGCGCGGCCGAGGAGGAAAATGGCATCACAGCTACCTGCTCAGCGCCCAAAGCTGTGAAACGCACCAAGAAGCCCTCAGCGCAAGTTTGCGCAAAGGCCTGGTTGTCGCGATCATACAGAGCCGCGGCTCTATGCAAATGAAGCTGCTCAAAGGCGTAATCTGCTAATGGCTCAACCTGGGCTGTGTTGACAGGGATTAAACGAAAGAAGTAATCCTGTTTGCCGCTCAACAGGGGAGTGGAGGTGGTCGGACTGAACAAACTGACTTTTTGCGTCTCGATCAGCGGCAGGGCGGCAATGCTCTCCCAACTGGCCATGTGGCCGGTCAAGGCCACCACGCCGGCGTTGATTAGCTCCTGGTCGGCGGATTTTAGCGCATCTTCTTGGCCCTGGCTATCGCGGGCCAACAGTTCTAGAGAGCGTCCTTTGACGCCGCCGGCGGCATTGATCCCATCAACCGCCAGTTGCGCGCCGTTGCGCCCCAGAACGCCAATGCCAGCATTTTTGCCGCTCAATTCGCTCACGTAGCCGATCTGAATGGGCGTCTTCTCAACGCAAGCAGATAACAAACTGAGCCAGAGCAAACCAAACAAAAACACAGGTCGAATGGTCTTCATAAGTGGATTCCTGCACAAATCAGGCGGAGAACTATTGCCCCAATTATAATTGAACCTTGATCAACCTCCCAATAAGTTTTTGCCACAATTCGTGGTTATAATCAGATAACCCACTTTGAAAGCAGGAGGCAGATGATGAATACAATTTCAAATTATGATGTGATTGTTGTTGGCGGAGGAATGGCCGGCATCGCGGCCGCGGCTGCCGCCGGGCGCAGCGGAGCAAAGACGATCTTGATAGAAAAGGCTGGCTGGCTAGGCGGTATGGGTATCACCGGCGCAACCGGTTTACACAGCTTTTTCAATATCTTTCAGCTTTTCCCTGGCGCGCCGCGCCAACGCGTGGCAGGCGGGATTGCCGAGGAACTGGTTCAGCGCACCAAGCAATTGGGCGGCAGCCCAGGCCATGTGTGGATGGAGCGG
>CAIQJJ010000210.1 GCA_903872065.1 uncultured Anaerolineales bacterium | reverse complement strand
TGCAGGCGTTTTCGGGGCGTTTCTTTCAGGAAGATGAGCCGCGCCAGGCGCGCTTCGATGCGGCCAAATGCGAACGTTATTTTGACGCCCTGCGCGAGAAAGACCCCGAAACGGCGGTGTGCGGTTTGTGTTTATACGTATGTCCCTACGGCAGATGAACAAAAGTCTTAAACCATTGATCGGAGGTTTCTTATGCGTACCGTAATTATCGGCGGCAGTGGGCATATCGGCACTTACCTGGTCCCGCGCCTGGTGCAGGCCGGCCATGAAGTGATCGTTGTCACGCGCGGCCAACGCCAGGCGTACCAGCCGCACCCTGCCTGGAGCGCCGTGCAGACTGTGCAAATTGACCGCCGCGCGGCGGAGGCGGAAGGCGTCTTTGGGCAGCAGATCGCCGCCCTCAAAGCAGAGGTGGTGATCGATCTGATCTGCTTTCGCCTGGACAGCGCGCAGCAGTTGGTGCAGGCGCTGCGCGGGCAGGTGCAGCAGTTCTTGCACTGCGGCACGATCTGGGTCTACGGCCACAGCACCGTCACGCCGGCCACCGAAGACATGCCGCGCCGTCCCTTCGGCGAATACGGCGTCCAAAAGGCCGCCATCGAAGCCTATCTGTTGGACGAGGCGCGGCGCAGCGGCTTCCCAGCCACGGTGCTGCACGCCGGGCATATCGTCGGGCCGGGCTGGCCGCCGGCCAACCCGCAAGGCAACTTCAACCCACAGGTCTTCACCACCCTGGCCCAGGGCGGTGTGCTGACCCTGCCCAACTTGGGGATGGAGACGCTGCACCATGTCCACGCCGATGATGTCGCCCAGATCTTTCAGCAGTCCATGACGCACTGGCGCGCGGCGGTGGGCGAAAGCTTCCACGTCGTTTCCCCGGCGGCGGTGACGCTGCGCGGCTACGCCGAGGCGGTCGCCTCCTGGTTCGGCCGCCAGGCCAATCTGCAGTTTTTGCCCTGGGAGGAGTGGAAGAAGACGGTCTCTGAGGCCGATCAAGCCGCCACCTGGGATCATATTGCGCACAGCCCGAACGCCAGCATCGCCAAAGCCGTCCGCCTGCTGGAATACCAGCCGCGCTACACCTCCCTGCAAGCGGTGTACGAGGCGGTGCAGTGGCTTGTCGAAGAAGGCAAAGTGCAGCCGGCGTAAACCGCCTCCGGCGCTCTCAAGGGGAGGCCAGGCTATTGGTTTGCTGGCGGTAGTCTTCGGGCGTGTCCAGGTCTTGCAAGACTGAGGCCGACTCGACCGTAACGTAGTGGATCGCGGCCTGCTGCGCCTGCAGGAACTGTCGCAGGGTCAGCGCCGCGGCTGCCGCGCGCTCAGCCTCGCCCCACAGGCTGCGATCCAGCAGCCAGGGATGGCCGCGCCGCATTTGAAAACTGGGTACAATGAGAGGCGTTTGCGCGCCGCGATACGCGGCGCGCAATGCGTTTAAGGTAGCCCCTTCCATTTGCGGCTGATCGCCCAAGACAACCAACGCCGCGGCGACCGCTTCGTCCAGCGCGGCCAGGCCGCACTGCAGCGAGGTCAGCATCGAGTCATCGGTATGGCGCGGGTTGAAGACGCAGCGCGCCGCAGTCTGCGCCAGGGCGGCTTCCACCGCGGCGCGCCCCCCGCCCGTCACCACCACGACCGGCTTCACGCCGCCCTCATGCAGCGTCTTCACCACCTGGCCGATGACGGTCGTCGTTCCCCAGGGCAGGGTCATCTTGGGCTGTCCCATGCGCCGGGACAGCCCGGCTGCCAGAACCACCGCCGCGAGGTGAGCTGTCATGGGTTAAGAGAACGGCCAAACCAGCGAGGACTGCTTGGGGAAGAGCGTGTTCAACAGAACGTGCGTCTGCTCGCTGTCCGTCCAGCAATCCACAAAGGCGTATTTCAGATCATCCAGGCTGCGAAAGCCAAACAGCATTTGCAGGAAGGTCAGCGGAGGGAAGGCGGCGTCGCCGGCGTGGCCGACCGGCGTTGGGCGATAGTCCTCGCAGGTCGTCAGCTTGCCCTGGGTAAAGCCCAGGCGCACCCCGGAGCGGTAGAAGGTGATCTTGACCTCGCCGGTATAGCCGGCAATATTGGAAGCCGCCAGGCGC
The DNA here is from genome assembly GCA_903872065.1 of uncultured Anaerolineales bacterium. Taxonomy (GTDB): domain Bacteria; phylum Chloroflexota; class Anaerolineae; order Anaerolineales; family UBA4823; genus CAIQJJ01. Next base: position 2,380 of record CAIQJJ010000210.1, on the reverse strand, counting down.
TGCTCCAGCACGGGCGCGATCTTGCGCAGGAAGGCCGGCAGGTCGGGGATGCGTATGTAGTAAGCGTAAGACCGGCGTGAGCGCGGCAGCCGGTCAGGGATAACGCTGTAGACCGGGTGATCGGTGCCCAACCAGAAGCCGAAAGCTTGCAGGGGTTCTTTCTTGCCCATCTCTGGTTCGTAGACTTCCCCGGTGGCGACCAGGTAGCGGATGACGCTCGGCGTGACCGCGCCCCAGGAAACGCCGGGCAGCAGCTCGTAGAAATCGGTGGCCATCATCTGTCCCCAGGCGAAGGTCGGGTGGGCCAAAAAGCCGACCGCCTCGCCATCCGCCCGTTGGATGATGCGCAGTTCTCGGCGGTTGACGTTGAGGGGGCTGGCGCCGTTCAATTCGTAACGCCAGAGCGCCTCGTCGCGCACGCAGCTTACCAGTGAGCGGCGCTGCCCCTGCTCATAAAGCCGGGCGATGAAGGGCAGGTCGGCCTCCACAGCCGGGCGGATCTGGTAAGGCTCGGTTTCGCCGTCTTTCAATTTTGGCACTTGCGGCAGGTAGCCGGCGCGCCCGCCCTGCAGTTCAAGCGCCATTTCATAGCCGAAGATGCGGTAGTAGTATGGGATGCCGGTAATGGCTTGCAGCGGTTCGCCGCGCTCGGCGCTCCATTGATGGACGACATCGAACTGGGCGCGCACCAGGCCGCGATTGCGGTATTCAGCCAGGGTGCCGACCAGTTCGGGCCGCCCGACGCCGAACGCGATGCCATTCTGCCCGCCGTAGCGCCAGGTCTGTGAGATCAGGCACAAGGTCGAGACGATTTGGCCGCTGGCGGTGTCTTCGACCACGGTGAAATCGGCGGCTTTGGTGGTCGGGTTGCGCCCGTCCATTAAGTCGCTGGTCCAAACGCCCACGCGCGTGGCCGGGTTGTCTGGCCCAAGGTCGCTGTGGATTTTGCTGTTGAAGGACGCCACGTGTTCGATGTCTTCAGAGGTTGCCCGGCGCAGGATCAGTCCACTGCCCAGGTCGCGTAAGATGGGGGTCATAAGAGTCTCCTTCGAGTTAAGAATGCTCAGATGGGCGTCCGAAAAACACCCAGGTGAACAGGATAGCGATCGCGTAGAGAATCGCCATGGAAATGAACAGCGGGGTGAAGCCATATTGCTGCTGCACCACGCCCGAAATGTAAGGGCCAATCGCCCAGCCCACGCTCCAGGCCAGGGCGCGCATGCTGTTGATGGCGCTGTGTTCGCTTTCGGGGGTCTGCTCCAGGGCAAAGGCATCGAACAGCGGGACAACCATGTTCATCAGTGCGCCGCGCACCAGGAAGCCGAGCGCCGAACCCCAGGGTGTGGGCGAAAAGCCGATCAGCATCAAAAAGAACAGGCTGGCGGTCTGGCCGATGAGCACCACGCGCACTTTGCCTCCCAGGTTGCCGACCAGGCGCGGCCCAACCAGGCAGGCCAGCCCGGTGAGCAGCGAGGACAGGCTGAACAACAGTCCCAGGGCGCGCTCATCCAGGCTGTACCGTTCAGCAAAGAAGACGTTCATATAAGGCACCAGGAGGGCGGCGCCGAAGCCGATCAGCAGGTTGGGCAGCGCAAGGCGCAGGGTTTGCGGGCGCGCCAATACCCGCCAGAGCGACGAGGCCGGCGCGCGGCGCATCCCAGGTTCGGTGGAGGTTTCGGCCGGACTGGATTGCGGCAGGCGGATCAAGAGCATCGGCAGGATAGCCGTCAGGCTCAGGAGTATGCTGATCAACAAAAGAAGGCGGTAGACGTCGGCGCTGTCCGTGGCGAGGTTCAGCCATTGGTTTAACAGCGCCGGCCCTTGCCCCGCCAGCAGGTTGCCGGCGGCGCTGGCCAGGGGGAACAGGCCGAAGCCCAGGCTGAAGAGCAGGTCGCGGGTCTTGTCGTCCGAGACCTTCATCATAAAAGGCGCCTGGCTGAGGACGTACAGTTGCGAAAACGGCCCGGACAAGAAGCCGGCGATGAAGATGATCGCCGGGTGCAACGAGAGGGCCTGGATGATCAGGGCCAGCGAGGAGAGCGCAAAGCCGGCGATCATGGCGCGCCGGTAGCCGATCCTGGAGGCCAGCAGCCCCGCCGGCACGCCGAAGAGCAGGCCGGCCAGCGCCGTGGCGGTATTGACCAGCCCCAAGAACTGGCGATCGAAGCCGGCCGCCAGGATGTACAGGTTGAAGAACAAGTTCCAACCGCTGAAGAACAGTCCGTCGAGGAAGATCGCCAGCAGCAAGAGTTTCGCTGGGCGGGAGAACGCGCGTAGAGAGGTCAGCATAGTTTTACAGATGCGGCGCACAGGCTGCCAGCGTCCTGCCCTACGCAGGCCGGGCTGAATAACAGCGCAGAGTTGGCTTTGAAGCGAGGAT
>CAIQJJ010000209.1 GCA_903872065.1 uncultured Anaerolineales bacterium | reverse complement strand
CGCCCTACCTGCGCTTTGGCATGCTCTCGGCGCGCCAGGCGGCCTGGGCGGCTCAGCGGAGCGCCGAGAGCGCTGGATCGGCAGAAGCGCGGCAGGGCGCCTCAACCTGGTTGAACGAGCTGATCTGGCGAGAGTTTTACATCACAATCCTGTACTATTTCCCACAGGCGCGCCGCGCCGCGTTTCGTCCGGCCTTCCGCTGCATGAACTGGCTGGACGATGCACAAGGCTTCGCCGCCTGGGCAGAAGGACGCACCGGCTACCCGGTCGTGGACGCGGCGATGCGCCAGTTGCAGCAGACAGGTTGGATGCACAACCGCGCCCGCATGATCGCCGCTTCGTTTTTGTGCAAAGATTTGCTGCTCGACTGGCGGCTGGGCGAGCGCCATTTTATGCAGCATTTGTTGGATGGCGACCCGGCGGCGAACAACGGCGGCTGGCAGTGGGTCGCCGGCAGTGGGACGGATGCCGCTCCCTACTACCGCATCTTCAACCCCAGCCTGCAGGCGCAGAAGTTCGATCCGCAGGGCGCGTATGTGCGCCGCTGGCTGCCCGAACTGGCCGGTGTACCGGCTGCTTTGATTCACACACCCTGGCAAATGCCGTTGGAAGTGCAGCACAAGGCCGGCTGCCTGATCGGTCGCGATTACCCATCTCCCATTGTGGATCATGCTTTTGCCCGTCAAAGGGCATTGGCGGCTTACCAAAATCTTTCTCACCCACCATCTTAGCGAGGTACAACCATGACTTTTATCTCTATTCTCAAAATCGTCGCCGCTCTGGCCACTGTCGCCACCGGTATGCTGGCGCTGGTCAAGCCCAGCGCCGCCTACGAGTTCACCGGTTTGAAGGCCGATGGGGTGCGCGGCGTCTCAGAAATCCGCTCCATCTTCGGCGGCTTGTTCATCGCCCTCGGCCTGGCGCCGTTCTTCCTGGGCGAAACGGCCTACCTCATGTTGGGGATTGGCTACCTGGGCATCGCCGTTGCCCGCGCCTTCTCCATCTTCTTCGACCAATCTCGCGCCCAGTCCAATCTCATCAGCCTGGCGATTGAGATTGTCTTCGGCGTTCTGCTTGTCCTGCCATAGAGAGCTCCGATGCACCCCCAAAAACGGGCTATGCTCGTCATTAACTTGCTGGGAGGTACGGCTGTCCTCTTCAGCTATGCGCAAGGAATTGTGACCCACAGCGACGCGGCGCAAGTCTTGTGGGGCGGTGTACCGCAGGCCATTCGTTCTCTTTACACCCTCAGCATGTTCACCGCCGCCGCGGGTTACTTTGCTTTCACCAATTTCATCTTTTTCCATTTGTCCCCGGATAAGACGCGGGTTGGCGGACGCTTTGGCTTCGGCCTGTTCAATGTCTTCTATGTCGCAATCTTGCTGCCCTCGGCGCTCTGGCTGCCGCTGACCTTCCTGGCAGTGGAGCAGGCCAGTCCGTTCTTGGTGTGGCTGGTGAAAGGGGTTTTGTGGTTGGTTGGGGCGGCCTCGCTCAGTCTCCTGGCGGCGCTGCTCAAGGTAGAGCCGCGCCATCCTACCTGGGCGCACCGCCTGGCGCTGCTGGGTATCCTGGCTTTTTGTTTTCAAACCGCCGTACTGGATGCGCTTGTGTGGGGGAGTTTCTTTCAGTTAGCGCCATAGTAGTGATATGATTCATCCGAAAGGTATCAACCATGAGCGAATATCAATATTATGAATGGCAAACCGTTGACCGCCTGCTGACCTCCAAAGAGCAAAGCGAGGTGAGCGGCCTCTCCAGCCATATCGAAGTCAGTTCCAGCAGGGCGTTAGTCACTTACAATTGGGGCGGATTCAAGCATGATCCCAAAAAGGTGCTGCTGAAGTATTTCGACGCCCATTTCTACATGGCCAATTGGGGGACGCGGCACTTGATGTTTCGTTTTCCCCACGGGCTGCTCAACGAAACTGAGATCGAGTCTTATCGCGTGCAAGATTTTCTTGAGTATGAATCGGTCGGCGAGTACGATGTGTTGGAGATCCGCTACGATCCTGAAGGAGAGTGGTGTGACTCAGAGGGCAGCCTGTCAGATTTCATTGAACTGCGCGCCGATATATTGAACGGCGATTATCGCCTGCTTTACCTGGTCTGGCTGAAGTCGTTGGAATGGTATGGCAGCGAGGATGAAAGCGGCCCCGACAGCCCCGCTTTTGATCACGAGCCGCCTGTCCCGCCTGGTTTGAAAGAGCTAACGCCAGGACTGGAAGCATTTAGAATGATATTTGGGGTAGATCGCTACGTTCTGCAAGCCGCGGCGGAAAACAGCCCCACGCGAAAATTGGCTGCGCAGCCGGCCTATGCTGAGTTGGTGCATCGGCTGCCGCGCGAGGAGTGCGATGAATTTTTGACCTGGCTGGCCAACGGTGAAGCAAACCTGACGCCGCTGCTGCGCAAACGCCTGGCGGCTTTCCTGCCACCGGTTGATCGCCCACAGTCTGCGCCGCCGCGCACCGTTGGCGAACTGCTGCGCCGCGCCAGGCAGATTAAGGTTGAAGAAGGGGATCGCCAGGCCCAGGCCGCCCACCAAAAATACCTGGCTGAAATGGAATCCCTGGCCGCCCGCCAGGAAAAAATCTGGCAAGAGATCGGGCGCGCATTGGAATCTGGCAAGACCGCTAAAGTCTACGATGAGGTCACTGCCAGTTTGGCCAACCTGGAGCGCCTGGCTGAGTTCCAAAATACACAGCCGGCGTTCCTGGCGCGCTTGCGTCCGTTAATCCAAAAATACAGTTCGCGTCCCTCATTGATCGGGCGCTGGCATGAGCGAGGCTGGGTGTAGCGCCCAAAGGAATGTGCATGATGAACAGTCGCCAACGTCTGCAGGCCGTCTTGAACGGCCAAATTCCCGACAAAGTCCCCCACATGGAACTGGTCTTCCAGCTTGAAGAAGAAGCATTTCAAACCCACTGGCCCACCGCCGAAGAAATGGCCAGCGCCTCGCCGGCGGGGCGCGAGCGCCTGCTCCAGCACTACTTCGACATCTGGGAGCAGATCATTACAACCTACGATTGGGCAGGCATCCCGCTTTCTACCAATCTGCACGGCTATTTCGAAGGCCAGGTGATCCCCCTGGGGCGCAAACGCTTCGGTGAGCGGGTGATGATCTACGATTTCAACGGGCAAGGCACGTTTTGGATGCTGCCGGGCAGTGAGATGATGGAGTTTACCATCAAGCTGTTTGAGCATCCCAAAGAACTGCATGCCGAGGCGCGCCAGAAATGCGCCGCCTCGATTGAACTGGCCAAACAGCAGGTGGATCAAGGGGTGGATTTCATCTGCATCAATTCCGATTACGGCTACAACCGCGGCCCCTTCGTCAGTCCTAAAATGTTCGCTGAGTTTGTCACCCCCTACCTCAGCGAAATCGTCGCTGCCATTCACCAATTGGGGGTGAAAGCGATCTTGCACTCGGATGGCGACCTGCGCTTGATCTTGGGACAGTTGGTCTCGACCGGACTGGACGGCTACCAGTCCATTGACCCGCAGGGCTTCATGGATATCGCCGAGGTGAAACGGCAGTACGGCCAGCGCCTGATCTTGATGGGCAATGTACAGGCCTCGCTGCTGCAAGAAGTGGACGAGCCGCTCATCCGCCAGTCGGTGCGCTATGCCATGCAGCACGGCAAGCCAGGCGGGCGCTTCATTTTCTCCACCTCAAACTGCATCTTTAAAGGCATGCCTTTAGACAGCTACCACATCATGCTGGACGAGTACGAGAAGCTGGCCTGGTACTAATCCGCTATTGTCGCCAGCGCCCCTTTCACCGGGCGGCGCTTTTAGCTGAGCGGCGCTTCCAGCCATTTCCAGTCGGCAAAGAAGAGCCCGGCCACGAGCAGGATGGGCAGCACGAACAGGATCAGGTTGCCCAGGGCGTAGATATCGCGCAGGAAGAGAACCGCAAAGGCGAGCGCCGCGATCAAGAAAGCCGCAAAGCCGATTGCCGGCCGCTTCCAGGCCACGATCAGCAGGATCAGCATGCCAATCGCCGGCAGGTTGTGCATGAGAAAGCCGCCCAGCAGCTCGAGGGGTGAGGCTTGTATTTCGAATACGTCGAGCGAAAACAGGCTGATGAAGAAGATGATCAGAATGGCGGCGGCGCGGGGCGACCAGTGGATGATCTTTGCCAGGCGGGGGCTGACCTTGCCGAGCGCTGAATGTTCTCGCCAGGCGACGACCAGAACATAGATTGAGCCATATAGCAGCACGAGTGGGATGGAGAGGATCGGGATGTTCAGCAGGATCATCCACCACTGGGTAAACGAGGGGTCGGCGGCCCAGTTTGCATAGCTAAAGGCAGCGATCGTCAGCACATATAGCGCGATCAAGACGATCAACAAAATGCGATTGAACGGGGATTTTTCGGCATCCATGGCAAAGCACTCCTTTCCGTTTGCCAGAACGATTTCGGTTATGGGACAAGACCTGTAGGATTTCCGAAACCCTACAGGTCTCTTTATCATCCTTTTAATCATTATAACCCGTTGGCAAGTCCAGGGATACAGGCAGTTTAGGAAAGTAGACCTTCGCCTGGAAGTGTGTTAAGATCAAGTCCTATGATTTCGCTTGCCCTCTCTCACATCACCCTGATCCTCGGCGCCCGTCCCATTTTTCGTGATCTTTCCTGGGAAATTCAGCATGACCAGAAAATCGGCCTGATCGGGCCGAACGGCGCCGGCAAGTCCTCGCTGTTCAAAATCATCACTGGCGAATATACTCCCGAACCAGGCGGTGGCGTCACGCGCGCCAAAGGCATCACGGTGGGCTACCTGCCGCAGCATCCCGAACTGCCGCCCGACCAGATCGCCTTTGCCGCCGCCCTGGCCGGCAACCCGCGCCATGCCGAGTTGGAAGCCGAACTGACCCGCCTGGAAGAAAGCCTCGGCCTCCCGGATGTCTACAACAACCCCAAGTCGCTCGCTCGCGCCCTCGACGCCCAACAGCGGGCGCTAGAGGAATACGAAGCCCTGGGCGGAGCGCAATATCCCGACCAGGTGCGCCAACTGCTGCGCGGCCTGGGCTTGCCAGAAGCCGATTTTGCCAAGCCTTTGGGCGTTTTGAGCGGCGGGCAAAAGAAACTGATCGGCCTGGCGCGGCTGCTGCTTTCCCGCCCGGCGCTCTTGCTGCTTGACGAACCCGATAATCACCTCGACCTGCCCGGCAAAGTGTACCTGGAGAAGTTGATCCGCGAGTACAGCGGGGCGGTAGTGATCATCTCGCACGATCGCTATTTGCTGGATGGCGCGGTGGGGCATATCACCGAGATCGAAGATGGACGCCTGACCACTTTCAAGGGCGATTATTCCAGCTACATCCTCGATAAAGAAGAGCGCCTGGCGCGCCAGGAGGAGCTGTACCAGATTCAGCAGCGCGCCATTGCGCGCATGCAGATGGCGCTCAAACGCTATGCCTTATGGGTGCAGGTCAGCGACAAGTTTGCCAGCCGGGTGCGAGCGATGGAGAGCCGCATCCAGCGCGTCAAAGAGATGGATCGCCCGGTGTTGGAACGCCGGCGCATGGATCTTGACCTGGGCGGCTGGCGCGGCTCCAACAAAGTGCTGGAACTGCAGATGGTGCACAAATCCTTTGGGGAGAGCCAGGTGATCCGCGGCGCGAATCTGCTGCTGCGGCATGGCGAGCGGGTGGGCTTGATCGGCGCCAACGGGGCCGGCAAATCGGTGCTGCTGCGCCTGATCCTGGGAACAGAGACGCCTGACCGGGGAGAGATTCTCCTGGGGCCTAGCATCCGGCAGGGTTACTACGCCCAGGAACACGAGACCCTCGATTTTAACCAGACGATCCTGGATGCGGTGCGCCGCGCCAGCCCGCTCAGTGAATCCCAGGCGGTGGCCTTTCTGCTGCGCTACTTGTTCACCTACCCTCAGATGATGCAGAAGATCAAAGAGCTTTCCGGCGGCGAACGCAGCCGCCTGCAACTGGCGCTGCTGGTGCTGTCGGATGCGAACTTCTTGCTGCTTGACGAGCCCACCAACAACCTGGACATCGCCTCGGCAGAGGTGCTGGAAAATTCGCTGGCTGAGTTCATCGGCACGGTGCTGGTCATTTCGCATGACCGCTATTTCCTCGACCGCACTGTGTCACGGATCGTGGAGTTGAAAGGCGGCCGTTTGACCGAGTACGCCGGCGGGTACAGCGACTACCTGGCAGCCAACCAGGCGTAACTCCCTGGCGAGGAGCGCTCAACCAACCCTTCCTGCGGCCGGCGTTTGACAGCCGGGATGGGTATCTGATAAACTCAAGCAACGGTAGTGGTTACGCTTGCGTATTTGAGAGAGATTTCATGCCCAAAAAGACCAAGACATCATCCTTCGGGGTCTCCAAAAGAGAAGGCCACGACTCTTCTGAATTCTACAACAGGAGCCTGTTCAATTCCCTTGCGCCTGAAGCGAAAGGCACGCCAGCCGAGCCTCAAGCCGCGCTGCCGCTCGATTCTTGGGCGGATCGCGTGTACTGCTGCTCCTCAGAGAAAATGCCCATCCCCGCCAACTCGGTCGCGCTGGCCTTCACGTCGCCCCCTTACAATGTGGGCAAAGATTACGACGACAACATGAGTCTCGAAGAATACCTGGCCTTGATTCAAAACGTTGGCCGAGAAGTTTACCGGGTGCTTTGTCCAGGTGGAAGGTACGTGGTGAACATCGCCAATCTTGGCCGGAAGCCTTATATCCCTTTGCACGCCCATTTTTATAAGGCGCATACGGATGTGGGCTTTTTGCCGATGGGCGAAATCATCTGGCAAAAGGGTAAAGGCGCCAGTGGGAGCTGCGCCTGGGGCAGTTGGATGAGCGCCAAAGCGCCGCGCTTGCGCGACCTGCACGAATATCTGCTGGTGTTTACTAAAGGAATCTTTGCGCGACCAGACAAGGGTGAATCAGATATTTCTCGTGAAGAATTTATGGAGTCAACCCTCTCCATTTGGCAGATTCCCCCCGAATCTGCAAAAAAGGTGGGGCATCCAGCGCCATTTCCGGTTGCACTTGCCGCGCGAGTGATCAAGCTTTATTCGTATGTCAACGACGTGGTGCTGGATCCATTTTCTGGTTCGGGGACGACCTGCGCCGCTGCCAAAAGTCTTCACCGCCACTACGTGGGCTTCGATACCTCGCCGGAATATTGCGCTTTAGCGAACAAGAGATTGACTGAAACCAACGAAGATTTTCACCAAAGGGTGACTGAATAATCTACAGGAGGTAATCAAAATGCCTGCAAATATCGGGCGCATGTTTTATTATGGCGAAATTCCCTGGCATGGGCAGGGAAAAAAACTTGAGCATCCGGCCACTCTGGAAGAGGCGCTCCTTTATGGCGACCTGGATTGGGAGGTAAAGTTGGTCGAACTGCACACCACAGAAGGGCAGTCGGTTCCAATGCGCCGCGCGGTGGTGCGGCTGGAAGGGAAAGACTCGCCTCACTGTGGCAACTCACGGCTTGTGTTAGGCGTCGTCCACCCAGAGTTCAAACCTTTGCAGAACCGCCAGGGCGTTGAAACGTTCGATGCTATCTTTGGCCGCGGTGCGCGCGTCTACCATACTGGAGGCTACCTGGGGGAAGGTGAGGTAGTCTGGCTGCTTGCGCGCCTGCCGGCAGACCTTACATTGGCCGGCAGCGACATTATTGAGCCTTATGTTTTGTATTCCAACAGCCACAATGGTTCGCGCGCCATTGACTTTCGCTTGACTGCGGTGCGCGTGGTGTGTCAGAATACGCTCAACCTGGCCTTGCACACTGGCGATCGCGCCAAAGTCTTTAAGCGCAATCACAACGGCAGTTATAATCGTCTCCAAGAGGAGTTCAATCTGTTTTTCCAGTTTACGATAGATGCGCTGCAGATCGCTCAAGGACGCTTTGAACGCTTGAGCCAGGCGCGCTGCGCGCCAGATGCCTTTCGCCAGTTTGTCGAGGCCATCTTTAAACTGCCACAGCAGCCTGCCAACCCGAATCCCGCTGTCCAACGAGCTTATCAAACCCGAAAGGAACAGATGCTGACATCCCGCCAGGAGGTGGAAAAACGCTGGAACAAGGAAAATGATGATGGGCTGATCACTGTTCGCGGCACATGGTGGGGCGCATTGAACGCGGTAACTGCCCACGTGGATCATGACCTGGCGCCAGAGCAAGACAGCCTTGCATATACCGTGTTCGGGCCAGGCAATGATCTCAAGAATGAGGCCTATGATTTGGCAGTGGCGTCTATGGCATGAGTGATGCGGCAGGAATTGAGAATCGTTGCCAGCCTCTTTAACATTTTTTGCTGGCAAAGATCTGCTAGTTCGACAAGCTCAGGATGCCTACCGCCCAGGCGCGCTGAGCTTGTCGAAGCGCAATCCTTTGACAAGCTCAGGATGCCTTCCGCATAGGCGCGCTGAGCTTGTCGAAGCGTGAGCCTGTCGTCAGGGCGTATTCTTGATGATCTCGGCGGCTGCCGATACATCCCCAACGGATAGCGCCGCGGATGCCTGATCCAGTTTTTCTGTCAGCGCCGCGTCTTGCGCATACTTGACCCGCAGTTGGTATAGCTGGAAAGGCAGGCGCAGATCGTCGGCGGTGTAGGCGAAACTCGCATCAGTGACCTGCCGCGCCTCTTGCACCATTTCCAGGTAGCGGTATTCAAACTCCACCGTGGGCTCGATGATCGTGCCTTCGCCGTAATCGTTCCAGGTGATCAGTTGCACCATGTCCACTTTTTGGTTGAAGGCCTCTTGCATCGTATAGCGGAAGATTTTTCCGTCCTGCGCATCCAAGAAGCCATAGCCAGAGCCGACGCCGGCTTCTTTGTAAATGTCATAGAAGCCTGGGAACGCTCCGCCGACGCGATATTCCCAACGCTCGGACTTGCTGGCGAAAGAAGCCAGGTACTCTTTCAGGGTGTCGAATCTCAAAACACCGCCCACCGATCCCCACATCGGCGGCCAGGGATAGGCGCCGGCGTTGGCTTTTAGCGCGCCGGCCGCCGGCGAGACCGGATTGTCCAGTGTTAGGAACACTGGTTGGGGATCGAGTTTCTCGAACAGGGTGTTCCATTGGCCTGGGTCTTTAAAATACTGCGGGCCAAATGTGAACAGCACCGGGCGATCATTTACCTTGAGATAGGCTTCGTCCTTAAACCAGGTATCCTGCATATACTGCATGACCTTTTGGCCGTGGGGGAGTGCCTCTTCCGCCGTAAAATGCTTGTTCTCAACCATATTTTTGATTGTGGCGTCTTCGTAGCAGATGACGAACTTTAAACCGGCCTTCTTGGTCGCCTCGAACAACTTCCCCGTCGCCCGGTTGAGTTGACCGTAATCCCAGAACTCCTCCATCCCATACCAATCCACAATCACGCCGTCAATCCCACTTAACTTCATCAACTGCACCTGGTACTCCAACACCTGTTCATCGCTGGAGTCATACAGGCCAGTCAGCGGGGTGTAGTGAGAGGCAAAATTCTCCCAACTGCCAGCATCGTTTTTCTGGGGGGCGAAGTGATTCATTGTCCAGTGCCAGCCCCAATCGCCTCCCTCCACAAAGGGCGTTTCATACCAGGGCATGTAATGCGCCATCAACAGCGGGCGCGTTTCACCTTGCCAGGTGAAAGGGCCAGCGGGGATGTCCGGCGTCGCCGTGGGGGTGATGGTAGGGCGGGCGGTGGGCGGGAGAGTGGCAGTTATTTCGACGGTTGGGATGGCTGTCTCGGCGGCCGGTGCGGTGGGGGAGGCCGGCGCGCCGCAGGCGGCGGCGCTCAAGATCAGAAGGATTGCCAGGGCGCTCCAGGGTATCTTCTGTCCGCCGGTGTGTAGGGTTCGTTTCAAGTGCTGCATGCGATTTTTTACCTTACTTTTGTTGGATAGTTTTGTTGAGCGTTCAACCTTTTGCGATTGGCTTTTCCGCCGGTTGAACGCGGTTTACCGGGATTGTTTCGCGCCCTTTTTGCCGTAACAGGGCTTTTATGGGCTTTTGGAGTTTCAGCCTGGCGGATTAGCCCATGATGGCCGCCTTGCCGCCGGCTGTTTTTAGGTTGAACGCTCAACCTGATTATCTAATAAAGCGCCGGATTTGTCAAGACAGTTTCAGGTTTGATCAACGTCGCGCCGCCTGCCACTCCGTCACGGCGCGGGATTCCATCTCGAAATTGACGCCCAGCAGGTGCAGCGGCTTGCCTTTGGCTAGATAGGGCGCGAAGTAGGCCCGCGTCTCGATCTGCGCCAGGGCTTCGGCGGCGCTGCCCGACAGCTTGAACTCGAAGATATAAACCGCCTCGCCCGTCTCGATCACCGCGTCCATCCGCCCCTGGTTGGTGCGCGCTTCAGCTTGAATCTCCAGCCCGATCAGTTTGAAGATCAGGTAAAAGATGGTCTGGTAATACTTCTCCTGCTTGATGTGCAGTTCGTAGCTGATCGAGGCCAGCAGGCTGTTCAACACCTCGAAAAAGCGCGGCCAGTCGGCGTTGAGCAAAGCGCGCGCCAGTTGCTTGAGGCTGCTGCCTGCCATAGACAGATCCACAGAACTGTAGGTGGTAAGCAGATAAGCCAGAAAGGCGCGGCGCACCTCGTAGTTGGGATATGAAAGTGTATAGGTTTGAAAGACGCTGTCGTATCCCTTGATGGTCAAATAGCCGGTCTGAAAGAGCAGCGGGACGATGTCCAGTTTCTCGATTTCGTAAGTGCTGAAGGCCAGTTCGGGGATGTCGAGCCGCTCCAGAGTTTGCAAATTGTAATCTTGCTGCTTGAGCAGCTTGAGCAGAAAAGTGGGCGTGCCGCTCTCGAACCAATAGTTCTGAAACTTGCGTTTCTGAAACAGCAGCAGCAGCGAAAATGGGTTGTAAACGGTGACTTCTCTTTCCGAAAAGCGAAAGCCGTTGTACCAGAAACGGATCTGTTCGCGCAGTTCAGCCGCCGCCAGCCCTTTTTCAGATGCAAACCCCTCCAGATAATCGGCGAAGCAGGCATCCACTTCTTCCTGGGTGATGCCCAACAGGGCGGCATATTGACCATCCGTGGTGATGTCATTCAGGTTGTTCAAGCCCGAAAAGACGCCTACCCGGCTGAACTTGCTCACGCCGGTCAGCAGCACGAAGCGCACATGCGCGTCCATAGCCTTGATCACGGTGTAGAAACCCTTCAACACCTCGAGAATCCGCCTGGCTTCTTCGAGGTTCTCAATATTATCGAGCAATGGCTTGTCATACTCGTCCACCAGGATCGCCACCTGGCTTTGGACGGAAAGCTGCTCGATCAAATCCTCAAATCGCTGCGTATACAGGTCGCCACTCAAGGTCAAACCGAATTGCTGCGCGATGCGGTTGAGCATCCATATCAAGACGTCTTTCAATTCCTGCGCCGACTTGACCTGGTTGCGGCTGAAATCCACGCGGATGACCGGATGGGGCTGCCACTGGTATGGGCTATCGTACAGCCACAGCCCCTTGAACAGTTCGCGGTTGCCCTGGAAGATTTCATCCAGGGTGGAGATCAACACGCTCTTGCCAAAACGCCGTGGCCGCGAGAGGAAATAAACGCCGGCTGGATAGCGGATCAATTCATACAGGTAGCGTGTCTTATCCACATACAAGAAACCGCCCTGAATGATTTTCCGGAAGTCTTGGATGCCAATCGGCAAGGGTTTAAGTTCCATCATGAATTCCGTCCGGGAAAAAGGACACGTTCGTGCGCCCGATGGTCACTACCGGCCGCGCCGGGAAGTTTGGCATCGGCGCCGGCCTGATCTCAGCTTTGGCCGTCCCGGCCACAATCTGATCGCAGGCGGTGATGGCGTCCGGCAGCACATCTTCGCCCAGCGGGACGCCTAAGGGACGGAAATCGTAATGGCCGTTGAAATAGCGGTCGTACTGCGGATGCAGGCTTTGCAGCCGCTTCAGGTAGACAAGCGCCTTTTCAATGGAAGTAAAACGGCGCGAGCCGCGCGGGCCGCCTCCCAGGTGAAGGTTGCAGTTGCAGGCGTCCCCCATGAACAGCGTGCGTGAGTTTTCATCCAGGAACGTGATCGATCCGGAGGTGTGGCCGGGGCAGGCGTATACCGTGACCTTGCGATTGCCCAGGTCAATCACCTGTTCATCTTCCAGCGGGTGCAGCGACGGGCAAGGCCCCCACTCGGTCACATCTTCCTCCAGGTTGTAGGGGTACACGCCCTTTTCGCGTTCGGCGATCCGGCGGATATACCCCAGGCGTCCCTCGATGCCCACCCCGATTGCGCCGCCCTTGGCAAAATCCGCCATGTCGTTGGGGTGGATGTAGCCCTCGGCAAAAGCTCCCGCCCCGCCGATGTGATCAACGTGGTCATGGGTATAGCAGACCATTAGCGGTTTATCGGTCAGTTTAGCAACAAAGCCTTTCAGATCGCCGATCCCGATGCCGGTATCAATGAGCATGGCTTTTTCGTCGCCGATCAGCAGAAAGACCGAAGCGCAGTCGAACTCGCCGATTTCGTAGGCGCCGGCGGCGATTTCTTTGTATGGGAAAGCTTGTGTTTTCATGATGTGGGGTTCCTTGAAGCGGTCTCAGTGTGGTATTGGTAGCCGGCGCGCTCGGCGATCAACATCAAGTGTTTGTTCGTCGCCCGCGTTGGGGAGTAAATCCCCTTTTCCCATTCGCTGACAGTTTGCTGGCGCACCCCCAGTTCCGCGGCGAATTCGGCCTGGTTGAGGCCCATGTAGCGGCGCAAGGATTTGATCAACTCGCTGTTCCACTGCACAACATCGCCCTCCCAATGCACCGGCACTTTTTTGACCGGACGCTCGAAGCGGATGCTCTTTTGTTCCAGGTCAATCACTGCCACGCGATAGCCGGCCTGCTTCCATGAGACGGCTTGCAGCGCGCCGTCGCGGTTGCTCCACCAGGAGCGGGTGTGATAGGCCAGGGAGGGCAGTTGCGCCTGAAGCAGCGTTTCGATCTCGGCGAAGCTCAACGAGATTTCGTCTTGTTGATTCATAGAAAGATATTCAAACAGGGGATAATATTTACTGCCTTTTTTCATTTTTCACGTTCCCTGCATTTTGCCAAAGTCTAAATCTGTTTAAAGCACGCATTGCGCGCCAGTGTATCTCGCAAAAACTGGCCGGTGTAGCTGCCTGGTACCTCGGCCACCTGTTCGGGCGTGCCTTGCGCCAGCAGCAGACCGCCGCGGTCGCCGCCTTCTGGCCCCAGATCGATCAGCCAGTCCGCCACCTTAATAATATCCAGATTGTGTTCAATGATCAAGACGCTGTTGCCCGCATCTACCAGGCGCTGCAGCACTTCCACCAGTTTGTGCACGTCGGCGGCGTGCAGACCGACCGAAGGCTCATCCAACACGTAAATGGTACGCCCGGTGGCGCGGCGGGAGAGTTCTTTGGCGAGTTTTACCCGCTGCGCCTCGCCGCCCGAAAGCGTGGGAGCCGGCTGCCCCAGGCGGATGTAGCCCACGCCCACATCGTTAAGCGTCTGCAAGCGGCTCATCATGGCCGGGAAGGCGGCAAAGAACTCCAGCGCCTCCTCCACCGTCAGTTCGAGGATCTCGGCCACGTTTTTCTCTTTGAAGCGCACTTGCAGCGTCTCGCGGTTGAAGCGCGCCCCGTGACAGACATCGCACGGCACATAGACATCCGGCAAGAACTGCATCTCGATGCGCAACTGCCCCTGTCCCTGGCAGGCTTCGCAGCGCCCGCCGTGTACATTGAAAGAGAAGCGCCCAGGCTTGTAGCCGCGCATCTTGCTTTCGGGCAGTTCGGCAAACAGCTTGCGAATCTCATCGAACAGGCCGGTGTAGGTGCCAGGGTTGGAGCGCGGCGTGCGCCCGATCGGCGATTGGTCAATGTTGATGATCTTATCAATGAACTCGATGCCATCAATGCGCTCATGGACGCCGGGGATGGTATGCGCTCCGTGCAGTTGGCGCGCCAGCGCTTTGTAGAGAATCTCGACCATCAGGGTGGATTTCCCACTGCCAGAGACGCCCGTGATGCAGACCAGCTTGCCCAAGGGGATGCTGATGTCCAGGTTCTTCAAGTTGTTCTCAGCCGCGCCGACCACCTTGAGCGCCTTGCCGCTGCCGGCGCGCCGGATTTCTGGCACTGGCACGCACTGCCGCCCCGAAAGGTAAGCGCCGGTCAATGAGGCGGGGTGCGCCAGGATTGTCTCCACCGTTCCTTCGGCTACTACCTGCCCGCCATGCTCGCCCGCCCCCGGGCCGAGATCAAGAACCCAATCTGCTGAGCGGATCGTTTCGTCGTCATGTTCCACCACCAGGACAGTGTTGCCCAGGTCGCGCAGGCCCTTCAACGTATTGAGCAGGCGCGTGTTGTCCCTGGGATGCAGCCCGATCGAGGGTTCGTCCAGCACGTACAATACCCCCATCAAGCGCGAGCCGATCTGGGTCGCCAGGCGGATGCGCTGCGCTTCGCCGCCCGACAGGGTTGCCGCCGAGCGTTGGAGCGTCAGGTAATCCAAGCCCACATCCACCAGGAAGCCCAGGCGGGCATAAATCTCTTTCAAAATGCGCTCGGAGATGATCTGCTGGCGCAGGGTGAGCGGCGTGCCGGGCTGCATCAATTTCGCCGTCCATTGCAGTGTGCGCAGCACCGGCCAATCGGTCACTTCCACAATATTGGCCCCGTTGATCGTGATCGCCAGGGCTTCGCGCCGCAGGCGCTTCCCCTGGCAGGTGGGGCAGACGCGCTCGCTCATGTAGAGCGAGATTTTTTCGCGGATGTATTCGGAGTTGGTTTCGTTGTAGCGGCGCTGCAAATTGTTGATCACCCCCTCGAAAGCCGTCTTCCAGGTCGCCTGGCGTCCATCTTTGTTGCGATAGTGCAGGGTGACTTCCTGGCCGCGCGTGCCGTACAGCACCATGTCGCGCTGTTCGGGGGTCAGGCTGCGCACTGGCGCGTCGAGGTCAATCTCATATTCCTGCGCCACCGCCTCCAGCATCTGCCAGTAATAGCCGCCCTCGTCTTTGGGGCCGCTCCATTCCGTGACCGCAATCGCCCCATCATTGAGCGAGACATCCTGATCGGGGATCAGCAGGTCGGGGTCAATCTCCAACTTGCCGCCCAGTCCCTGGCAGTCGGGGCAGGCCCCGTGCGGAGTGTTGAAGGAAAAGGTGCGCGGCTCGATCTCCGGCAAAACAGAGCCATGTTCCGGGCAGGCCAGGTGTTCCGAGAAGTGCAGATCGGCGGCTTCCCCGCTCTGCCCGCCCGATGCCCTGGCAGGAACCAGGCTGACGGTCAGGTAGCCTTCGCCAAATTTGAGCGCCGTTTCGATTGAATCGGTCAGGCGCGAGCGAAAGGCGCGCAGTTCCTCCTCGGCGGCTGCATTTCCGGCTGCCTCCGCCGGTTTGTGGATCACCACGCGATCCACCACCGCCTCAATCGTGTGGATTTTGTAGCGATCCATCTGGATTTCTGCGCTGCCGTCCAATTCATGCACCACCCCATCCACGCGCACCCGCACAAAGCCGGCCTTGCGAATTTCATCCAGCACCGCCTGGTGGGTGCCTTTGCGTCCACGGATGAGCGGCGCCAACAGCAGCAGGCGCGAGCCGTTCGGCAGCCGCTCAATCGCATCCACAATTTCCTGCGCGCTTTGCTTGGAGACCAGGCGGCCGCATTCCGGGCAGTGGGGGATGCCGCCGCGGGCGAAGAGCAGGCGCAGGTAATCGTAGATTTCGGTCACAGTGCCGACGGTGGAGCGTGGGTTGTGCGAGGCCCCTTTTTGATCAATCGAGACCGCTGGCGAGAGACCCTCGATATGGTCTACGTCGGGCTTGGCCATTTGCCCCAGGAACTGGCGGGCGTAAGCCGAGAGCGATTCGACGTAGCGGCGCTGCCCTTCGGCGAAGATGGTATCGAACGCCAGGGACGATTTTCCCGAACCGGACAGCCCGGTGATCACGACCAGTTTGTCGCGCGGGATCTCGACCGTAATGTTCTTCAGGTTGTGCTCGCGCGCCCCAACGACGCGGATGACATTGGCAGTTTCGTCTTTAGACATAGCGATGCGGCCGCCTACTCCACGCGCAGGGCGATCGTTGTCCATTGGCGGCGGCCGAACCAGTTGAGAAGGTCAAAGAAGGTTTTTTGCAGGCCGTATTTTTGGTTGTAAAGCTGATTGACGCGCTCAATTAGGGCCGGGTCTTTGACCAGGCTGGCTTTGGCTTCCACCCATTCGCCGAGCAGCGCGCCATCTGCCTTGCAGGGCGCAATGCGGGCGCGCCCATTGGCGCGGATGCGCTTGACTTTGCCAGATTCGGCGCCGGTGCGCACATAAAGCATGTCGCCGTCTTGAATGAACCAGACCGGCGTTGGCACAGATTTGCCCGTCTTGCGAAAGGTCTCCAGGTTGAGAAAGTTCTGTTTAGCAAAAAGGGTTATGGCAGGCATAGGATTCTCCAGAAGGACAGATTTATTGAAGTAGGAATTGTACTCCTAACAGCAGTACCATGCCAACCAAAATCGTCAGAATCACATTTTTGGTGCGCCAGGCGACCAGCGCGGCGACCGCCCCGGCCAGCAGGCGCGGGTTAAGGGGATTGAACTGCCCATTCCGAATCAGCACTTCGGGAAAAATGATGGCGGTCAGCACCGCCGGCGGCACATATTTGAGGGCGCGATAAAGCCAGTCCGGCGGGTTCCAGCGCCCCCATAAGACAATGAACGACAGGCGCGTCAGGAAAGTTAGCAAGCCAGCGCAGACGATAGCGACCCAGATCATTTTGTTTCACTCCACATACCCACCAGAATGCCCACCGCCGCGGCGGCGATCAGGCCCAGTTTGAAAGGCAGGCCATACGCCAGCACAGCGGTAACGCCGGCAGAGAGCGCCGCCGCCAGGTGTGGGCGGTCTTTGAGGCCTGGGATGACCAGGGCAATAAAGGTCAGCGCCAGGGTGAAATCCAACGACCAACCGGCCGGGGTCTGCGCTCCCAGGAAGACGCCCACCGCGGTGCTGAGCTGCCAGGTGGCCCACAAGGCCAGCCCCGCCCCGAAGAAATACCAGTGCCTGGCCAGGCGCGTCCCGTTGGATGGCGCACTGTAATGGGTGATGGCGACTGCGTATGCTTCATCGGTGAGCAGGTAGGATAAAAGCAGCTTCCAGCGCCAGGGAAGGTGCTGGACAAAGGGAGCCAGGGAGGCGCTGTACAGGGCGTGGCGCAGGTTGACCACAAAGGCGGTCAGAATGATCACCCAGGCCGGCGCGCTGGCGCTGACAAGCTGCACTGTGACAAACTGCGCCGAGCCGGCAAATAACACCGAGGACATGGCCTGCGCTGTGACGGGCGGCAGTCCCGCGCCCAGCGCCAGCACGCCGTAGATCATGCCAAATGGAGCGACGCCCACCAGGATGGGCAGTTCATCGCGCATCCCGGCCAGGAATTCAGCCAAAAATTCAGATCGAGCAGGAGTCAGGGAAGACATGTACTTTTTTAATGAAGGGATTGTACACCAGGATAGCGCAGCGGAAAATGTCTGTGCATCACGATGTAGTATACCAGCATGTATACTAAGATAGCACATTGAGAAATGTCTGCGCCTCGCGATGTAGTATACCAGCCTGCAATCGCCTTCCTTTTGTGTCTTCTGCACAATTCTGAGGGAGAGAGATTGTCTTGACGAATCCAACCCTGAATGATAGACTTGCCCCACTATGTCAACGTTGAACTTGTTTCGCCGCGCTCGTCGCTGCCTGCCAGCCCCTCGGGAAGGTGGGTAGTTTGTGTCGCATTGGTGATGTAGGTTAATGCGTTTGTGAAGCCCTCCTTTCCTGGAGGGCTTTTTTGTTCCAAGACAACTGGTAAGCCCAGGCGAGATAATTCTAGCCCGGCTGCCAGCCCGTGGTTACTCTCGATCACTTTATCAGGAGAATGCTATGTCCAAACAAACTGTAAAGAAAGTCGTTCTCGCCTACTCAGGCGGTCTGGATACCTCGGTCATCGTGCCGTGGCTGAAAGAAAATTATGGTTGTGAAGTAATATGCTTTTGCGCCGACATCGGCCAGGCCGAGGAATTGTCCGGCCTGGAGAAAAAGGCGCTAGCCAGCGGGGCCAGCCAACTGGTCATTCGCGATCTGCGCGAGGAGTTTGCCCGCGACTATCTGTTCCGCTTGCTGCGTTCAGGCGCGGTCTACGAGCGCAAATACCTTTTAGGTACTTCGATTGCCCGCCCGCTGATCGCCAAGCACCAGGTGGATGTGGCGCATGAGGTGGGCGCGGATGCACTGGCGCACGGCGCGACCGGCAAGGGTAATGATCAGGTGCGCTTTGAGCTGACCTATACCGCCCTTGATCCGCGCTTGAAAGTGATTGTCCCGTGGCGCGACCCGGCCTGGACGATCCGCTCGCGTGAAGACGCCCTCAATTACGCCGCGGCGCGCAATATCCCCGTGACTGCCAGCCGCAAGTCCATCTACAGCCGCGACCGCAACCTGTGGCACCTCTCGCACGAGGGCGGTCTGCTCGAAGACCCGTGGAACGAGCCGGAAGAGAGCATGTTCCAGATGAGCGCCGCGCCGGAAAACGCGCCTGATCAGGCAGAATACGTGGAGATCGAGTTTGAGACTGGCTCTCCGGTTGCGATCAACGGCGAAAAGATGTCGCCCGCGGCGTTGATCCACTGTCTGAATGTGCTTGGCGAGAAACACGGCATCGGGCGCACAGATATGGTGGAAGGCCGCCTGGTGGGAATGAAGTCGCACGGCGTTTACGAGACCCCTGGCGGCACCATCTTGCAGGCGGCGCACCGCGAGATCGAGTCGCTGGTGCTGGATCGCGACACCTTGCACTACAAGGACGTGATCGCCTTGAAATATGCCGAAGTGGTTTATTATGGTCAGTGGTTCTCGCCGCTGCGCGAGGCGCTGGATGCCTTCTTCGACAATACGCAAGGCCCGGTGACGGGCGTCGTGCGCCTGAAGCTGTACAAAGGCAATATCATCTCGGCCGGGCGCAAGAGCCCCTTCAGCCTGTACCGCGAAGATTTCGCCACCTTTGGCCAGGAAACCGTCTACGACCAGAGCGACGCCAACGGCTTCATCCGCTTGTATGGCCTGCCGCTCAAAGTGCGCGCCCTGAACGGCCTGCCCGTTTCTGGCCTGGACATGCCCAAGCCCGATTACTCCCGCTTCAAGCGCGACTGATCAGGCCGCCAGCTCTCGCAAAGGCTGCAACATCTTCCTATTTGCAGCCTTTGCCCCCACTCCTCACTTCCCACTTCTCACTCAGGAGTTTCACCTATGACCCTATGGGGCGGACGTTTTTCCGGTTCTCTCGACCCTCTGGCCTGGGAACTGAATGCTTCAATTGGCTTCGATCAGCGCCTGGCGCGGCAGGATGTGCGCGGCAGCATTGCCTGGGCGCAGGCGATTGCCGCCGCTGGCGTGCTGAGCGCGGCTGAGTGCGACCAGATTTGCGCCGGTTTGCAGACGGTGGCGCAAGAATTTGAGGCGGAGCGCTTCGCCTTTCAACCCGGCGATGAAGACATTCACACCGCGGTGGAGCGCCGCCTGGGTGAATTGATCGGCCCGCTCGCCGGCAAACTGCACACCGGGCGCAGCCGCAATGACCAGGTGGCGACGGATTTTCGCCTGTGGGTGCTGGACAACCTGCCAGTGTTGGACGCAGCCCTGCAAGAATTTCAATCCGCCCTGGTTGAAAGAGCGGAAGCCGATTTCGAGACGTTAATGCCCGGGTATACCCATTTGCAGCGGGCGCAGCCCATCCTGCTCAGTCATTGGTGGCTCAGCCACTTCTGGCCGCTGCACAGAGACCGGCAGCGCCTGCACGACCTGGTGAAGCGGGTCGCCGTGCTGCCGCTGGGGTCGGGGGCGCTGGCGGGCTGTCCCTTTGCGATTGACCGCGCCGCCCTGGCCCAGGCCTTGGGCTTTGCTGCACCCTCCGCCAACAGCCTGGAGGCCGTCTCTGACCGCGACTTTGCCGCCGAGTTCCTCTTTTGCACGGCCATGATCGGCTTGCATTTAAGCAAACTCTCTGAGATGATGGTCTTGTTCACCACGGCTGAGTTCGGCTTTTTTGAGCTGTCCGACGCCTTTTCCACCGGCTCCAGCCTGATGCCGCAGAAAAAGAACCCGGATTTGTTTGAGCTGGCGCGGGGCAAATCCGGCGCGCTGCTTGGCCTGCTGAACGGAATGCTGGCGATGCTCAAGGGGCTGCCCTCCACTTATGACAAGGATTTGCAAGAGGACAAGCCGCCGGTCTTTGCCGCCTTCGATACACTGACGACCATTTTGCCGGCGCTGACCGGCGCGCTGCGCACGTTGAAGACGCGCCCGGCGCGTATGCGGGCCGGCATTGACGCAGCGATGTTGGCGACCGACCTGGCCGATTACCTGGTGGAGCGGGGGGTGGCGTTCCGCGAGGCGCACGCCCTGGCCGGCAAGGCGGTGCGCCTGGCAGCGGAGCGGGGGGTGACGTTGGACGCCTTGAGCGTTTCCGATTACCAGGGGCTGCATGCGGCCTTTGGGACGGAGGTGCATACCGTCTTTGACCCGGCGCAGTCGGTGGCGCGGCGCAAAGCCAGCGGCGGAACGGCGCCCGAAGCGGTCAAAGTGCAGTTGCAGCAGGCCAAAGAGGCCCTGCACCTCCAGCACGCCGCGCCCACCCAACCAGACAGCGCAGGGAAAGCGTCATGACACAGGCCACCCTTGTTTTACAAGATGGCGCGACGCTGCAAGGGGAAGCTTTCGGGGCGGAGGCGGACGCGGTCTTTGAACTGGTCTTCAACACTTCGATGACCGGCTACCAGGAGATCCTGACCGACCCCTCCTATCGCGGCCAGGGGGTTTTGTTTACCGTTTCTCATATCGGCAACGTAGGCATCAACCTGGAAGATGATGAATCGGCCGCGCCGCAGGTTTCGGCGGCGGTCGTGCGCGCCCTCAGCCCGCTGGTCTCCAACTGGCGAGCGGCGCAGGATTTGTCGAGCTGGCTGGCGCAGCACGGCGCGCCGGGCATCAGCGGCGTGGACACGCGCTACCTGGCGCGCAAGCTGCGCGACGGTGGGACGCAAAAGGCGGCGCTTTCGACCAAAGGCACGCCGCCGGCGACTTTGCTGCAAATGGCCAACGATTGGCCCGGCCTGGATGGGCGCGATACGGTCAAGGAAGTGACCTGCTCCAAAGCCTATGCCTGGCAAGGCGACGCCGGCGAGCATTGGATCGCGCCGCGCCCGGCGGCGAGGCAGAAGCCTGTTCACCTGGTCGCGTACGATTTCGGCGCCAAGCGCAACATCCTGCGCCACCTGGCCAGCTACGGGGCGGCGATCACGGTTGTGCCGGCGGATTGCACCGCGCAAGAGGCGCTGGCGCTCAATCCGGATGGGATTTTTCTCTCGAACGGCCCTGGCGACCCCGAAGGGCTGCCTTATGCGGTGCAGGCGGTGAGCGAACTGCTGCAGGCGCATGTTCCCATCCTGGGCATTTGCCTGGGACACCAACTCTTGGGCATGGCGGCCGGCGGGCGCAAACGGCGGCTCAAGTTCGGTCATCACGGCGGCAACCATCCCGTCAAACACCTGCCCAGCGGCAAGGCCTTAATCACCGCCCAAAACCACAATTATTATATCGAGGCCGAGAGTCTCGACGCCGCCCGCGTGGAGATCACCGCCTTGAGCCTGAACGATGGTTCGCTGGAAGGGATGCGCTTCAAGCAGCAGCCGGTGGTCAGCGTCCAGTTTCACCCGGAGGCCGCCCCAGGGCCGCACGACGCCCACGACATCTTCACCGAGTTCTTTCAACTGCTGTAACCATCTATGATCACAAGATTTGACCTACAAGCAAAAGATTGGGACAATGTTCCGATCCGGATTGAGCGCGCCCAGGCCGCCGCGGCGGCCATGCGCCAGATGGGAGCCTTTGCCCCCGGCGCGACGGCGCTGGAGTACGGCTGCGGCACCGGCTTGCTCAGTTTTGCCCTGCACGCCGACTTAGGCTCAATCACCCTGGCGGATAGTTCGGCGGGGATGTTGGCGGTGCTGCGCGAGAAGATTGCCGCCGCCGGCATTCAGAATATGACGCCCGTCCTGCTGGATTTGGCGCGCGACCCCTTGCCAGAGCAGCGCTTTCAGGTGATCTATACGTTGATGACGCTGCACCACATCCAAGATACCGCCCAAATCCTGGCCTCTTTTCACGCCTTGTTAGAGCAGCCGGGCTGCCTGTGCATCGCCGATCTGGATCGGGAGGACGGCTCTTTTCATGCTCATGAACCAGACTTCGCCGGGCATAACGGTTTTGAGCGCGCCGCGCTGCACGCGCAATTGTTGGCGGCTGGTTTCGAGGATGTGCAGTTCACAACTTTTTTTGAAATCACCAAAGGTGGGCGCACGTATCCGTTGTTTCTGGCTGTGGCCAGGAAACTTAAACCGATGCAAATTGACGACTTTAACACGTATCAGCGCGAGTCGCGCAAAACCTGGCGCTTGATCCAGACCGATCATGCGATTGTTTACCCTACCCTGGGCCTGGCCAATGAGGCCGGCGAGGTGGCGGGCAAGGTGAAGAAACTCTTTCGCGACAAGGGTGGTCAGATTTCCGCCCAAGATCGCGAGGCGCTCAAGCAAGAATTGGGCGATGTCTTGTGGTACCTGGCGCAAATCTGTACCGAGTTGGATTTGTCGCTGCAAGAAGTTGCGGAGGCCAACCTGGTCAAGCTGTTCTCGCGCCTCGAGCGTGGGACGATCCAGGGGGATGGCGATCAGAGGTAGGGAAACCAATGCCCAAGCGAACCGATCTTCACACCATTCTCGTCCCTGGCTCCGGTCCAATTGTGATCGGGCAGGCGGCTGAGTTCGATTATTCCGGCACGCAGGCGGTCAAGGCGCTGCGCGCCGAGGGCTATCGCGTGGTGCTGGTCAATTCCAACCCGGCCACGATTATGACCGACCCTGAACTGGCCGACGCTACCTATATCGAGCCGACGACCCCTGAAGTGCTGGAAGCGATTATCGCGCAGGAGCGCCCGGATGCCATGCTGCCTACGGTGGGTGGGCAGACCGGTTTGAACCTGGCGCTGGCGCTGAGTGAGAACGGGGTGCTGGAAAAATACGGGGTGCAGTTGATCGGGGCCAACCTGGCGGCGATCAAGGCGGCGGAAGACCGCCACGACTTCCGCCGCGCCATGCAAGCCGCCGGTCTGCCCACGCCGCGCGGCGGCCCGGCGCATCATCTGGCCGAAGCCGAGCAGCTTGCGGCGGAGATCGGCTATCCGCTGCTGGTGCGCGCCTCCTTTGCCCTGGGCGGCAGCGGCGCGGCCTGGGTGAACGAGGCGGCGCAGTTGGGCGAAGCGGTGCGCAAGGCGGTCGCTGTCTCGCCGATCGGCCAGGCGTGGATCGAGGAGTCGATCCTGGGCTGGAAAGAGTACGAACTGGAGGTCATGCGCGACCGCGCCGATAATTTCGTCGTGGTCTGTTCGATAGAAAATCTCGACCCGATGGGCGTCCATACCGGCGACAGCATCACGATTGCCCCGGCGCAAACCCTCACCGACCGCGAATACCAGGTCTTGCGCGACCTGGCGCGCGGCGTGATGCGCGCCGTGGGGGTGGAGACCGGCGGCTCGAATGTGCAGTTTGCGGTAGAGCCGCGCAGCGGGCGCACGCTGATCATCGAAATGAACCCGCGCGTCTCGCGCTCCTCCGCCCTGGCTTCCAAAGCCACCGGTTTCCCGATTGCCAAGCTGGCGGCGCTGGTCGCGGTGGGCTACACCCTGGACGAGATCGTCAATGACATCACCGGCCAGACCAAAGCCTCGTTTGAGCCGTCGCTGGATTACGTGGTGGTGAAGATTCCGCGCTGGGCGTTTGAAAAATTCCGCGGGGTAGACCCCACCCTCGGCCCGCAGATGAAATCGGTG
>CAIQJJ010000208.1 GCA_903872065.1 uncultured Anaerolineales bacterium | reverse complement strand
GAAGGAGCGGACGAGGTGGGAGAATGAAGAAGAATCGGGTTGATTAATCACAAATAGATCACTCGCATTTCCAGGGAAAAGTCTGCCTAGGGGTTTCGCTGGGCAGGGCAGGGGTGTGCATCAGCGGCGCGCCTCCCGTCGTAATCATAAGTCACGTCCTCCAGCAAGGGGTACTGGCCGGCAAAGAACGTGTTGAAGACGACGCGAAAGGAGTTGACGGGTGTAATGCTCGGGGATAAGGCCTGGTAAGCCTGGTTGGGAAAATAGTAAGCGTTGAGAATCTGCTGGCGATTGTCGCCATTTAAACCATGATCGCCATGAATAACGATGACCGGCGGTTCGGCGGAGTCGGCCAAAATCTGGCGCAGGATGGGCAGCAAGCGGTAGTTGGTGAACTGGATGCCGTACACATAGCCCTGCATCAGGTGTTCATCGTCCACCGGAGCGATCAAATCGCCGGTGTAAAAACCGCGATCGGTCAAAATGTTCCCTTGTGGATCAAAAATATATGGCACGTGGGTTAACAGCAGGTGGACGAAAACAAACTTGGGAGAGGATACTTTGGCCAGGCGCGGCAGTTGATCCAGGATAAACAACTGGCGGTTGATGTGATCTTCGTAGATAAACTCGCCCCCTTTGAATTGGGTGTTCTGGTATTCGGGCAGTTGGCGAAAAGTCATGTCGGACCAGATCAACAAAGCCGTGGTGCGCAGCAAAACATATTCAAAAGGCTTTAGAAGCTGCATTTGATACGGTTTGCCGGTGTATTCCAGGTAGATGTCCGCGCCAGGCAAGCGGCTCCACTGGTAGCCGCTGTCGAAGGCGACGACCTGGTAGCCAAGCCCCTCCAAATTCTGCCGCACGGCGCTTTGCGTGAGCAGACTCCAGACCTGTTCTGGGGGCAAGCCCAGGCTGCGGATGCGCTGCTCCAGGTCAGGGATATAGCTCATATTCAGGGCGCTGGTCATCGAATGTTCCGTACTTAAATAATTTGCCTGGCTGCAATCGGCGACGTAAAACCCCAACTCCTGTAAGGCGGCGATAAAACCGGTGTTATCAAAATTGAAATCGCGCTGCAACGCATCGGCGCGCGTGTAGCCATCCAACAAAATGTAATAAACATCCGGCCGGCTGCCTTGAACAGATAACTGGGCGTCTTCGTTGAGCAGGAAAGTCTGTTCAATCTGCCGCTGGCTGAATGAGGTGGTCAGCAGCGAGGCAGCAACCTGATAGCCAGGCATCAGCAGCAAGACCAGGCCGATCACATTTAGAGCCTGGGTGAGCGTCGGGTTGGGGCGCAAGCGAAAATGCAAGCCGACCAGGCCTACAATCCAGACCAGCCCATAGATTATCACGAGGAGGCGATGACGGCCTAAGATAAACCCCGCCAGGCTGACTTTCTGCAACACCTCGTAGACATGTCCGTAGGAGAAAAATAAAACCAGGGTCAAAGTGGTAGACACTGCCGCCCGAAACAGCGAGCGTTGCAGCAGCCCAAACAGGATGAACAAAATCAAGGCGACCGCCAGGGAGATCAAAGCTGGACGGAACGCCACATCCGGGCTGACTTCATGGATATTGTGGGCCAAAAGAGCCAGGACAGGATAAAGGGCGAACAAAAAAGGATAGAGGTACATAAGCTTAAGTCGGGCAATGATAACAAGAGTAAGGGAGTTTTGCAAGCGTTGTTTTACTCACCGAACGATTATCTCTCGCCTCTGAATTAATGGTACAATCAATTTTCCTATGAATGATTTCTCTCGATCCGAATGATGATGGCTGTCAACCAGGCTTATGATGTGGAAGACCTGCTCGTCACCTGCATCGCGCGGCAGGTGCATGATGGGGAAGTTGTCGCCCAGGGGCTGGCTACGCCTCTGGTGGCGGCGGCTTATCTTTTGGCGCGACGCACGCACGCCCCACACCTGTACTTTGTCTCGGCCATTGGGCAGGGGATGTGCCGGCAGCCAGCCCCGCTTGGGCTGACGACAGTCGAAACTCTCTGGTTAGATCGTTCGCTGACCAATATCGGTTTTGTGCGCGCCGCAGCGGATGTGCTGCCCACACTGCGCCCGAAAGAGTTCTTCCGCCCCGGGCAGATTGACGCGCACGGCAATTTCAACAATATTGCGTTTGGCAAAGATTATTTGAACACCCGCCGCCCACGCCTGCGCCTGCCGGGTTCGGGCGGCATTCCCGATGTTACCACTTTTTTAGACGATATTTATCTGTATGTCCCACGCCACGGCAGAGTCACGTTTACGCCAGAACTGGACGTTTGCTCAGGCCTGGGACATCATCCGGCGCGCACCCGCGGCGCTGGGCCACGTTACCTGGTTTCAGATTTGGGACAGTTTGATTTCGCCAATGGACGGATGCGGCTGATCTCCTATCACCCTGGAGTGAGCATCGAAAAGATTCGCTCCCTGACTGGCTTCGCTCTGGAGATCGCTGAGGAGGTTTGCGAAACCCCGCCGCCCAACCAGGAAGATTTGCGCCTGCTGCGGGAGGAGATAGACCCTCTGGGAATCCGCCGCCTGGAGACATTGAGCGGCGCCGGACGAAATGCACTTTTGCGTGAGATTTTGCGGCGCGAACGCGGCTGAGGACGGGACGCGCTTGCGCCGCGCCTGTAGTGAAATTGATGAGAATCTCCCTTCTTCGCCTGCTGCGCCGGCGAACGCTTCTTTTGCTTGTCTTGCTGGCCCTGCTGTCGCCGTCCGCCAGCAGTTTGGCCGCGCCGGCGCGCCAGGATGCTCCACCGCCGGATTACGCTGGCAAGGCGCGGGCGCTGCTGGATACGCTGACGCCAGAAGAACGCGTGGGACAGTTGTTCCTGGTCAACTTCACTGGGCCAGAGGCCGGGCCAGGTACGCCCATTTATGATCTGATCGTCAACCGCCATGTGGGGGGAGTGATGCTCCTGGCAGCCAATGACAATTTCCTGGCGCCGGATCAAACCGCGGCCGGGGCGTTGAACTTGATCCGGCAGCTTCAACTGGACGAATACAATAGTTCACTGACAACCCAAACCGATCCGATCACTGACACCACCTTTCAACCGGCTTATATTCCGCTGCTGATGAGCACCATCCAGGAGGGCGACAGCTACCCTTACGATCAGTTATTCAATGGGCTGACGCCGCTGCCCAACCCGATGACGCTCGGCGCGACCTGGAAGCCGGAAATGGCGCAGCAGGTCGGGAGCATGCTGGGCCAGGAGCTTTCGATCCTGGGATTCAACCTGCTGTTCGGGCCTTCGCTGGATGTGCTGGATACGCCGCGCGCCGAAAGCGCCGGCGACCTGGGGACGCGCGCCTTCGGCGGCGACCCGTTTTGGGTGGGCGAGATGGGACGGGCCTATATCGGCGGCGTCCACCAGGGCAGCGCGGGCCGCCTGGCGGTGGTCGCCAAGCACTTCCCTGGCTTTGGCGGCTCCGATCGCCTGCCAGAAGATGAGGTGGCGACGGTGCGGAAATCGCTGGAGCAGCTTAAGCAAATTGAACTGGCGCCCTTCTTTGCTGTCACCGGCAGCGCCGCCGACGCGCAAACCACCGCCGACGCTTTGCTGACCTCGCACATCCGCTACCAAGGGTTTCAAGGCAATATCCGCGCCACCACCAAGCCGGTCAGTTTTGACCCAGAGGCGTTCGCTCAATTGATGGCGCTGCCGCAGTTCAACACCTGGCGCAGCGCGGGCGGGGTAATGATCAGCGCCGACCTGGGCAGCCGCGCCGTGCGCCGTTTTTACGACCCCAGCGGGCAAACTTTCGACAGCCGTTTTGTCGCCCGTGACGCCTTCCTGGCCGGCAACGATCTGCTTTACCTGGGCAATTTCACCGCCAGCGGGGACGAAGGCTCCTACACCAGCACCATCCGCACCCTGGATTTCTTCACGCAGAAATACCGCGAGGATGATGCCTTTGCACAGCGGGTGGATGAAGCCGCACTGCGCGTTTTGATCCTCAAGTACCGCCTGTATAACAATCGTTTGAACATCAATGATGTGCTGCCGCGCCCGGATAATCTGATCCATTTGAGCCAGGCCGGCCAGGCGATCCTGGACATTGCCAGCCAGGCCGCTACCCTGATCAGCCCCGGCCAGGCCGAACTGAACGACAGCCTGCCGGAGGGGCCGCAGCGCGAGGATAAGATTGTCTTCCTGACCGACGCGCGCACCTTTCAACAGTGCAGCCGGTGTCCCTTGCAATACCGGCTTTCCCCCACCTCGCTTGAACAGGCGGTGCTGCGCCTGTACAGCCGCGCCGGGCAGGTGGTGGCCAACAATCTCAAATCCTACTCGTTTGAGGATTTGCAAGCCATGCTGGACGCCGGCAGCGGGACGACGGAAATTGAAAGCAAATTGAAGGGAGCAGATTGGATCGTGGTTTCCATGCTGAACATCACGCCCAATGTACCGACCTCCCAGGCGCTGCGCCGATTTTTGGATGAGCGCGCCGATCTCCTGCAGCAAAAGCGGCTGATTGTGTTTGCGTTTACCGCCCCTTATTATCTCGATGCGACGGATATTTCCAAGCTGACCGCCTATTATGCGCTGTACAGCCGCGGGCCGCAGTTTGTGGATGTGGCCGCCCGCCTGCTGTTTCACGAACTGCGCGCGCCGGGGATTCTGCCGGTCAGCGTGCCGGGGGTGGGCTATTTGCTCAATGACAAAATCGCTCCCGATCCGGCGCAAGTGATCGGGGTGTCGTTTGACTTTCCCGAAAGCGAGCCGCCGGCGGAAACGCCTACGCCGGCTGCCACGCCTCTGCCGCCCACCTTTCAAATTGGGGATGGCCTGCCGGTGCGGACGGGGATCATCTTGGATCGCAACGGTCATACAGTGCCGGATAACACGCCGGTGCGCTTTAAATTCACCCGCCTGGGCGACACGCCGGTGCAGCAAACGGTCGATTCAATGACCTATCAGGGGGTAGCAAAGGCGATCTTCCGCATTGATGCAGCCGGCAAATGGGAGATCCGCGCCGAGAGCGGGGACGCGCTGCAATCGGATGCGCTGCCCTTTGAGGTCAGATCCCCTGAAGAACCGCAGCCGCCGACGCCGACGCTTTCACCCTCGCCGACGCTCACCCCCTCATCCTCGCCGACACTGACGCCCAGCAACACAAGCACCGAGGTTACGCCAACCGCCGCCCTGTCCACCCCCACGGCAACGCCGACGCCAGAGCCAGAGCCGATGAAGGCCAATTTCGGCGATTGGCTGATGGCGGTAGTGATTGCAGCCGGGGTGGGAATCGCGATTTATATGCTCATTGCCAGCAGCGGGCAAATGCGTTGGGGGGTGCGCGGCGGGTTGATGGCATTGAGCGGCGGGTTGATCGCGTATACCTACCTGGCGTTGGGCCTGCCGGGCAGCAGTGTGCTGCTGCAAAATTTGTGGGGGGTGATTGTGGTAGCGCTGATCGGGGCCGGACTGGGCGGGGGCAGCATCTGGCTGTGGAGGCAGCTTTACCGGCTTAAGGGCAACCGTTGAGGAATGCCACGATCAATGGAGCATGGTGACCAGTAAGCTAAACAGCAGCAGGATGACGCACGCCCAGACCATGAAGCGTTCGGGGGCTAAGGTTAAAACATCGCCCAGGCTGGGCGGAGGCAAGGGATAAGTGGGACGTGAGGGGGGGTTCCAGTTGCCCAGCAGCGCCTGGCGAAAGGCGTTAATGTCGGGTGGGCGCTCGTCGGGATGCAGGCTCATCGCCCACAAGATGGCGCGTTCGGTGCGCGGGCTGATCTCCGAGTTCAAATGGCGCGGCGAGGGCAGGCTGTCGGGGTGTAAAAAGCGCTCGCGCGCTTCCAGAGGCGGCGTGTTGGTCAATAAATGGTAGAGCGTAGCGCCAAAGGCATAAACGTCGCTGCGGGCATCGGTGTGACCCACGTCGCCGCCGTACTGCTCCAGCGGAGTGTAAAGCGCCGTCCCGCGACCCTGCAAAATGGTGATCGTCATCTCGTCGGAGGCCAGGATTTTGACCAGGCCAAAATCCACCAACTTAAGCAAGCCGCTGGGCGTCAATTTGAGATTGCTGGGTTTGATATCGCGATGGACAATCGGGGGGTTCTGGCTGTGCAGATAAGTGAGGGCATCGGCGAGTTGACTGGCCCAGGCCAGCACCTCGGTCTCTGGCAAGAAGGCCTCGCGTTTGCGCGCCTCGATGAGCAGGGTGCGCAGGTCTTCGCCGGGGACAAAATCCATCGCCAGGTAGTCGCGCCCTCCGAGCGAGAAGAAGTCGGACACTTTGGGAAGGTTGGGGTGATCCAGGCGCGCCAGGACAGTGGCCTCGCGTAAAAATTGATCGCGCGCCTGGCGCAGCAGTTCCGAGGGCATGGAGCGATCATGCTCGACCTCTTTTAAGGCGCACTGCCGCCCCTCCAGGCGCAGATCGTCGGCCAGGTAAATGCTGCCCATCCCGCCGTGACCGATGATACGGCGCACTTTGTAGCGGTTGCGTAAAATTTCTCCGGGTTTCAGTGGCGTCGGCATATTCTCTCCAGGCAGGGCTTTATTTTTGCCTCCTTATTTTTAACCAGGCAAGCAACCCAGCCGCGCAGAATTGTGATATTATACTCGCCAGGAGCATATTTATGGTGCAAAAATTGGATGACTTGCCTACTCTTGTCGCCCAGGCTGGCCCTCTCAGCGGGAAGCGCTTCGCGCTGCAAGACAACTTGATGATCGGGCGGGACGAAAGCTGCGATATTCACATCCCAGACCGGCAGATTTCGCGCTATCATGCGCGCCTGATGGCGACGCCGGACGGAATTTTGCTGGAAGACCTGGGAAGCAAAAATGGCACCCATCGCAACGGGCATGGCGTGTTTGAACCGGTGCTGTTAAGCGATGGCGATGTCATCCAGGTGGCGCTGATCCAACAATTCGTCTTTATGACTTCGGACGCAACGGCCACCATGCCGCTCGACAGCGCGGAGACCGAGATCGCGGTCGTTCCACCTGGTCATCCGCGCCGGCTGCGCCTGGATAAGCGCTCGCGCCGGGTGTGGGTGGGCAAAGAGGAACTGACGCCGCCGCTTTCGGTTTCGCAGTTCCGCCTGCTGGAACTGCTCTACGATCGCGAGGGACGGGTGGTAGACCGGCGCGAGATGGCCGCCAGCATTTGGGGCGACGCCGACGCGGCGGAGGTCTCTGAGCAGGCGCTGGATGCCCTGGTGCGGCGGCTGCGCGACCGCCTGGCAGCGCTCGATCCGCTGCACACCTACATTTTCACGGTGCGCGGGCACGGTTTAAGGTTGGACAATCCGCCAATGTAAGCATTAGAGAGGGTGGTGGCCGGCGGCCGGGCCGAGGCGGGTCATATCGAGCAGTTCTTCATAGATGGCGATGATGCGGGCGGCGATCTTGTTCCAGCCGTACTCTTGCGCCACGTGGGCAGCCTGCCGGCCCATCTGCTGGCGTAAGACGCCATCCTGCATCAGCATCGCCAGGCGCTGCGCCAACGCTTTCGGATCGCCAGAGGGGACAGTGTAGCCGGTCACGCCATCCTGCACCAGGAACGCCAGCCCGCCCACCTGCGACGCCACAACCGGCGTGCCGCAGGCCATTGACTCTAACGCCACCATGCCAAAAGACTCGTAGTGCGAGGGCATGACCACCGCTTCAGCCGCAGAATAGTAGTAGGGGAGCGATTCCTGGCTGCGCTTGCCCAAAAAGGCCACCAGGTCTTGCAATCCATAGCGTTTGCACAGCACCTGCACCCGCGCCATTTCGGCGCTCATCTTCTCCGGGCTGGCGTCCGGGTCGCCGCCGATCACCGCCAGGCACAAAGGATAGCGCTCAAACAGCCCCTCCTGGCGCAAGATCGCCAGGGCCTTAATCAACACATCCAGGCCCTTAAGGGGCTCAATCCGCCCAACAAACAAGAGCATGTGGTTGCCGCAGTCAATCCCCACGCATTCCTTGGCTTCGTCCGGCGCAATCGGGTAAAAGCGGGAGAGGTCAACGCCCGGCGGGACGATGGTCACGCGGCGGGTATCGGCTTTGTACAGCCATTGAAGCTGGGCCAGTTCGGCCGGCGTGGCGGCCACGATGCGATCCACCGCCCGCAGCACCTTGCGCTCCCCCTCCAAACGATATTCGCCCTCAATCTCTGAAGGCTGGCGGGCGACACGGTTCTTCATTAAAACCAGGGTATGAAACATGTGGACAATGGGTGTGTTCCAGGCGGCTTTCAATTCGAGAGCGGCGATGCCCGACATCCAATAATGGCTGTGAATGAGATCGTAATGGATGCCCCTGGCGCGCGCAAAGTCTTGCACCCCGGCGACAAACTGCGGCAGATAGGCGGTCAACTCTTGCTTGGGCAGCGGCACCTCTGGCCCGGCCGGCACGTGAACCACACGGTTGCCGTAGCCCAAATCGTGCGAGACGTGCGGCACATGCTCGTCCTGCGAGCGGGTAAATATGTCTACATGCAGACCAAACTGCCCCAGTTGGCGGGTTAGTTCGCGCACATAAACATTCATGCCGCCGGTGTCTTTTCCGCCCAAAGTCGCCAGCGGACAGGTGTGATATGACAACATTGCAATACGCATGCTTCCTCCAAAAGAATCATTGAAAAATATTCCCAAATTTACAACTTCTGGTATAATCTCGCCGCACGCCAACGTAGCTCAGCCGGCAGAGCAGCCGCTTCGTAAGCGGCGGGTCGCGAGTTCAATTCTCGCCGTTGGCTCAATGAGTTTTCAGAAGACACCCCTGGGAATGGGGTGTTTTTGTTGTATATCCAGTATAATTCGATTATGCCCAATCGGACAACCCCTCTTATACTTGGCATCGCCGGCGGTTCGGGATCAGGCAAAAGCACTGTGGCGCGCGGGCTGCTGCAGCGCGTGGGGACGGAACGGATTGCTTTTTTGCCACACGACGCCTATTATAAGGATTTGAGCCAACTCCCGGCGGCGCAGCGCGCTCAAATCAATTTTGACCACCCCGATTCGCTGGAGACAGACCTGCTGATCGAGCATGTGCGCGCCCTCAAAGCCGGGCGGGCGATCGATCTGCCGGTCTATGATTTCACCACCGACCGGCGCACCAGCCAGCGCATCCGCATCGAGCCCCAACCGGTGATCATTGTGGAAGGGATTTTGATCTTCGCTGAGCCGGCCCTGCGCCAGTTGTTCGATGTGAAAATTTTCGTGGATACAGACGCCGACATCCGCCTGATCCGCCGTCTGCAGCGGGATATGACCGAACGAGGGCGCAGCGCCGAGTCGGTGATCCAGCAGTACTTAGCCACGGTGCGTCCCATGCACCTGGAATTTGTCGAACCATCGAAGCGCTATGCAGATGTGATCGTCCCCGAGGGCGGTTACAACGAAGTGGCGATGGATATGATTGTGGCGCGCATTGAAGCGCTGTTAAACCAGGATGGCGGCGAATAGACCGCCGTATTTTTATTGTACTTTAGAGAAAGGATCCCCTTATGGCTTCCAAACAGTGGAACACCCCCCCCACAATGGTCATTGACCCCAAAAAATCGTACACGGCCACCTTCCGCACCGATAAAGGCGATATCGTGATCAAGTTGTTTGCCGACAAAACGCCGATGACGGTAAACAACCTGGTCTTCCTGGCGCGCGAGGGCTTTTACGATAACACCATCTTTCACCGCGTGATCAAGAACTTCATGGCGCAAGGCGGCGACCCCACCGGCACCGGGCGCGGCGGCCCCGGTTACCAGTTCCCCGACGAATTTCACCCCAACCTGAAACACAATAAACCCGGCATCCTTTCGATGGCTAACGCCGGGCCGCGCACCAATGGTTCGCAGTTCTTCATCACCCACGTCCCCACCCCCCACCTGGACAACAAACACACGGTATTCGGGGAAGTGATCGCCGGCATGGATGTGCTGCTCTCGATCCCCGATCGCGACCCGATGAAAATCGGTTCGCCGGCGGTGACGCTGAAGACGATCCTTATTGAAGAGAAATAGCCGCTGCAGATGAGCAAAAAGAACGTCACCCGCCTGCTTGCCCTTTTGTTTACCATAGGGCTGAGTGTTGCGATTTATAGTTTTCGCGACCAGGCGCAGCAACTGGCGCAGTATGGTTATGTGGGCATCTTTCTGCTGGCCTTCCTGGCCTACGCGACGGTGATCTTGCCCGCGCCAGGGGTGGCGATCGTTTTCACGATGGGCGGTGTATTTCACCCGGCGGGTGTGGCGCTGGCAGCGGGGGCCGGCGCCGCCCTGGGTGAAATCAGCGGCTACCTGGCCGGCTACAGCGGACAGGCAGTGCTGGAGCATGTCGGAAGCTATGAGAAGCTCGCCGGCTGGATGAAAAAAGGCGGCCCGCTGACCGTGTTTCTGCTGGCCGCCATTCCCAACCCTTTCTTTGACCTGGCGGGCGCGGTTGCCGGGGCCTTAAAAATGCCCTTGCACAAATTTCTCTTTTGGTGTTGGCTCGGCGAGACGATTAAAATGCTGGCTTTCGCCTACGCCGGGGCTAAGTTCATTGGTTGGATCGGTTAACAGGGGAACGACTGAAGTCGTTACTACAATTTTTTTTACAATCAGGGCACTATGACAAACTTCTCTCAAATTGACGCTTATCTTGAGGCTCACCTGGACGAATCGATCGCCGAGTTGAGCAAGCTCTGCGCCCAACCAAGTGTGGCGGCGCAAAACTGGGGTCTGAATGAATGCGCGGCGCTGGTGGCGCAGATGCTCACGGCGCGCGGCTTCCATGTGGAGATTGACCCCACAGGCGGCGCGCCGGTTGTCTTCGGCGAGCGCAAAGGGCGCAGCAATAAAACCCTGCTTTTCTACAACCATTATGACGTGCAGCCGGCCGAACCGCTGGAATTGTGGGATTCACCGCCCTTTGAGCCAACGCTGCGCGATGGCAAGCTCTACGCGCGCGGCGTCAATGACGATAAGGGCCACCTGGTGAGCCGCTTTTTTGCGTTGGACGCCATCCTGGCGGCGCAGAATGAACTGCCCTGCAACATTAAGTTCGTGGTGGAGGGCGAGGAAGAGATCAGCAGCATCCACCTGAAAGAGTATGTCCACAGCCACGCCGCCAAGCTGGCGGCTGACGCCTGCGTCTGGGAAGGCGGCGGGGTGGATCACCGCGAGATGCCCATGCAAGCCCTGGGGCTGCGCGGCATCTGTTATGTGGAGCTTTCGGCTGAGTGCGCCAAAGTGGACACCCACTCTGGCATGGGCGGTTCGATCTTCCCGAACGCTGCCTGGCGATTGGTGTGGGCGCTGAACACGCTGAAAGGCCCCGACGAACGCATTCTCATCCCCGGCTTCTATGACCCGGTCAAACCGCCCAGCCCGCGCGAGGTGGAACTGATGGCGGCGCTGCCCGAAACCTCACAGGAATATCGCAAGCACTTTGGGATTGACCACTTCTTGAAAGGCTTGACCGGCGGCGTGGAGCTGCGCCTGGCTGAGGTCTATGAACCCACCTGCACCATCTGCGGGCTGACTTCGGGCTACCAGGGGCCTGGTTCGAAAACCATACTGCCGGCGCGGGCCTCGGCCAAGGTGGATTTTCGCCTGGTGCCAGACCAAACGCCAGATCAGGTGCTGCGCCAACTGCGGGCGCACCTGGACGCGCAAGGCTTCAGCGATATCCAGATCAACTTCCTGGGCGGCGAGCCGCCGGCGCGCACCGACCCAGACGATCCCTTCGTGCAGATGGTGGTCGAATCGGCCAGGGAAGTTTACGGGCAGCCGATGCAGATCATCCCCATGATCGGCGGCTCCGGCCCGAACCACCCCTTCATCGAAGTGCTGCATCTGCCGATTGTGAGCGCCGGCGTCGGCCATTCGGGCGCCTCGGTGCATGCTCCCAATGAAAATATGCGCCTGGATATGTACTTGAAAGGCACCAAGCACATCACCCGCATCCTGGATGTTTTTTCGGCCTAGCGCGAGCGGGTCGCGCGCACTGTTTTTTCTTTCTACAGGAGGTTGCTATGCTTGTCGGTGAACGTATGTCACGTCCGGTCATTACGATCAGCCCGGAGACGCCCATCCACGATGCAGTCAATTTGATGAAAAAGGAACGCATCAGCCGGCTGCCAGTGGTGAAAAGCAATAAATTACTCGGCATTGTGACGGAAAAGGATTTGATCAATGCCTCGCCCTCCGCGGCGACCACGCTCAGCGTGTGGGAGATGAACTATCTCTTGAGCAAAATCACGGTCAAAGAAGTGATGACAAAAGAGGTCATCACGGTCAACGAAGACACGCCAATCGAAGACGCGGCGCGCCTGATGGCCGATAAGGATATCGGCGGGATGCCCGTGCTGCGCGGCAAAGAAGTCGTGGGGATCATCACCGAGACCGATCTCTTCAAAATCTTCCTGGAATTGATGGGGGCGCGCGAGCGCGGGGTTCGGGTGACGATGCTGATCCATGAACAACCCGGCCAACTGGCCAAATTGACGAATACCATCAGCCAGGCAGGCGGCAATTTCGTGGCGATCGGCACCATCCTGGGCGAGGGCGTCTCCAACCGCCTGCTGACCTTCAAGGCGACGGGCATCGGGT
Organism: uncultured Anaerolineales bacterium; assembly: GCA_903872065.1. GTDB lineage: Bacteria > Chloroflexota > Anaerolineae > Anaerolineales > UBA4823 > CAIQJJ01. The sequence continues at coordinate 1,490 of CAIQJJ010000208.1, read as the reverse complement.
TGAACGAGGTGCTGCAACTGATCGAGCCATTGGCCGAAAAAGTGGTTGACATTCGCATCTCTTAACGCTTGCGCGCGACTGGCGTTTTGTTGTACAATGTTCAGGTAGCGAATTATTCACTCTACTATTTCCAAAGGAGGCTCAAATGTCCGAACAACCTGTCGATCCCAATATCAGCAGCGACGACAAACTGTGGGTGTTGCTGGCCTATGTCTTCTCGCCGATCATCCCGATCATCTTGATGCTGATGGAAGATAAGAAAAACCGGCCTTACATCAAGCTGCACAACGCCCAGGCGCTGGTCTTGGGTGTGGTAGCCATGATCATTTCGACCATTACCAGTATTACGGTCTGTCTGCCCTTGATCATCTGGGGCGTGATGATCTATTACGGCATTCAGGCCTACAACGGCAAGCCGGTTGTCATTCCGGTCATCACCGATTTCTGCAAGAATCAAGGATGGGCTTAGCGCATTAGGGGCAGTGGCCGGGCAGAATTGGAAGGCTTACCAGTCTTTCACTGCCCGGCGGCGTCCCATTTTTGATCACATTGAGGCATTCGCATGAATTTTAGCAAATCTTTCACTTATATGTTCGATGACCCGGATTGGGCGTCGAAGTACACGATCGGGATTGTCATCTCCCTGGTGCCGATTCTCAACCTGGCCTGGATGGGCTACGCCATCGGGATTATGCGCAATATGGCGAGTGGCATGCAGCATCCGCTGCCGGCCTGGGACAACGTGGGCGAGAAGTTTAAGGATGGGCTGCTGCTGGCGATTGCAAGCTTTATCTACACGCTGCCACTCACTTTGCTGGTGTGTGTTGTGAGCGTGATCCCGGCAATCTTGAGCGGAAATGGCAATTCTTCGGATATGGTGGACAGCCTGGCGGCAGCCGGGATGATGGTGGTGATGTGCTGCGGGCTCGTCTATCTGCTGGTTTTCTCATTCTTCTACCCGGCGATGATGCTGCACTACTCACGCCAGGGCAATTTTGGCGCGCTCTTTCAGATCAATGAGATCATCCGCCTGGCGACGCGCAATATCAGCGATTACCTGATGGGCTGGCTGGCCGGTCTGGTCGCGGCGATCGTCTTGAGCGTGGTGGCGGTCATCCCGTGCATCGGGCAGTTGGTTGCGATGGTGGCGGGGGCGGCCTGGATCAATACGGTGACGGCGCATGCCTACGGGCAGGTGGGGTTGAAGCTCGGCCCGCCGCCGGTGGAAGGGTCGTTTACTTCGCCGGCGTACTAAGCAAGCGGTGTTTCGTTTCTAAATTCCAAACCCCGCCCTGGTTTTCTGAACCGGAGCGGGGTTTGGGGTTAGTTGAGAAATACAAAAGAGGCAAAGCGAAACATTCGGTCTGGTAAGTTATATCATCTCAAAAATACTAAACAGATGACCAAAGCGAAATCTTTTTTTGTGGGCAATAAACGTTACCTTTGCCATGAGTTGCTTCACCAGGGAGGCAGCAGTCGTGTGTACGATG
>CAIQJJ010000207.1 GCA_903872065.1 uncultured Anaerolineales bacterium | reverse complement strand
GCAGCAACCTGCAAAGCCTGTTTGCCCCCAAGCCGAAGAAAACCTGGCGCGCCAGGCTGGCGGCGCTCCTGGGACAGGGGTGATGGGTTTCCGGGGGAATGCCCTCCGGCAGGAGTCTGGCGAGGGGATTCAGTCCGCCGCGCCGGCGCAAAGGATTGGACGTGACGATGTCTACAAAGCGCAGCGCCAGTAACCCTCCCTGGCAGCCTCATTACACCCTTACATCCGCCATCGCCCGCAGCCTGATGGAGATTGAAGCCGCGCGGGCGGTGATTGAGCGCACGCCTCTCTCGCCGCAGGCCGCCGCCGAACTGCGCCGCCAGGCGCGCTTACGCTCCACTCACTACTCCACCCGCATTGAGGGCAACCGCCTGACGTTGGCCGAAGCGCAAGAAGTGATCGAACAAGGGCGGCAAATTCGCGGGCGCGAGCGGGACGTGAACGAAGTGCATCATTATTGGGAGGCTCTGCTCAGGGTGGAAGAATGGGCGGCCCAGTCCAAACCCTTCACCGAAGACCTGATCCAGCGCCTGCATGCCCTGGTGGAGCATGGCCGGCGCGCCCGTCCCACGCCCTACCGCGATGGACAAAATGTGATCCGCGACTCGCTCTCCGGCGGCATCGTTTACCTGCCGCCCGAAGCCGCCGACGTCCCTGGCCTGATGAGCGCCCTGGTCGCCTGGGTGCAGCAGGCCGGACAGGAGAACCTGCCCACCCCGCTGATCGCCGCCTTGGCGCATTACCAGTTCGTCACCATCCACCCTTATGATGACGGCAACGGACGCACCGCCCGCCTGTTGGCGACTTTTTTATTGCAGCGCGGCGGCTATGGCTTGAACGGCTACTTCTCGCTGGAAGAACATCACGCCCGCGACCTGGCCGGCTATTATGGCAGCCTGGCCGTCCATCCGCACCATAACTATTATGAAGGCCGCGCTGAAGCCGATCTGACGCCCTGGATCGAATACTTCTTAAAAACCTTGGCCGGCGTTTTCACTGCCGCCCAAGACGAAACCCTGCGTTCCGCCCAGCCTCTGCGTTCCGCTGAACCTGAAGCCTTGCGCCTGCTGGATCGGCGCGCCCGGCTGGTATTGGCGTTATTTGCCCAGGCGGAACAAATCACCGCCCGCCAGGTCGCCCAAACCCTGGGACTTTCCGAACGCATGGCGCGCAATTTGCTGCACGATTGGGCCTCCGAGGGCTGGCTCGAAGCTGCCGATCCCTCCCGGTGCAAGCGGGCTTATCGTTTATCGGCAGCTTATCGGCAATTTATCGGCAATCAGGCTGGTGAAATTCCATGAAACAGACTTCTTCCCGCGAAGATACCCTCCGCCAAACCATCTGGAACCTGCTCGAATCCCTGTCCACACAGCACACTCAGGCGCTCAAACAGCTTTTCTGGACGGAACTGAACTTTGGGCGCGCCAACCAGCCGCTTTCGACGCGCGACTGGCCCGTCTCTCTACAGCAATCCCTGGCCGGTCTGCCGCTCCTGTTCGCCGTCGCCGGCGAAGGAGATGGCTTTCATGTCATCTTGCTTCACCTGCAAGCGGATAACCTGCTGACGAAAGAAGAGCGCCCGATCATCGCCGCCTTGCTGAATGACCATCCTTATGCCTTGTTCATCTTCAGCAACGCCGCGCAAACCCACTGGCATTTCATCAATGTTAAATTGTCGTTCCCCTCTGCGCGGGGTGGGACTGGCGCAGAGACCGCGCGCCGCACTTACCGCCGGATTGCCATTGGGCCGGATGACCACTTGCGCACCGCCGTCGAACGCCTGGCGCTGTTGGACATCGCCAGCCTGCCGCGCCAATTCTTCAGCCCGCCGCCGCTTGTGATCCAACAGCGCTGCGACGAGGCCTTCGACGTGGAAAAGGTAACGCACGCCTTCTTCACCGATTATCGCCGCATTTTCGAGGAGGCCGAAGCCAGCCTGCCAATGGCCGCTGGCCCAGGGGAGGGGTTAACTCTGGAACAACGCCGCTTGTACACGCAGAAATTTTTCAACCGTCTGATGTTCCTGGCCTTTTTGGAGCGCAAAGGCTGGCTGCTCTTCCATGGTCAACGCGCTTATCTGCGGGCGTTGTTTAGCGATTATTTCCAGAATGAGCCGGCCAAACGTCGCACTGCCAATTTTCACCGCACCCGCTTGAACACACTCTTCTTCCTGGCGCTCAACAACCCTTACGGCAAGGATCGCCTGGACAGCCCCGATTACCAGGTGTTTCGTGCCCTGGTTGGGGATGCGCCTTACCTCAATGGCGGGCTGTTCGAAAAGGAAGTTGACGACGAAACGTGGTTTTTCCCGGATGAGATCGTTGCCAAAATCTTGTATGACCTGATCTACGCCTATAATTTCACCATCACCGAAAGCACGCCGTTGGATGTGGAAGTGGCGGTTGACCCGGAGATGCTGGGCAAGATGTTCGAGGAGCTGGTCACCGGGCGGCATGAGAGCGGCAGCTATTATACGCCCAAGCCGGTGGTGGCCTTCATGTGCCGCGAGGCGCTCAAAGGCTACTTACAAAACGCCACCCGCGAGAGTGAAGCGGCGATCGCCCGCTTTGTGGATAGCAACGATCCCCTGGATTTGCACGACCCGGAGGCCATGCTGAGCGCCTTGAAGCGGGTGCGGGTCTGCGACCCGGCCTGCGGTTCGG
>CAIQJJ010000206.1 GCA_903872065.1 uncultured Anaerolineales bacterium | reverse complement strand
GGGCGGCTGACCGCAGCCAGTTCCGGCGCTCCGCTGGCGGGGACTGTTGAGCTTTACTCGGCAGACGGCGCATATATCAACGGCGCTTCTATTGACGCCTCGGGCTATTACACGATCAGTAGGATCGTCCCTGGCGCGTATAAACTAGAATTCACCGACGGATGTTGGGGGTGCATTTACTTTACCGAATGGTATAACGACAAACCCGACCAAGCGACGGCAGACATCATCACAGTAGCCGACGACGTGCCCATCGCTGGGATTGATGCTGCGCTCAGTACAGGCGGCCAGATCAGCGGGCGGCTGAGCGCAGCCGATTCTGGCGCTCCGCTGGCAGGAAATGTTGGGCTTTACACGACAGACGGTGCATGGATCAAGAATACTTCTATTGACGTCTCGGGTTATTACACGATCAGCGCCATCGTCTCTGGCACGTATAAGCTATGGTTCACCGACGGGTGTTGGGGGTGCAGTTACCTCTCGGAATGGTATAACGACAAACCCGACCAGGCAACGGCAGACCCCATCGCAGTAGCCGACGGCGCGACCGTCACTGGCATTGATGCTGCGCTCAGTACAGGCGGCAAGATCAGCGGGCGGCTGACCGCAGCCGGTTCCGGCGACCCGCTGGCGGGGTATGTTGAGCTTTACGCGGCAGATGGCGTATTTATCAAGGGCGCTTCTATTGACACATCGGGCTATTACACGATCAGTATGATCGTCTCTGGCGCTTATAAACTAAGGTTCACCGATATGTGTGGGGGATGCAATTACCTCTCGGAATGGTATAACAACAAACCCGACCCGGCGACGGCAGACATCATCACAGTATCCGGCGACGCAACCACCGCTGGAATTGACGCCGCATTGAGCCAGGGCGGCCAAATCACCGGGCGACTGACAGATGCAAAGACTGGCCAGCCCATCGTCGGCTGGGCCAGTCTTTTCAGCCTGAATGGATTTAATCTCAAAACAGGCGAAACCGACGCCTCGGGTTATTACACCATCACCGGGATTGTCTCAGGCACTTACAAAGTGAATTTTAGCGGCAACTGTACAAATACTTGCCCCTACCTTTCTAAATGGTATGACAACAAGCCAGGTTTGGCCGAGGCCGATCCCATTTTTATCCCCACTGACAGCCTGGTGCAAAATATCAATGGCGCGCTCTCCACGGGTGGAGAAATTCGCGGCGTCGTGACCGCCCAGGACACAGGTTTGCCCTTAAAGGGGGTTCAGGCATGCGCCCGGCTTGAGAGCAACTGGTGGTACCGCTGCGCGAACACCGACGCCAATGGCGCTTACACCCTGGCTGTCTTGGAGCCAAATACCTATCACATTGAATTCATGTCTGCCGAAGGTACTGACTACCTATACCGTTGGTATAGCAACAAAACCAGCTTTGCCAGCGCCGATCCGATCGTCATCACAGGCGAGGAAGAAGTCAGCGGCATTAACGCGGCGCTGCCGCACGGCGGCCGCCTCGCCGGAAAGGTAACCTCCGAATCCAACGGCGCGCCGCTGGCAGGAGTCAACGTCCATTATCGCCCGGTTGAGGACGATTCCTGGACCTATCTCGGTTCGACAAATGCGCAAGGCGTCTACACCTCCTCCGTCCTGATCAGTGGGTATTACTATATCTGGTTTTACCCTGGCGGCAGTGGCGATCCCTTCACCAGAGAACATATCCAGGAATATTACAAAGATGCCGCGACCTCGAACGAGGCGCTGCCAATAATGGTTTCACCGGGCAGCGTACGCGGAGGTATTGACGCCTCCCTCCTGTTGGGCGGCAGGATCACAGGGCGCGTCACCGGCGACGGCGGCGCAGGGCTGGCGGCTGTTGAGGTAGAGCTTTACCAGTATAACGCGTCCAATGGGCGCTTTGATTACCGGAGCGAGACGACGACTGACGCCGGCGGCTACTATACCATGACGGGATTGAGCAGCGGCGAGTATTATGCGGCGTTCATCCCGGGGTACAATTCAGAGTACGTTCCCGAATATTACAACGATCACCCCTACGGAACAACCCACGACACTTTCACCGTCGCGGTTGGCGCAACCACAACGGGAATTGACGCGCAGCTTGCACGTGGAAGTCAGTTCAGCGGGCAGGTAACCTCTGAAAGCACTCTTCAACCGCTGGCGAATGTTCAAGTGAATATTTACGACCTACAGGGGAGATACCGCGGCTATGGCGCGACCAACGCCGAGGGACAGTTTACGACCTGGGCGGTTCCGCCAGGAGAATATCGTTTGTACTACTGGCCGACTTACGGTGAAGCGGCGCGGCACTTGAGCGAGTATTATAACGATGCTCCCAGCCTGGATAACGCCGACCCGATCCTGGTCGCGGCCAGGGCGCCGGCGACCGGGAGGGACGCGGCGTTGACATTGGGCGCGGCCATCTCTGGAGTGGTCACATCGGATCAAACCGGCCTGGGCTTGGCGGATGTGTATGTGAGAGTTTGCAATCTGGGCTACTCATGCTGGGGCGTCTACACCAACGAACAGGGTGAATACCTCGTCCAGGGCCTGGGCAGCGGACACTATACCATCGAATTTGAGACAGAATGGTCTGGTTCAAATGTAACTCGCGATCATGCCGGCGAATCCTATAACAACCAACCGCTTCCTGCCTCGGGGGATACGCTGTTGATTGCCGCCGGCGAGAACGGCATCGCCGACGCTGGACTGCCGCGCGGCGGCCGCATCGCAGGGGTCGTCACATCCCAGGTAACCCACCTGCCATTGAGCGAGGTTTGGGTAGATGTCTATACCCAGGACGGGTGGTATATGGGCAATGGCCAGACGAATATCGCCGGCGAGTATCTAACGCAGGCGCTGCCGCCCGGAAATTACACCCTGGCATTTTACCCGAGCGGCGCTTCGGAAGAGTATACCTGGGAATACTACGATAACACCCTTTCAAACAGTACCATGCAAACGGTGACAGTCCTCGCCGACATAACCACCGCCGGAATTGACGCGGAACTGGATTATGGCGGATGGGTAATGGGGCAACTGATGGACAAGGAGACAGAACTGCCCATCTCAGACGCCTGGGTCACACTGCACGACGCCGCCCAGGGGTACTATTCCAATTACTATTGGTACTATGACAAGAGTACAACAACCGATGAAGAGGGGCGCTATACGTTCCAAGGCGTTCCAGGCGGGGTTTACAAACTGCGCTACTGGCCCAACAGTCCCTACGCCCCTGGCTGGTACGAGGGCCGCGACAATTTTGATGAGGCGACGCCTTTCCAAGTCACCGACGGATTCACCACCACACTGCGCACCGCCACGGTTGAACAGGGCGGCGCGCTCCACGGCTATGTGACCGACGCCGGCGGCTTGCCCCTGGCCGGCGCTGCAGTCTATGCAAACGGAGGAGGATGGAACTTCAATGGCGTTACAGACGCCAACGGTGAATATATCCTCCGCGGCCTGCCGCCCGGCAGCTACTGGATCGAGTTTAGCAAACCAGGATATGTAAGTACATCTTACGACGAGCAAGCAGTGACGGCGGGAGCTATCACCGAGGTGACTGAGGCGCAACTCGATCAAGCCGGGCGGGTTGCCGGGCAAGTGTTCTCGAACGATGCTTTCCATGAGCCGATTAACGCCAGCCTGACGATTTTCGACGCCGATGGACACCAGGTCTTAAACAGTTCAAACTATTCCTCAAACGGAACCTTTGGGTTTGACTTGCCGCCCGGCAGCTATTTCCTACACGTTCGTCCTTACCCGCCATACAATGAAGAGTATGCGGCTGCATACTATCAAAAGCAAAACACGCTGGCGACCGCGACGCCCATCATCGTCACGGCAGGAAAGATCACCCGCAAAGTCTATGCCGCCTTGGGGAACGGCGGGAGGATCGCCGGCCAGGTGAACGGAAGCGACGGACAGCCGGCGGCCAATGTGAATGTAGATTTCTACAACAGCGATGGTGTATATGCAGGGTATGCGCTCAGCGGCGCGGATGGCAGCTATCTCTCGCCGCAGTTGGCCCCAGGCGACTATACCGTATGTTTTTCTCCTGTGCCTGGGAACGACCTGGCCGAGTGTTACAACAACCGCCATAATCGCCAGGAGGCCGAGCCGGTCAATGTCGTCGCCGGCAGCGTCACGGATCAGATTGACGCCCAGTTCGAGACGGCTTTGGTCGCTTTCGACGCCGCGCAGCAAACTGTGTCAGAAGCGACGGCAGTTGTCACAGTCGCCGCGCATCTCCAGACTCCTGCGTTGTATGGGTTGGCTATCCCTTACACCGTCAGCGGCTCCGCCCTGGTGAATCAAGATCACACCTTGCAAAACGGATATTTCTCATTCTCGGAGGGGCAAAACACATCGGTAGTGACCTTTACTGTGGTCAATGATGCGATCTTTGAACTTGACGAGACAGTGATCCTGACCCTTGTCGGAGAGACGCAAGGCGAGCCAGGCGTGCATACCGTCACCATTCAAGACGACGAAACGCCGGTCGCTCTGCCAGCGCCGATCCTTGAAACCGTTTCACCGCCGCAAGGGCGCAACAATCTTGCAGTAGACCTGCTGCTGCACGGTCAGAATTTCACCGGCGGTTCGCTGGCGTATCTCAAAATGGGAACTGCCAGGCTCGATCTGCCCACCACGTATGTTGATAGTGCAACGCTCTGGGCAACTGCCCCAACCAGTATGACGATCGGGGTCTATGATGTGGTGGTGATCAATCCAGATGGGAAGGAAACCACCCTGGCCAACGCCTATCGGGCGCTCTCTCCACTCAGCAATGATTTGCTCAGTTTCAATGAATACCTGTGGACCAGCCCGAACACCGTCTATGCCAATCAAGAGATTGAACTGGGCCTGACCGTGCTGCGCCAGGGTGGAGAGGCAACGCTGGAAAACGTCCCGGTTCACTTCTACCTGGGCAGTCCCCAGGCCGGAGGGACGCTGATTGGCAGCAGTGTGGTCGCCTCACTGCCGCCAAACGATCAGGCCGCCACTGAAGTCATCACCTGGACTACGCCAGGCAGCGGCATCTATACCCTCTACGCCGTCATTGACCAGGCCAACCAGGTTGAAGAGATCAACGAGACGAACAACCAATACAGCCGCAAGCTGGTGGTCAACCAGAGCAGCGGCGCGCTGCTGGATGTGACGCCGCCGGTTGTCAGTGCGTTGAGCATTAACAGCGGCGCCCAAACCACCCAAGACCTGGAGGTGTCGTTGAACGTGACCGGCAGCGATCCCACCCCCGGCAGCGGCGTGGCGTGGCTGATGCTGATTGAATACATCTATAGTGATGGGATGGGTGCATGGATGGAGGTGCAGTCCTCAGCCTGGATGAGTTACACCTCAGGCAGCGTGATAGCCTGGACGCTCACGCCCAAAGCCGGCGCGCACTACATCCAGGCCTGGCTGGCGGATGGCGAGAGCAATGTCTCGCTGCTCCCCCAGCAAACGTTTATCAACTATCTGCCCGCTGAAGCCAGCCTGGAGCAAGGCGGCTCGCACTATTACCTCTTCCGCCTGGCGCAGTATGAGGAATTCCGCCTGACGGTCACGCCAGGCCTGGGAGACGCCGATCTCTATGTCTGGCCGCCTGACTTTGCCGGGCGACTGCCCTGGATCAGCGCTTCTGCCAGCGAGCCGGATTGGGTCGCTTTTGCAGCGCCGGTGGCGGGCGTCTATGTCGCGCGGACATACGGCTACTCGCAGACAACCTACAGCGCCAGCCTGACCGCGCCGGTGCAAAGCCGCGCCCCAATGGAGGCGCAAGGCAAGACGCTGCTCACAGACGCCGGCCTCGCATCCGACCAGGTACCTAACCAGCAGCGCGCGGTACAGCCGCCGGCAACGAATGTTTCGCGCCGCATGTTCCTACCGTTGGTTACCAGGTAAAGCGGGTAGGCGCCGATAAAAACTGGACACAAAGATCAATCCGCCCCAGGCAACTGGGGCGGATTGGCTTAGAAAAGTGGATTAAAATGGGCGGCATGAAATCCACACCCAACGCCAACTTTTTTTACTATGCTGGAAAAAGACCCTTAGGGTTTCAGAAAACCCTAAGGGTCTCGCTCTTCATTCTGCTGCTGGGCAGCCTGCTGCTGAGTGCGTGCCAGGGGCCGCCCAAACGCCCGACCGCCGGGCAGACGCTCAAAGCGCTGGCGGCGGAGACCTTCCTGGCGGACATCGCCCAAAACGTGGCCGGTGAGCGTTTGCAGGTGGAGGCGCTGCTGCCAGCCGGCCTGGACCCGCACGCCTTCGAGCCTACGCCGCAAGACGTGGCGCGCGTGGCGGCGAGCCAGGTATTGATCGTCAACGGGGCTGGCTTTGAAGCCTGGCTGGAAAAGGTCCTCAGCAACGCCGGCGGCGAGCGGCTGGTGATCGAGGCCTCGACCGGCCTGGCGCAGCGCGCCGGGAGCGCCGAGGAGGGACAAGCCAACGAGGAGCATGAGGGCGACCCGCATTTTTGGCTCAACCCCCTGCTAACGATCC
>CAIQJJ010000205.1 GCA_903872065.1 uncultured Anaerolineales bacterium | reverse complement strand
TCGGCGTCAACATGGTGCGCTTTCACCAGATGGACTCGGAATGGGCGACTCCCAACCTGTTCATGTTCAATCGCGCCCTCCCGAAGGAGAATACCCGCACGTTTGACCCTGAGAGCATGGAGCGCCTGGATTATCTGATTGCCTGTTTGAAGAACGAGGGCATTTACATTTACCTGGATATGCTCACCTACCGGCAGTTCCGCCCTGGCGACGGCGTGGCGGCCTTTGAGCAGCTTCCGCAGGCGGCCAAGCCCTATACCTATTTCGACCCGCGCCTGATCGCCTTGCTCAAAGAGTTCAGCCGCGATTTGTGGACGCACACCAACCCTTATACCAGGTTGGCTTATAAGGATGACGCGGCCATTGCCCTGACCGAGATTGTCAATGAGTCCGATCCTTTCACCAACAAGGTGACGCTGGAGCCGTATCGCAGCCGCTTTGAAGAGAGGTATCGCCAGTGGGCGGCGGAGCGCTCGCTGCCTGTGGCGGACAGCGCGGTGGATTTCACCACGCCTACGCCGCAGCTTGCCCGCTTTTATGTGGATGTGATGCAGGCGCATTACCGCGACATGATCGGCTATTTGCGCGAGATCGGGGTGCGCGTCCCGATCAATGGCACCAACTGGTCGCAAACCCTCGGCGTGGCGGCGGCCCAGGCGGCGACCGATTTCAGCGACACTCACCCCTACTGGAACTTTCCCACCTGGGAAAGCCCCGCTGGCACTCAAGCAAAGCCGATGGTGGGCGAGCCGGCCAATGCTTTCTCGTGGGTGGCGGCGATGCGCCTGCTCGATAAGCCGATGTTCATCTCGGAATGGGATCACGCCTGGCCCGATCCCTGGCGCGCTGAAGCCTCGCTGGCCTACGCGGCAGTGGCGGCTTTGCAGGGTTGGAGCGGCGTCGTTATCCACACCTATCGCTATTCCACCTGGCCGGCCGAAGATCGCATCGGCGGCGGGGCGCAGACGATCAATGGCATTCCCTATCGCAACCATTTTGATTCATTCAACGACCCGGCCAAGTTTGGCTTGTTTTACCAGGCGGCGCTGATCCTGCGGCGCGGCGATGTGCGCCCGGCGCAGCAGACCGTGGCGGTGGCGTGCCAGCCCGAGGACGGCGATCTGCTGCTGCGTTCGGGGTACGGCGGCCTGCCGGCGCTCAAACAGACGCCTGAAGTCCACCGCGTCGGGCTGACCTTTGCCGAAGCGCCGGCCGGGGCGCAGCAGGTTTCCCCCGACGAAAGCGTGGTGGACGCATCTGCCGGCGAGGTGCGTTCGGATACGGGTGAATTGTGGCGCAGTTGGATCAAGCGGATCGGGACAATTGACACGCCGCGCACCCAGGCGGCTTATGGTTTTCTGGGTGCGGCTTCGCCAGTGCAGTTGAGCGACCTGCGCCTGGAGGTCGCGACCGATTTTGCCACCGTCGCGCTTTCCTCGCTCAGCGATGACCCGATCGCCCAATCCATTTCCTTGCTGCTGACGGCGGTCGGGCGCGCCGACAACACTGCCGCCGAATATTCCGCCGATGGCACGCGCCAGCTTGGCTTTGGCCGCGCTCCGACGCTGATCGAGCCGATTGAGGCCAAAGTCGCCGTGCGCCTCGCCAGCCCCCACCTCAAAGTGTGGGTGGTCAGCGATCACGGCGAGGTGGTCGTCCGCCTGCCGGCTGAGTATCGCGACGGCTGGCTCCATTTCACCATCGGCGCTCAACCGCCCTACAACCCCTCAACGATCTACTACCTGATTACACAGTAGCCCTCCCCACTTCCCACTTCTCACTCATCACTGCCTACTGCCTACTGTCTACTCCCTACTGTCTACTCCCTACTTCCCACTTTTCCTCCCGGAGACCCACCATGCAATGGCAACTTTCCAACGATGAACGCGACTACCTGCGCCAACTGGCGCAAAAACAAGCCGAATACGCCGCGCTGCCGGTGATGGCGCAGCGCAAACAGATGTGGTATGACCTGAACGACGCCCGCCAGGGCGCCCGCCCGCCGGTGATTATCGAAACCTGGACTTTTGACCGCGACTTCATGCCGGAGAGCGTTTTTCGCTGCACTTCCAGCCTGGGACGCTCGATCGAGATGCAACTGCTGCGCAACTTGCGCAACCATGAGTTGATCAACGATGACAAAGTCATGCCCGATACCTTCGATATCGGCTGGTTTATCGAGGCCGACGAGTTCGGCTTCAAAATTGAGACCGAAGCGGTCAAGGACGCGCAAGGGGTAGAAACCGGCTACCGCTTTTTGCATCCGATTGGCGACCTGGCCGCCGATTTGCCCAAGCTGAAGCCGGTCGTCTGCCAGGTGGACCGCGCCAAAACCTTTGCCTGGCAGGCTTTTCTGCAAGACCTGCTCGGCGATTTTCTGCCCGTGACGATCCGCACCGGCAGTTTTGGCAGCACCATGCTGACCCATCGCGTGGTCGAGTTGATGGGCATGCAGGCCTATTTCACCGCCATGTACGATCAGCCCGACCTGGTGCATCAGTTGATGGCCCACTTGCGCGACACGGCTTTGAGCATGATGCGTTGGGCCGAGGCGGAGGGTCTGCTGCGCCTTAACAACGGCAACCAGGACAGTTTCGGCTCCAGCTACAATTTCACCACCCGCCTGCCGGCCCCCGACTATGACGCCGCGCGCGTCCGCCAATGCGACCTGTGGGGCAATTCCAACAGCCAGGAGACGGTGGGGATTTCGCCCAAGATGTTTCGCGAGTTTTGCTTCCCTTATTATCGCGACGTGTGCGAACCGATGGGGCTGCTCTATTACGGCTGCTGCGAGCCGGCGCATCCCTTCTGGGGCGAGATCAGCCAACTGCCTCATCTGAAGAAGGTCTCCATCTCGCGCTGGTGCGATCAGCAGTTCATGGGCGAGGCGCTGCGTGGGAGTGAGATCGTCTTTTCACGCAAGCCCGACCCCAATTTCTTGAGCGTGGACGATCACCTGGACGAAGAGGCCTGGGCGGCGCACATCCGCCAGAGCCTGGAAGCGACGCGCTCCGTGTTTGTCGAATTTATCATCCGTGATGTTTACACCGTTCACGGCAACCTCAACAATGCCCGCCGCGCTGTCGAAGTGGCGCGAGACGCGATCAACCGTTATTTTTGATCAAGGAATGGATCTATGCCTGGCTTCGATGTCTATGTGTACGGGATGACCGTTCTCTCAACCATTCACCTGCTTAAAGGCAAATACCCGGCGGCGGACGCCTACCAGGAGATCGCCCAGACCTACCTCATGCCCGGCGGCGAGGGCGCCAACGCGGCGATTGTGCTGCAAAACCTGGGCTTGCGCACGCAGCTTGACGCCTGCTACTTCGGCGCCCTTACCGCAGCGCCGTTGAAAGAATCTTTCGACGCGTATGGGATTGATCACTCGCTGATGCCCTACGACGGCGGTTTCCCCGGCTGGCGCGACCTGGTGCTGTGCGACGGCGAGAGCCGCACCGTCTTTGGCTGGTACGGCGGCTACCTCTTCGAGGGCGGCGGGCGCTGGACTGATCCCAGCGAAGACGCCATCCGCACGGCGCGCTGTGTGGCGCTCGACCCCTTCTTCCCGCAGTCTTCGGCCAAAGTCGCTGCACTGTGCCAAAAACACGCCAAAGACTATGTCACCATTGATTGCAAATGGGATGATCCCGTGGCGCAAAACGCCCGTGTGCTGATCGTCTCGAAGGAATTTCTCTACGGCAGCTACCCCGCGGCAGATTACACCCAACTCTATCAGCAGTACTGCCGCGCCTGCCGCGGCCTGGTGATCTTTACCTGGGGCAGCCGCGATTTGTGGTACACCGCGCCGGGGGCGGAAACCAAGACGTTCACCCCTTTCAAGATAGATGTGGTGGATACGCTCGGGGCGGGCGACACCTTCCGCGCCGGCATTGTCTATGGCCTGCTGCAAGGGATGAGCGATGAGGCCCTGGTGCGCTTCGCCTCGGCCGCTGCGGCGGTCGTCTGCACCCGCTTCCCCTCGGTTTACCAGCCGCCGGCGTTAGCCGAGATTCAAGCCCTGTTGGACAGGTAAGCGCAGGGCGGCGGCCATTGCCGCCGCCTATGGTTCAGCCGGGCAGCGATACATCACACTGTCGTTGAATTCTTGCGCCACAACCAGCCCATTGACCACCTCCGCCTCATCCAGGTGGTAGATGGTCGTGGGCATTTGTTTCATAATAAACAGCGCCCCATCGTGCGCGCAGAGGTAGGCGCGCAGACTGACCGGGTTGTCGAAATTGGTGATCACCGGCAGCAGCCGCCCGCTCCAGAAATACAGGCCGATCGAGCCGGTGGCGACGGCCGCCAGGTCGGGATGGGCGCGCAAATAAGGCACAGTTTCGGATTCGTGCCAGCCGATGTTGGCGTAGCCTAAGCCGGTGCGGTGCAGGTTTTGCACCAGGTCTACTGTCCGCAGGCCGTAATACCCCAGGTAGACCAGGCACAGCAGCCCGATGCCGCGGCGCAGCCAGCGCCCACCGCCGCGCCACAGGCGATCCAGCAAGATAACACCCCCCAGGATGAACATCGCCAGCGGTGGGATCAGATAGCGCTCATTGAACGCCGCCGCCTGGTTCACGCCGCGCGCCGCAATCAGCATCAGGTAGTTGGCGGCGGTGAAGCCCCAGAGAATCCAAAAGATGGCGGGCATCCCGTTCCACAGCGCGGCCCAGAGCGTTTTGCGCCGCCAGGCCAGGAAGCCCGCCGCCGCGCCCAACGTCAACAGCAGGCCAAGCGCGGCCAAAATCTCACGCTCGCGCAGCAAACGCCCCGGGATGAACCAGCTTAAGGTAGAGTAGATGTACCACTTGACGGTATCCCAGGTAAAAGGCGATAGTTCATAAGTCGTAAAGCCGTGGATGTGGCCGATGGTCAGCAAATTGTGTAAATAATAAATTCCCGCCAGCATATTCCCCACCACGCCGTAGATCAGCCCATGGCGCAGACGCGCCGGCCAGGAGCGGCGCGGGTTGAAAAGCAGGATGCCGCAGATGACGGTCAGCGTCAGCACTACCCCCACCAGGCGGGTCAGCCCGGCGAAGCTGGCCGCTGCGGCGCTGATCAGCAGCCAGCGCATGGCCGGCCGGCCTTCGGTGGTGAAATAGGGCAGCAGGAAATGCAGGGCGACCAGGACGCAGGTAATGTAAAGCGCCTCGCTCATTGCCCAGGCGTGCGCCTCCAGTGTGTTTTCAGAGAACAGGGTCAGCGCCGCGGCCAGCAGGGCAAATCCCCAACTGGCCCCCATCCGCCGCGCCAGCAGCCCGCCGAGAACGATGTTCACCCCGAACAAAACGGCATTCAGCAGGCGTATTCCCGCCAATGGCTCCAGTCCGAGCCAGCCCAAGGGGATCAGCATCAGCGGCAGCATGGGTGGAAACCAGACAGAGGGCGTGAAGCCGCGCCCGGCCAGCGCCTCGCGCGCCGGCTGGATATAGGCATACGAGTCATCGCTTAAGAACGCCCCCCAGCGCGTGCTGATCCACACCAACACAAATCCGGTCAGCGCCAAACCGAGCAGCGCCGCCAGGGAGAGCAAAGTCGTTTTTTGGAGCTTCAAAGAGTGCATCATCATCTTTTCCTGAGAATGGGTTGGCGCCCTGGCCCTTTATGCAATGGCGATCCGCGTTCCTTCGCCCATGGTGTACCAGTTGGCCGGGTCGAAGACGGGGTCGCTCCAGCGGAAGAGCCAGCGCGCCGCCTCGTTCGGCAGGTTGACGCAGCCGTGGCTCATGCGCACGCCGAAGTTGTTGTGCCAATAGGCCCCATGCAGCGCCACGCCCAGCTCCTGGAAGAACATCGTCCAGGGCACGCCGGGCAGTTCGTAGGCGTCAATGGCGCTGGTCAACTGCTTGTTGCCCATGTGGCAGGAGGGCATTTTGTTGCGCACGCGGAAGCTGCCGATCGGCGTCTCGCTTGAGAGCGTTTCGCTCGAGAGGGCATTATCCCCGCTCTGGCGCGTGCTTAAGCCGGTTGAGACCTTGCTCTCGAAGACAAGCTGTTCCCCCTCGAAGGCGCGGAGCATCTGGTCGGCGATGGAGACCTGGATGCGCTTCTCTTCGGGGGCAGCCAGCGAGGAGAGCGCCGAGAGGATCGGGCTGTAGTCCTCATAGGGGATCGGGCGCACGGCGGCTGCCGGGGCGTGATATTCCGCCTCCAGCGAATGGTCAATGATGCGGTAGTGCGGCGTCCCATCCGGGCCTTCTTCCAGGGCGTTGATTGTATGCACCGAGCCGTAGTAGAGGCGGTAGAGCTTTTGCCAGCCCTCCGCCGGCGTATAGCGGTAGGATTGAGCGTAAGGGTGGGTGATCTCGCCCAAAAATTCGCCTGGCGGCAGGTCTTGGGGCAGGGGGTTATCGCGCTTTTGCACCGGCTGGATGAAAGCGGTATGCGTGTAGCCGCCTTCGATGCGAAACCAGCGCCGGTTGCGTCCCGTGCTGCTCAACGAATCCACCTCGTCCAGCAGCCAGATCACCTCATCGCGGTAGCGCTCTCCCACGCACACGCTCTTGAACGTGGGCTGGCTGTAGACGTACACCACGGCCACTGTCACTCGCCCCAAGCCGATCGGCTGGCAATGCCCTTCCGGCATTTGCAGGTTCAGCAGGGGGGTGTAAGCCAGTCCGCCCAGGGCGGCGGCGCTCAATTGAAGAAAAGATCGACGTGAGAGAGACATCGGCTTACCCTGTGCAGCGACGACCTGAGTCGTTCATCGCCGGCTTATTTTTAACGCCCACAAACAGCCCCGTATCTTTGGTGATGCGCAGGCTGCCTTCGCGGGCGATTTGCTCCTCGACAGAACGCTTAAAACGCTCGATCAGTGCCTCTCCTGGCGGGCTGTCCAGCACACTGTTCATCGAGAGGATGTAATCCACCAGGGGCTGCGCCTGCGTCACAATCAGGCCGTCGGGGTAGCGGCGCAGTTCAACCGCGGTGAACCAGGCCGCGATCTGCGCCGCGCCGTTTTCCAGGTTGAAGCCGGCCACGCCAAACGCCTGCCGTCCCTGGCGGATGGGCAGGCCGCCGGCCTCGGCGATCTGATCCAGCTCTTGCAGGTGCGCCAGGCCGTTGGTGGCGGCGTAGAACCGGCCGCCCGGCTTTAATACGCGCTGGATCTCCGCCAATGCCTGGGGGCGATCCGGCACATGGTAGAGCATGTGATTGGCGATGACCACCTCGAAGTTTTCGTCGTCGAACGGCAGGCGCTGCGCGTCGCAGTGTTCAAACTTGAAGCGCCCTTCCGCCCCCGCCAGGTTGGTCCGCGCCTCCGCCAGCATGCCGGCCGAAAAGTCGGACAGGGTGATCTGCCAGCCGCCAGGGATATGCCCCAGGTTGCT
>CAIQJJ010000204.1 GCA_903872065.1 uncultured Anaerolineales bacterium | reverse complement strand
CTGGTTCACCTTTGTCATGGAAGTGCTGGCGGGGCTGCTGTTTTGGCTGGTAGGGTAGCAAACGCCGCCGCCAACCGTCCCCACTCGACAATACTGACTGTCTCGGCGCGGCGCATCGGGTCAATTCCACTGGAAAGCAGCAGCGCCGCCGCCTGGCTTGCGGCAATGCCCAGGCCGGCCGAGAGCGCATTGCGCAGCGTCTTGCGCTTCTGGCTGAAGCCGGCTTTCGTCAGGCGGAAGAAGATGGGCAACTGCGCCGGCGAGATGAGCGGCTGCGGGTAGAGGTCAATGCGCAGCACCGCCGAATCGACATCAGGCGCAGGGTAAAATGCGCCGGCGGGGATGTGCGCCATGAGGCGCGGCGATCCGTAGACCTGCACACTGAGCGCCAACAGGCTCAACTCGCCCGGCGCGGCGACAATCCGCTCGGCCACCTCGCGCTGCACGGTCAGCACCATGCGCTGCGGCTTGACGGCGGCTTCGAGCAGATGGCGGATGATGGCTGAGGTGATGTTATAGGGGATATTGGCGACGACCAGGTAGCCGCTGGCGCTGAACAGATCAGCAGGGTTGACTTGCAAAATATCGCCGGAGAGGAGGCGTACATTGGGACAGGCGGCCAACACCTCATGCAAAACGGGCAGCAAATCCTTGTCCAGTTCCACCGCCGTCACCTGGCGTGCGGAGGCGGCCAGAAGGCGCGTCAAATTGCCCACCCCCGGCCCGATCTCCAACACCACATCGCCTGGCGCAATGGCCGCTGCATCCACCACACGCTGCAAGATGGCGGAATCGATCAAGAAATTTTGCCCCAGGCCCTTGCGCGGCGTCAACCCATGCCGGCGCAAGAGGTCGGGGATGTGCAAAGAGTCCATGCCTGGCTTCCTTAAACGCAAAGATGGCCGCTGTGAACAGCGGCGCGGCTATTATAGCCGAGGATGTGAAGCGGCGGCATCCCGCCTCAGCGATTCCAAATCTGAACTTTAAATTGGGGCGTGGAAGGCAGAAGGCAGAGCGCAGAAGGCAGAGAAAAGACTCAGCGGACTGCGATCTCCGCGGTGCAATTTTCATCCTTTGAGGATGCCGGATTTGGAATCGCTGGTGAAAAAAAACGGCAATTTGCATTCCATGCCGGCATAAGCTAAAATAGGGTATAAGAAAGGATGGCCGATCATGAGTCTTTCACAGGATATCCATTATGTGGTTGGCGCACAGGGCAAGCCAACTGCTGTGCTGATTGATATTGTCACCTGGGAACGCATTTTGCAAGCTCTGGAAGACGCTGAGGATGTGCAGCTTGCGCGCCAGACATTGACCGCAATTACCTCTGCCGGCGGCGATCTGGAAAAAGCCGGCTTACTCCGTTGGGACCAGGTTCGTCAAGAATTACTAAAGTAATAGGATGATGTCGAAGCGTAAAGCAACAGCTCACCTAACGCCGGCTGCCATAGATGACTTGAAGCGCATCCCCGGTAACCAGCGCGCTGCATTAATTGATGCGATTGACACTTTGGAAAAACAGCCGCGTCCCCATACCAGCAAAAAGTTGACTATTCCTGGTACAGATCAAGAACTGCGCCGCTTGCGTTTAGGCAAATGGCGCATCATTTATCTGCTCTGGCAGGATACCCCAATCATTTTGGGAGTACGCCAGCGCCCACCCTATGACTACCAAGACATAGACCGTTTACTTTCTGAATGGAAAGAATAAGGGCGCTCAACTACAACCACTGCCGAGATGAGATCAACCTACCTCAGCGTTAAATTCCTCAATTAACGCGTCAATCTCCTCCGCCTGTCCCTGGACTCCTTTCCAGTAATCGCGATCCTGCCACTGGGCCTGGATTTCGGCGTAGGTCTTGCCCTGCTGCTCAACTCAGGTGAAATACTTCAGATTGTGAATCCTGCGCCGCTCAGGGTAGGTCAGTTCAAGCAGCGCCTCAGTCGTCTGCCCATGCAGCCAGCGGGCGCAGTCCGCCGCCGCATCGCGCGCCGAGTACTCGCCCAATTCCTGGCGCTGCTCGGCCAACCGGCTGCGGTAAAGCGCCATTGAATCGGTCAGCACGGTCAGCACGATGTCGTTTTCGGACAGTTCATAATAGCGGGCAAATTTGATCGCCGAGAGCAGGTTGGAGATGCCCGAAAAGCCGAGCAAATGCAGATCGGCGACCAAGCGTTCGGCGACGCCCTTTTCGACCAGGTATGCCTGCCCGGCAGGTTCGTTGAACAGGCGCGCGAGCGCCACCACAGCGTTATCGTCAATCGCGGCGATAAAATCGGTGTTTTTGACGTTATGGATCCAGGGGACGTGCTTGTCGCCAATGCCCTCGATGCGATGAGCGCCGAAGCCGTTTTCGAGCAGCGTCGGGCATT
>CAIQJJ010000203.1 GCA_903872065.1 uncultured Anaerolineales bacterium | reverse complement strand
GGTTGCTCTGATCGCCGAGGCGTTGGCCTGGCCGCAGGGGGAGCAGGTGGATCGTTTTTATGAGACGCTGCGCTGGATTGAGTATGTGCTTTTATCCCCGGCCGCGCCGGCCAACCTGATCGCCGGCCCGGCGCTCAATCTGGATGCTGTCAGTCTCTTGCAGGAGAAGCCGATCCCCTTTGTGCCGGGCGAGGCGCTCTTCTGGGATGATGAGCATATCTCCAAACAAATGCTGGCGGCGCATTTGGATGTGGAGACTGAGGCCGCCAGCCGTCGCCCTGAGACTATTGACCGCACGGTGGAGTGGCTGTCGGCTGAATTGAAGCTGCCGGTCGGGGCGGCGGTGTTGGACCTGGGCTGCGGGCCGGGGCTGTATGCGTCGCGCCTGGCGCGCAAAGGGCTGCGTGTGACGGGGGTGGATTATTCACGCCGCTCGATTGAGTATGCCGCGGCTTACGCCCGCGCCCATCGCCTGGAGATTGTCTACCGCTACGAAAATTACCTGGCGCTGCGCGATGAAAACTGCTATGACGCCGCGCTGCTGATTTACGGCGACTTCTGCCCGCTCAATCCCCAACAGCGGGCGATGCTGCTAAGGAATGTGCGGCGCGCCCTCAAGCCAGGTGGATGTTTTATCCTGGATGTCACAACTCGTCCGCATCGCCGTTTGCACAGCAGCCGCAACGCCTGGAGGATGCTGCCAGAGGGCTTTTGGAAGCCTACTCCACATCTGCTGCTGGAGGAGGGTTTCGATTATCCTGAGCAGTCCATCTGGCTGAATCAGGCGGTGGTGGTCGAGACAAATGGCAAGGTGTCAGTGTACCGGATGTGGTTTCAAGATTATACTCCCGCGACGATTGCCGCTGAATTGGCCCGTGGGGGCTTTGAGGTGGAGAGCGTGTGGGGCGATCTGACCGGCCAACCGTATCAAGAGAATAGTGAGTGGATTGGGATTGTGGCCCGTAAAGGAGCGCGACCCCTGTGAGAACAGAAATGGAAGGCGTTTAATGAACACTACTTTGAATATTGCTTATCGTTCTTTTCGCGGCGAATCGGATTACGCCGTGATGCAGCAAATTATCGCCACTTGCAGTCGCGCAGATGGCAGCGATTTTATGCCAACCCTGGCGGATATTACCAATAACTATGCCCATTTGGTCAACAGCGATCCCGCGCAAGATATGCGCTTTGTCGAAGTGGATGGGCAGCCAGTCGGCTACGCACGCGGCGAATGGCTGATTAATGTTGAGGGACAGTGGCTTGGCACGGTAATTGGTTATGTGCTGCCAGCGTACCGGCGGCGCGGCCTCGGGCGGGCGCTGCTGCAATTTGGCGAGGAGCGTCTGCGCCAGGTTGCTGGCGGTTTGCGCGAGAGCGGCAAGCTCCCGCAGAACGCAGAGTGTTTTTTTAGCAACTTTGTCGCTCAAAACGAGACGGCCAAACATGCGCTGCTGATGGCCGCCGGCTATCGCCCGATCCGCTATGCCTTTGACATGGTGCGCCCCGATCTGGAGGATATCCCCGATCTGCCGCTGCCGCCCGGCCTGGAGCTGCGCCCGGTGAAACCGGAGGAGATGCGTCCGATTTGGGAGGCCTCGAACGAGGCTTTTCGCGATCATTGGGGCTATGTACAGCCGCCGGAAGAAGAGTACGATCGCTGGCTGCACGAACCGATCAATAACCCGGCGCTGTGGCAGGTGGCCTGGGAGGGCGATCAGGTGGCGGGCATGGTGTTGAACTTTATCAACGCCAATGAGAACGAGGCGATGCAGCGCAAGCGCGGCTACACCGAAAATATCTGTGTGCGCCGTCCCTGGCGCAAATTGGGTTTAGCCAAAGCGTTGATTGCCCGCAGCCTGGCGATGCTCAAGGCGGTTGGGATGGAACACGCCGCGCTGGGGGTGGACGCGGAAAATATTTCCGGCGCGACGCACCTGTATGAGAAAATGGGCTACCAGGTAGTCAAGCGCAATACAATTTATCGCAAGGCATTGTAAACTGGTGCATGGATTGGCTCTGTGAAGCGGCGTCAAGGCGACGCCGCTTTTGCGCGTTTTATCTTGGGGATTTCGTTATTCCTTTCACCCAATTTTTGTGAAAAGCGATACAATGAACCTGTGTAGGAATGGAAAGGTCAGAACGTCTGCCAGGCAAATTTTCATACAAAAGAAATGCAGTGGTTCGTCTCTGACGTGTTGATTGAAGAAAGCTAAGAGAGAATTATGAAATACTCCATCACTGCCCAAGAAAAGAACGACAATGGCTATATTGTCGGCGTGGGTGCGTCGGCGGGGGGCCTGGATGCGTTGGAAAAGTTTTTTGGCAATGCTCCGTCGGATAGCGGCCTGGCGTATATTGTCATTCAGCATCTTTCGCCCGATTACAAAAGTTTGATGGCCGATTTGTTGGGCAAGCGGACCGAAATGCCTGTCCTGGTGGCGGAAGATGGGGCGCCGGTTGAATCCAACCATGTCTATTTGATTCCGCCCAGGAACAGCTTGACCATTTTTCATCACAAACTATACCTGGCTGAGCGTGAGTCGGGCCAATTGTATTTGCCGATTGATATTTTCTTTCAGTCCCTGGCGGACGACCTGGGTGAAAAAGCAATTGGGGTGATTCTCTCTGGCACGGGGAGTGATGGCACGCGCGGTATCCGCGCCATTAAAGAGAAGGGCGGCCTGGTGATTGTGCAAAATGAGCAGACCGCCAAGTTTGACGGAATGCCGCGCAGCGCGATTGCCACCAACCTGGTAGATTATGTCCTCCCTCCTGAACACATGATTCGCGAGATGCTCAATTACGTACAGCATCCCTGCCTGGTCAGCGATCCGGCGGTCAAGCGCGCCATTGTGCAAGATGAGGATAACCTGAATAAGGTTTTTGCCTTATTGCGCAGCAACAGCGGGGTGGATTTTACTTATTACAAGCAAACCACGATTGTGCGGCGCATTGAACGGCGGATGGGCATCAAGCAGATTGAAAAACTAAGCGATTATTTGCAGTTTCTTTATCAATCGCCGCTCGAAGTTAACACCTTGTTTCGCGAGTTTCTGATCGGGGTGACGCGCTTTTTCCGCGATCCGGAGGCCTTTGAACAGGTGAAAACCGAGGTGCTCCCTACAATTTTCGCCAGCAAACGGCGCGGCGATTCGATCCGCGTATGGGTAGCGGGCTGTTCGACCGGCGAAGAGGCTTATTCGCTGGCAATTCTGTTGACCGAATACATGGAGATGAATGGGCGGCATGTGGATGTCAAGGTCTTTGCGACCGATCTGGATAAGGACGCTCTGGAGTTTGCCGGCAAGGGGGTCTATCCTGAAAGTATTGCGGCGGACATTTCGTCGGAATATCTGCAAGATTACTTTATCAAGGGCGACGATAGTTATACGGTCGCGCGGCGGGTGCGTGAGATGGTCATCTTTGCCCAGCAAAATCTCATCACCGATCCGCCTTTTTCCAAAGTGGATTTAATTTCGTGTCGCAATGTGTTGATTTACTTTCAGCCAGTGCTGCAAAAAAAGGTTATTTCGGCGTTCCAATTTGCTCTTAACCCGGATGGCTACCTGGTCTTAGGCACCAGCGAAACGGTAAGCGATGCGGACGATTTCTTCCTCTGTCGCCATTCAAAGTGGAAGCTTTATCAGTATCGCGGCGGCTTTCGCCCCTCTTTAGAGGACAGCCGCCTGCACCATACTTTGCCCTCTGGCGCGATGCAGTCTTCCATTGGACGGCGTCTCAGCGCGGTGCGAGAGGATTATCGGGTTGTTGAAAGTATTCAGCGCGGTTTAATAGATGCTTTTCTGCCTCCAATCGCGGTTGTAGATGAAGATTTAAACCTGGTGTACACCACAGGCGATCTAGATGCTTATCTGCGAGTTCCGACCGGCGGGTTGTTTACGGCCAATATCCTTAAGCAGGCTCGCAATGGACTTTCAATCCCGCTCAGCACTGCGATCCACAAAGTCTTCAACGATCAAGAACAGGTCGCTTATAACAATATTCACCTGGGTGAGATCGATTCGACCACGCGCATCAATCTGCTCGCCAAGCCTTTTACTGAGCCGGGCACGCGCCAAAAGCTGGTGTTAATTCAATTCGGCCCGGTGACGGCTGCCCAACCTTTTACAATCTCGGAAAATGCTCAGCCCTTCGATATTAACAGCGGCGCGCAGCAGCGGATTCAAGACCTGGAGCATGAACTGCAATATACGCGCGAAAGTTTACAGGCGACGGTTGAGGAATTGGAGACCTCGAACGAAGAACTGCAAGCTACCAATGAAGAACTGTTTGCCGCCAACGAGGAATTGCAAAGCACGAACGAAGAACTGCATTCGGTTAACGAGGAATTGATCACGGTCAATGCCGAATATCATGCCAAGATTCAAGAATTGGGCAATCTGAATGATGACATGAACAATTTGTTGGCGAGTATTGACATTGGAACAATTTTCCTGGATCGTGAGCTGCGTGTGCGGCGCTTTACCCCTGTGGCGCAGCAGGAAATCCATTTGTTGGATCAAGATATGGATCGCCCAATTACCCATATCACCCATAACTTGCTCGATTGCGACCTGGTATACGAGTCGCAGCAAGTGTTGAAAACCCTGGCCAGCCGTGAACTGGAAGTGCAGAATAACCGCGGGCGTTGGTATCAGATGAAGTTAATGCCCTATTACACGATTCAACGCCAGGTCGGCGGCGTGATTATCACCCTGATGGATATTACCGCTTTTAAACAGACGAATCAGCAGTTGATGCGGCTTTCGGCGGCGGTGGAGCAGAGCGCGCAGCTTAAGATGATTATCACCCTGGATGGCCTGGTGGAATACATCAACCCGCGTGTGACTCTCTTAACCGGTTTTACCAGGGAAGAGATTGTTGGCCGCCCCTGGCAGACGATCCTGGGCGCAAATTTGGACAAGGCAGCTTTTGCCGTCATACAGAACGTTTTTCAGACCGGCGAGACCTGGGGGGGGGAGATTCTCTGCCCATGCAAGGGCTCGGCCGGTTTTTGGAGCAAGATTACCCTTTCGCCGATCCGCCATGAGCAGGACAATACGATGATCGCCGTTTTGTTCACCGCCGAGGATATCTCGGCGCGCAAACAAATGGAAGAGACGCTCAAAGAAAGCGAGCGGCGTTATCATTTGCTGATTGCTGCGCTGCCGGATACCGCCATCTTGTTGTTTGATGCACAGCATCGCTATTTGATTGCCGGCGGCGAGGAACTGGCTCGAACGGGGTTTGAGATTGCTAAAGTGGAAGGTTCTACTTTGGCCGAAGCGTTTCCGCCGGATTTGGTGGAATTGTTTGCCCCGCTCTACGATAAGGCTCTGGCCGGTGAAGCGACCGTTTTTGAACATAATTACCAGGGTTTTGTTTACCACCAAAAGATTGTGCCAGTGCGCAACGAAAAAGGCGCTATTTACGCTGGCATGCTCATTGCTCACAATATCACCGAGCGCGTTCACATCGAAGACGCGCTGCGGAAGAACCTGGAAAAATACCAGGTTTTGTTCGATTGTCTGCCGCTAGGGGTGACAGTGGCGGATACGACCGGTCAGATTATCGAAAGCAACCGGCAGGCGGAGACAATCCTGGGCTTGAACCGGGAGGCGCAGAAGGATCGCACGATTGATGGCGCCGAGTGGAAGATCATCCGCCCGGATGGCGCCCCCATGCTGTCCGATGAATTTGCCAGCGTCAGGGCGTTGAATGAGAATCGGGTGGTCGAAAAGGTCGAGATGGGATTGGTCAAAGGCGAGGGCCAGGTGTCCTGGATCAGTGTGACCGCCGCGCCGTTGAAGGACGGCGGGGTGGTGATCACATATCGGGAGATAGAAGGCCCAAGCGCTGTTCTTTAACGCTTAATTATTTTTCAGGAAACTTGAGATGTCTTTATGGATGCCTTAACTGTGCCTTTAACAGTAGCAGAATACTTTGCCGGTATCGGTTTGGTGCGAATGGGGTTAGAGCCTTGCGGCTGGCAAGTGATCTTTGCGAATGATATATCTGAAAAGAAATACGAAATGTACCACGCCTTTTTCCCTGATGCGGAGCATCACTATAAAATAGGCGATGTTTTCGATCTAAAGCCGACAGATGTTCCAGCAACTGTGTTAGCAACTTGTTCTTTTCCATGTGTAGATTTATCGTTGGCTGGAAACATGAGTGGGATTGGCGGAAAGCATTCAAGCGCATTTTGGGGCTTTGTAAGATCGTTGAAGTTGCAAGGAGATGCTGCGCCTCCCATCATATTGGTTGAAAATGTTCCGGGTTGGCTTTACTCTAATCATGGCGCAGATTTTAGAGCTACTGTGCAGGCGTTAAATGAATTGGGTTATGCTTGCGATGTTTTTGCTTTAGATGCATTGAGCTTTACACCACAGAGTCGTCAACGAGTCTTTTTGATCGGTGTAAAG
>CAIQJJ010000202.1 GCA_903872065.1 uncultured Anaerolineales bacterium | reverse complement strand
TGGTGACCACGCTTGGCCCCAAAGGGCGCAATGTGGCCCTGGATAAGAAATTTGGCTCCCCCACCATTACGCACGATGGTGTGACCGTTGCGAAAGAAATTGAACTGCAAGACCCCTTTGAAAACATGGGCGCGCAGTTGCTGAAAGAGGCCGCCACCAAGACCAACGACATCGCTGGCGATGGCACCACCACCTCCACCCTGTTGGCGCACACGATTGTCGTCGAAGGCATGAAGAACCTGGCCGCCGGCGCCAACCCGATGCTGCTCAAGCGCGGCGTTGAATCCGCCACCAAGGCTGTCGCCGATAAAATCAAGGCGCAGGCTATCGAAATCACCACCAAAGAAGAAATCGCCAATGTGGCCTCCATTTCTGCCCAGGATCGTGAGATCGGTGAACTGATCGCTGAGGTGATGGACAAGGTCGGTAAAGACGGCGTCATCACCGTCGAAGAGTCCAAGGGCCTGCAGTTCGAGACCGAGTACGTCGAAGGGATGCAGTTTGACCGTGGTTATATCTCGGCCTACTTCATCACCGATTCAGAACACATGGAAGCCGTGATCAACGATGCTTATCTCCTGATCAATGAGAAGAAAATCTCTGCGGCGCAGGATATCGTCCCCATCCTTGAGAAACTGGTGCAGATCGGCAAACGCGAACTGGTTATCCTGGCCGAGGATGTTGACGGCGAAGCTCTGGCGACCCTCGTGCTGAACAAACTGCGCGGCATGCTGAATGTCGTCGCCATCAAGGCCCCCGGCTTTGGTGATCGCCGCAAGGCAATGCTGCAAGACATCGCCACCCTGACCGGCGGGCAGGTTATCTCGGAAGAGACCGGCCGCAAGCTGGAAAGCGTCAGCCTGGCTGACCTGGGTCGCGCCGAGAAGATCGTCGTCACCAAAGATGACACCACGATCGTGGGCGGGCGCGGCGATGCGGATGCGATTAAGGGCCGCATTGACCAGATCCGGGTTGAAATTGAGAAAAGCACCAGCGATTACGACAAGGAAAAACTGCAAGAACGCCTGGCCAAGCTCTCCGGCGGCGTCGCGATTATCCGCGTTGGCGCTGCGACCGAGACCGAACTGAAAGAAAAGAAGCACCGCGTGGAAGACGCCCTGTCGGCGACCCGCGCCGCGGTGGAAGAAGGTATCGTGCCGGGCGGCGGTGTGGCCCTGATCAACGCTCTCGCCGCTATCGAAGGCTTGAAGATGGAAAACGATGACACGCAGTGCGGCGTCAATATTGTCCGCAAGGCGCTGGAAGTCCCCATCCGCAAGATCGCCGAGAACGCCGGCCAGGACGGCTCAGTCATCCTTGAGAACGTCCGCCGCAACCAGAAGGCCGAAGGCAACCTGAACATCGGCTACAACGTTATCTCGGAGAAATTCGTGGATATGGTCAAAGATGGTGTGATTGACCCCGCCAAGGTCACCCGCGGCGCGCTCGAAAACGCGGCCTCGATCGCAGCCATGATCCTGACCACCGAAGCCCTGGTCACCGATGTCCCTGAGAAGGAAAAACCCGCCCCCATGCCCCCCGGCGGCGGCGGAATGGATTACTAATCCTTCTCGTCTCTTTCTGTTGGACAATAAAAATGAGCGGCAGCCCGTCTGCCGCTCATTTTTATTTGAACTCCTATTACGCCAGGTTTTATGCTAGAATCGAGGCTGATATTCTTATTTTATGGCAAGTGAAAAATGACAGATACACCGCTGCGGGTTATTCCTTTGGGAGGTTTGGGGGAAGTGGGGAAAAATATGATGGCGATCGAGTATGGCGAACATATCCTGGTAATTGATACCGGCCTGATGTTTCCCGAAAACGATATGCTAGGGATAGACTATATTATCCCTGACTTTCAATATTTGTTGGATAAACGGGCGCGGGTGACGGGCATCATCATCACGCACGGGCATGAAGACCATACCGGCGCAGTGCATCACATCCTGGAACAAATCAATGCGCCCATTTACGCCACCGCCCTGACGCGCGGGTTGGTCGAGATCAAGCTGGCGCGCGGCGGGCTGATCAACCAGGTCAAGCTGAACACGATTCGCGCCGGTTCGGTGATCCCGATCGGCCCCTTTCAAGTCGAAACCTATCATGTTTGTCACTCGATCCCCGATGGCCTGGGGCTGGGGATTAATACCCCGGCGGGACTGATCATCCATTCCGGCGATTATAAGTTCGATCACACCCCGGTGGATAACTGGCCGACCGATTACGCCAAACTGGGCGAATTCTCAGGGCGCGGCGTGCTGGCCCTGCTCTCTGACTCAACGAACGCCGAACGGTCGGGCTGGACGCCCTCAGAACGGGTGATGGATCCGGCTTTTGACCAGGTCTTTCGCACCGCGCAGGGGCGGATCATCTTTGCCACATTCGCCTCGGTTATCTCGCGCATGCAGCAGGTGGGCAATGTGGCGGCGCGCTACGGGCGCAAAATGGCCTTTGTGGGGGCCAGCATGAACGAAAACGCCCGCATGGCGCGCAAACTGGGCTATCTGGATCTGCCGGACGACCTGGTGGTCAGCGCCGAACAGGCGCTTAAGATGAAAGACAGCCAGGTTGTCTTGATGTGCACCGGATCGCAAGGAGAACCATCCTCCATTTTGGGGCGACTTTCCACCGGCAGCAACCGCCAGTTCGATATTCAAGCCGGCGATACCGTCGTACTGTCCTCGCACCCCATCCCCGGCAACGAAGAGAACGTCTACCGCACCATCAACCGCCTCTTCCGGCGCGGGGCCAACGTCATCTACAACGCGATTGCGCCCGTGCATGTTTCAGGCCATGCCAGCCAGGAAGAGCAAAAGCTGCTCATCAACCTGGTGCGGCCTAAATATTTCATCCCCATTCATGGCGAACTGCGCCACCTGCACCGCCACGCCGGCACGGCGCGCGAGATGGGCATTCCGCCTGAAAACGTGGCGGTGATTGAAAATGGGCAAATTGTAGAGTTTCGCAGCGGCGAAATGCGCATGGCGGAGCGCATCCCCGGCGGCTACGTCTTTGTGGATGGCTCCAGCGTGGGCGATATTGGCCCGCAAGTGGTGCGGGAACGCGAATCCCTGGCGCGGGATGGGATTGTCTTGATCAATGTAACCCTCGACCGCTTTGAAAATCGCCTGGCAAAAGAGGTCGAAATCATCACCCGCGGTTTCATCCATACCCGCGATGGGGATGATCTGATCGCCTCGCTGCAAAAGTTTATTGCCGAGGCGGTGCGGGTTGACGATGGCGATCCACAAGACAAGATTCAGCAAGTGGTGAAGACGTATATCTACGGCGAGACAAAGCGCCGCCCGACAATTTTTGTCCTCACCAACCGCGCCTGAAACAAATCGCTTGCCTGCTCGCGAGCAAGCCATCAGCGATTCCAAATCTGAACATTGGGCGTAGAACTGTCAACGGACTTGAAAATAACACCGGTCAAGGCTTCACCGCAGAGACCGCCGAGAGCGCAGAGCGCAGAGAGAGAAAGAAACTCAGCGGTCTCTGCGATCTCCGCGGTGCGATTTTCATCCTTTGAGGTATTGCCAAAACATGATGCCTGGTTTGGAATTGCCGGCGAACTATCAAGCGGATTGCTGCCCTCCATGATATGATTATTGTGATCAATGAAACTGACTTCAACGCTGGCTTGCTTTTTTTAGTTCATGGAGTTTGAAACGTGTCGCCACAATCCCTTGAAGGTCAAATGCTGGGCAAATATCGCGTCCTCGAGCCGCTGGGGCGAGGCGGGATGGCGCAGGTCTACCGGGCCTATCACCCC
>CAIQJJ010000201.1 GCA_903872065.1 uncultured Anaerolineales bacterium | reverse complement strand
GGTGACAGGTATGTTACAGCAAGTAACCGTTCGAACTGACGATCGTAAAACGTTGAAGCCATTACTTAAGTCGGCGCTGGAAAATGAGAAGAAAATGGTATTGTTGGGATTGGCGCGGACACGCGCCCGGTTGGCAGAATTTGAGCAGACCTATGAAATGTCTTCGGCTGAGTTCGAACGCCACCTATATGCTTCCGAAATCGCTGAGACTGTAGATTTCAGCGAATGGCGCATGGAAATCGGCATGATCAAACTGTTAGAACGCCAATACAAGGCGCTGGAAGATGCCGAGCTTGATTGAAAATTATGTGCAGGTGCTGTTGAACGCGGTTGCGGATTCGCCTATTGTGGGCGCGTCCAATATCCAATTAGACAAGCGCACCAATCGCTCCGGATTAATCCGGGGCGACTTATTTCTGGGAGATGGATCGCGATTGCACTTTCGCGAGTTGGTGAATCTTGAAGACCAGGTAGTTCGCTTGATGTACAGCTATCACTATCAGGACGCTGCAGGTCAATTGATTTTCCGCTACGACGATACCCCGCATCATACTGAACTGGATGGATTTCCTCACCACAAGCACATCAGGCAGGAAGGTAATGTTGCTGCTTCTGAACCTCCCACCCTTATTGAGGTATTGGGGGAAATCGAGAAAATTTTTCTTCTGAATCACTAGATTATTGACCTCGGTCCCGGCAAGCGGCAATGCACAGCATCGCACTGCTCACGCACCAAGCGCTGTTATTTCGCGCATGAGGCACGACCGGCTGTTCTCCGCGCGACCGTTTTTGGGTCGCCATCATCCTGTGGGGGCCGCCGGCACAGGCAAGACGACGGCCCAACTTCGTTGTGCTGGGCGATGGTGATCGCCAACCAGACCAGTTCTCATTTCGAGACGCTTTCGGCGTGTGCTGGGCATTCCTGCAGGATGCCTGGCAAGGCCGATCTCAAAGAAGCGATTGAGGCCGCCCAGGAGCGACGCAGGCTCCACCGCAAGAAGACGATCCTGTTTGTGAAGGATGTGGTAGAAACACTTAATCGGGCGCGCATGATATGGCAGATGACCTGGGCGTCAAACCAGACTGATTTGCAGTCGCTTTCCCAACACCGATGCGGCGCGTTCGAGGGTTTGCAGGGTCACAGATGGATTAGCCGGATCGAGTAGTCTATCCAACGCGGCGCGACTTGTGTTCATCCGTCGCGCCATGTCGGTTTTAGACAGGCGCTGTTCAGCCATCATGTGGGTAAGTTGAAACGCAATCACGCGCTTCACCGCAATGGCCTCGGCTTCTGCCAATAGCCCTTCACTAGCTAGAAAATCGTCGAAATCGCTGCCGATATATTGTTCGTTCATTCTTCACCTCGCAATTTTGCCAGACGCTCCCTGGCCAGGCTCATATCTTCCTGAGGAATTTTCTGAGATTTCTTGATATAACCATGCAGAAGCACCATTTGGTTACCTTCGACTGTAAACAGGATGCGAGCAATGCGATTACGCAGTGTGACGCGAACTTCCCATAATCCGGCTTCCAATTTGCGAACCAGCGGCATGCCCAACGGCCAACCGAATTGAACAGTCTTAATATCTGCGCCGATGGCTTTTTTATCCTCTATGGGCAAAGATTGTAACCATTCGCGTACTGGCTCGTTGCCAGATAGGGATTTGAAGAAGATAACGCGCAGCCGCATGGAATCATCCATACAGGGAGTGTATCATTATTGGTACGTTTCGTCAAGAAGCATTCATCTCATTCCAACCAGACCAGTTCTCATTTTGAGACGCTTTCGGCGTGTGCTGGGCATTCCTGCGGGATGCCCGGCAAGGCTGATCTCAAAGAAGCGATTGAGGCCGCCCAAGAGCGGCGTAAGCTCCACCGCAAGAAGACGATCCTGTTTGTGAAGGAGATTCGAGAATCACTTAATCGAGTCAGGTAGAGCTAACGCCCGGTGTAAGCTATGATGGGGCGGGATGCAAACCAACTTGGGAATGCTTGATAACCCATTTTAACCGGCAGAATCCCCATCAGTCAGCTTCACACCGATGTTGGGTGGCCTTTATTGACATACATTATCTCTCTTAGGCAAGTGTCAATCCATTTTTACGAAAGAACTCCTGTAACGACATTGGCATTTGAACCCGAGGCCCCAAGATTTCAACAGCATTGGCTTCGCTAATCTGCGTGCGTACTTTTACTGATTTACTACAATGGGCATCATCAGTTTGGAGAGCTATGATCAATTTTTCAATAAATTGTATCATTTCAATAATCAGTGGTAAAACAAGAAGGAAAGCACTTCCGCGCCAGAGATGTTTCGGGTAAATTTGAACCACTATGTTAGAAGACCTTGACCTGAATGCCCTACCGGATGAAAACAGCCGAGAACTGGTTCGCCGCTTGTTGAACCTGATCGAGCAGTTGAGCGCTGAATTGCGTAAGTTGCGGGAAGAGAATCAACAATTGCGGGATGAGAACAACCGGTTGAAAGGGGAACAAGGTAAGCCAAATGTCAAAGCAAACGTTCCCAAACCACTGCAAGCTGATCAGTCATCGGAAAAAGAAAGGCGCAAACCACGAGAGCGGCATAAGAGCAGCAAGAAAGCTAAGATCGTAGTGACCCGTGAAGAGACTGTGAAGGTAGATCAGACGATCTTGCCGGAAGATGCCGAATTCAAGGGGTATGAAGAAGTAGTGGTGCAGGATGTGATTCTGAAAACGGACAACGTGTGCTTTCGGAAAGAGAAATACTATGCTGCTTCGACAGGGAAGACCTATCTGGCAGAGTTGCCGCAAGGGTATGAAGGGCAGTTTGGGCCAGGAGTGAAGGCGATGGTGCTGGCCTTATCCTTTGGAATGGGAGCAACCATACCGAAGATTGCGGAGTTTTTGAAGAATGCGGGGGTACAAATTTCAGAAGGGACAGTCTCAAACCTGCTGAACCAGAAGCAAGGAGCTTTCCACGCAGAAAAAGACGCCTTGTATGAAGCTGGATTGAAAAGTTCCCCCTGGCAGCATACGGATGATACGCAAACGCGGGTCAACGGAGAGAATCAGCATTGCCATGTAGTGTGTAACCCGTTGTACACAATCTACCAGACGATGCCGGGCAAAGACCGTTTGACGGTTCTGGATGTGCTGCGCAATGGGCGCGAACGCCGCTTTCGCCTGAACCTGGAAGCGTTGGGGTATCTGCGAGGAATGGCGCTGTCCAAAGCTGCACAGCAGGCTTTGCAGGCTTGGTGTAGTGAAGTGGATCTGGGTGAAATCTTCTTCCGCCAACGCCTGGATAGCGTTCTTCCGACATTGGGTGTACAGATGCGCAAGGCGATTGTAGATGCCGCTGCGGTAGCCGCCTATCACGCCCAAACTGATTTTCCAGTTGTCCGCACACTGCTGTGTGATGATGCGCCGCAATTCAATTGGCTGACGAAGGAAATGATGCAGTGCTGGGTGCATGAAGGACGCGCATACAAGAAGCTATGTCCTGTAGTCCCTCTGTATCGCCAGCACTTGGAAGATTTTCGGAAACGCTTTTGGGAGTACTACGACCAACTCCTGACCTATCGTCAGAACCCAACTTCTGCAGAGAGTCTGCGTTTGGAAGCAGAATTCGAGCAACTTTTTTCCACTCGAAGCGGGTACGATGAGTTGGACAAACGGATTGCCAAAACCAAAGCCAAGAAAGATGTTCTGCTGTTGGTGTTGAAGCATCCCGAACTCCCTTTGCACAACAACCCCGCAGAACTGGCCGTAAGACAAAGAGTGCGAAAACGGGATATAAGCTTCGGGCCTCGCACGGAAGCAGGAAAAAGGGCCTGGGATACTTTCATGTCTTTGGCCGACACAACCAGAAAATTGGGCGTGAGTTTTTATACTTATCTCCAGGATCGTATCACTGGAGCAGGCAAGATTCCCCCATTAGCGACCTTGATTGAAAAGGCTGCTCAGGAACTCAACCTGGGACAGTCATGGATCTCTGCCTGAACTCCCCCGGTTTATTGAGATGATACCAATCTCAATCTCATTGGGTGGGGCTGTCGCCGCCCTGCGGCTCGGGCGAGCGGGCGGGGCTGGCGGGGGCCTGCTTTTTGATCTTGCGCGCCTGGCTGCGGAGAAAAACCACGATGAGAGTCAAGG
>CAIQJJ010000200.1 GCA_903872065.1 uncultured Anaerolineales bacterium | reverse complement strand
TGTCTTCCTGGAATACATCAAGCAGCAGTGGGAGACCAACCTGGGCATCAAGGTCAACCTGAATCAGCTTGAAGGCGGCGTCTGGGGTCAGAAGCGCGCCGATCATGAGATGATGGCCTACCGCGGCCCTTATGAATACGACTTTGTCGATCCCTCCAACATGCTGACCGGCCTGTGGCGCTCGGTGCCTGCTCCCGAAGGCAAGAGCGAACCCTGGGGCTCGCCGCGTCACCCGTGGAAGAGCGAAGCCTTCGATAAGCTGGTGACGGACGCCGGCAGCGAAGTGGATGTCGCCAAGCGCATTCAGATGTTCCAGGATGCTGAGAAGATCCTGGTGGATGAGGTCGGCGGCGTCTTCCTGGCGCATCAGGTCGTCTTCCAAATCTAGTGGCCGTGGCTGGTAGGTATGGCTCCCAATCGCGAAGGCAATGTCGTCTTCCGCTGGCTGGATATCGCCCGCTTCCAGATGTACATCCACAAAGATGTGGACGATCTGAAAGCCAACTACTATTAAGTCAATCGAAGCTGCCCCCGGCTTCTCGTGAATATCATGGTAGCGCTGCAGCCTGTCCAGGCTGTAGCGCTACACTTGAAGGTTTCTTTAGGGACAAAGAGCGGCCATGGATGAGCTATTACTCGAAATCAATAACCTGCAAACTGAATTTAAGCTAAACCAGGGGACAGTGCATGCGGTCAACGGGGTTTCGTTCAAATTAAACAAGGGGGAAGTGCTGGGGATCGTCGGCGAATCGGGCTGCGGCAAGAGCGTCACCGCCCTCTCCGTCATGCGCCTGATCGAGGCGCCCGGCCGGATCAAAGCCGGTGAGATGCTCTTTCATGGCGAAAAAGGGGTGACGGATTTGCTGAAGCTTTCGCCCACGGACATGGAGCAGGTGCGCGGCAACCAGATGTCCATGATCTTCCAGGACCCGATGACCTCGCTCAACCCGGTGTTAACCATCGGCTACCAGATCATGGAGCCGTTGAAAATCCACCGCAAGATGGCGGAGGAGCAAGCCCAGGCGACAGCGGTCAAGCTGTTGGAACGGGTGGGCATCCCCGAAGCGGCACTGCGCCTGAAGGATTACCCGCACCAGTTTTCGGGCGGGATGCGCCAACGGGTGATGGTGGCGATGGCGGTGGCCTGTTCGCCGCGTTTGCTGATCGCCGATGAACCGACGACGGCGCTGGATGTGACCATCCAGGCGCAGATCATTGACCTGATCAATGAACTCAAAGATGAATTTGGCACGGCGGTGATTATCATCACCCATGATCTGGGGGTGGTGGCGGAAATCGCCAACCAGGTTTCGGTGATGTACGCCGGGTATGTGGTGGAAAACGGCCCGGTGCAGCAAATTTTTGAGGCCCCGCGCCACCCTTATACCAAAGCGCTGATGGGGTCAATCCCCCGCCTGCACTCCTGGCCGGAGCGCCTGACCACCATTGAGGGCGCGCCGCCCAGCCTGACGGATCGGATTGTGGGCTGCCCCTTCCAACCGCGCTGCCAGTTCCGCATCGAACGCTGCGCCAGCGAGAATCCAGGCTTGATGCCCATCGCTACGGGACACACCTGCGCCTGCTGGGTCGCAGGCCATGAGTAACAAGGAGGTCTTTCCATGCCTGAGACTTTACTTCAAACGGTAGACCTGGTAAAAAGTTTTCCGATCCGGCGCGGTTTTTTCAGCCAACACCACTTCCGCCTGGTGGCGGTAGACCGGGTCAATTTAACCATTCGCCAGGGCGAGACGCTCGGCCTGGTCGGCGAATCAGGGTGCGGCAAATCCACCCTGGGGCTGACGATCATGCAGTTGTATGAACCCACCAGCGGATCAGTCATTTTCGATGGGCAGGAGCTAACCAGCATGGGCGGCGGTGAGATGCAGAAAAAACGCCGCCAGATGCAGATGATCTTTCAAGACCCATTGGCGGCCCTGGATCCACGCATGACGGTGGAAGAAATTCTGCGCGAGCCGATGGACATTCACCGCGTGGGAACCGTCACTGAGCGTGGGACGGAAGTAACCCGCCTGCTCAAAGTGACCGGCATGCCCTCCGACGCCGCCCTGCGCTTTCCGACCGAGTTTTCGGGCGGCCAACAGCAGCGCATCGGCATCGCGCGGGCGTTGGCGCTGCAGCCCAAGCTGTTGATCTGCGACGAGCCGGTTTCAGCGCTGGATGTATCGGTGCAGGCGCAAATTCTCAACCTGCTGCGCGATCTGCAAGATCAATTTGGCCTGACTTATCTCTTTATTTCGCACAATATTGCCGTGACAGGCTTCATGAGCCAGCGCATCGGTGTGATGTACCTGGGGCAAATGGTCGAGATCGGCCCCAGCCAGGTGATCGTTCGTGAGTCGCGCCACCCCTACACCAACGCCTTGCTGAAAGCGGTGCCTGAGCCTGAGCCAAAACGCAAACGCTTGAAACGCTCGCTGCTCGGAGATGTCCCCAGCCCGATTGACCGTCCCAGCGGTTGTCCCTTCCACCCTCGCTGCCCGATCGCCGAAGATCGCTGCCAGGTGGAAGCGCCCGCCATGCGGGAAATTGGTCGGACCATGCCGTGGCGTGTCATTTAGTGACCAGGTAGAGGTGATATTATGGGACGTTACATCCTTATGCGCTTAGCCGGCGTGGTGGGAGTACTGATTGCAGTCTCTTTCATCACATTTATGCTGATGAAGGCCATTCCCTCCGGCCCGTTCGATATGATGGGCGTGCAGGCCAACAAAGCCATCCCCGATCAGCTCAAAAGACAGTTGGAAGCAAAATACGGCCTGGATCAACCGGTGTTCATGCAGTATTTGCTCTTCGTCCGAAATGCGGTCAAGCTGGATTTCGGCTATTCCTTTTACTACCAGGGCCAGACCATCGCCCAAATCTTCCAAAACCAATGGCCCTACTCGATCCAGTTGGGGCTGCTGACGATGGGATTTTCGATCTTAATCGGCATGGGGCTGGGCATCCTGGCGGCGATGAAACAAGGCACGTTCTTTGATTACCTTGGCACCGCCATCTCCCTGTTTTGCCTGGCCATGCCGAGTTTTGTCCTGGCGCTTTTGCTGCAGATCGTCTTCGCCATCAAGCTGGGTTGGGTGCCCACCGGCGGGTGGGACAGCCCCAAGCAGTGGATTTTGCCGGTGTTGGCCAATTCGCTAGGGCCGGTGCTGGTCTTGCAGCGCTACACCCGCGCCAGCATGGTGGACGTCATGCGCTCGAATTATGTGCGCACCGCCAAAGCCAAGGGCCTGACCGAACAGCGGGTGACGTTTATCCATATCTTCAAGAATGCGCTGACCCCGATTGTGACGGTAGGCGGGCCGATGCTGGCCGGGTTGATCACCGGCTCGTTCTTTGTCGAGAGCATCTTCCGCATTCCGGGCATCGGCCAATTCTGGGTAACGGCGATCCAAAACCGCGATTACCCGCTGATTATGGCCACCACCCTGGCCTGGACGGCGATTATTTCGATCACCTACCTGATTACCGACCTGGTTTATGCGGTGATTGACCCACGCGTGACCTACGTGAAGGAGAAATAACGATGGCTGTATCTGCAACCACCCTGACGCCGGCCAAGGTCAAAAAATCAAGC
The DNA here is from genome assembly GCA_903872065.1 of uncultured Anaerolineales bacterium. Classification (GTDB taxonomy): domain Bacteria; phylum Chloroflexota; class Anaerolineae; order Anaerolineales; family UBA4823; genus CAIQJJ01. Next base: position 4,899 of record CAIQJJ010000200.1, on the reverse strand, counting down.
AGTTTGGGGATGGCCTGGCGGCGCTTTCTCAGCCGCAAATGGGCGGTGGCGGCCGGAATTTTCATCCTGCTGGAGATCATGATCGCCATTTTTGCCCCGGTCATCGCCCCTTATGACCCCTACTACAGCGATTACACTGCCACCTATCAAAAGCCCAACGCCAAGTACCTGCTCGGCACCGATGACATGGGCCGCGATGTGTTGAGCCGCATTATCTACGGCACGCGCGTCTCCTACTCCGTAGGGGTATTGAGCCAGGTGTGCATTGTGATCATTGGCTTGCCGATCGGCGCCATCGCCGGGCTGATCGGCGGCTGGGTAGACTACGTCACCATGCGCGTGATTGACGTGCTGTCTTCCATCCCCGGCATGCTGCTCTACATCTTGCTCATGGTCGCCCTGGGCGGCGGGTCGGGCAACGTCTTTCAAGCCCTGAGCAACATCATCCTGGCCATGTCGCTCACCGGCTGGATCGGGATCGCCCGCCTGGTGCGCGGCCAGGTGCTGTCGCTCAAAGAATCGGACTTTGTGCGCGCCGCCCGCTCGATGGGAGCGGACAACACCTGGATCATCAAAACCCACATTTTGCGCAACGCGCTGACGCCAGTGGTGATCTCGATGACCCTCGGTGTGCCGGGCGCGATGTTCGGCGAGGCCGGTCTGAGCTTCCTGGGCCTGGGCATCGCTCCCCCCACCCCCTCCTGGGGACAAATGATCGGCATTTACCAGTCCTTTGCCCGCACCTGGCCGCACCTGATCCTCTACCCGGCGCTGGTGCTGGCAGTGACCATGCTGGCCTGGATTTTGCTGGGCGACGGGGTGCGCGACGCGCTCGATCCGAACATCCGCATGTGAGGCGCAAAAATTAAGACCCTAAGGGTGAGCGCCGGGCGCTCACCCTTAGGGTCTATCCCCTCTACCTTCTCTCTCAAAACTTCAACCGGATGCCTTCTTCCTGGTAGAGAATATCCATTTGGGCGGCGGGCAAATCTACCACACAATAGGGATTTTCAAAATGTTTGAAGCCCGTTAAGGGCTGCACTTGTTCATTAACAATCAGATCGCCGCGCCAGGCGAAGTTCAAAGCGTCGCCGCGCAGGCTTTGGTAGCGCACCGCGAACGGCTCGGCTGCCAGGTCAAATTCCAGCCGCGCCGCCAGCGCCTTCTGCTGAAAAGCGGCAAAGCTGCCATCCAAGAGTTCCTGCCCCATCTGGCACAACCAGATATTCTTCCGGCCATACGAGCGCAGTTCGCGCAAAGCCGTCTGACCCTGCACGATCCACTCCAGCCCCTGGGCGGCGGTCAGCGCCAGGTAGCCCTTCCCCTTGCGCGCAAACGCCCAATCGCCCTGCAAGACATATTCGTCGAAGGTCGCCGCCGGAAAATAGGCATGGGTAAAGCCCAGCCAATCGTCCTCGGGCAGCGCGTAAAGCGCCAGCAGGACATCGCCCCACTGCGCCACGCGCGGCAGGCTGCGATTGCCCACCCACAGGTTGGGACGGTGAACATCCTCCACGCTGAAATTGGCCGGGTGATTGACGTAGACCAGGCTGTCTGGCCCCAGGGTGGCCTGCCAGACATGCTCCTGCGCGCCGGCTTCGCCGGGGCGATAATCCTGGGCCGAGGCAAGCATAAAGTCGGCGGTCTTATACACCACGCGGTTCACCCCCGTGCGGCCCGCCCCGCCGGCATCCTGGGCGCGCCCCCACAGCGCCGCCGGGGACTCGTTGGCGATCTGCCGGATGGTCTCAGGCAGTTCGTACTTCTCGCAGGTAGCCAGGCTGACAACGCCCATCAGGTTCTCGTTGAAGGTTCCCAGGCCCCACAGCAAGCGGCTGACGCCGGAAGTTGGCTGCAGGCGGGCGCTCAAGACGCTGGCCGTATCGCTGCTGCCGCGCCCCGCCCCAAAAGCCCCCTGGTACGAACCAAGCGCCAGGCTGAACAAGATTTTGTCCATCAGCACCGCCGCCAGGTCCACCAGCGCCTCGTTCTTGGAAAAATCCACCAGGTGCGCCAGGGCTGCCAGCGCCGCTTCAAAACCGGACGGCGAATCCCATTCCTGCCAGCCCCAGGCGCCGCGCTGCTGCAGCCAGGCCAGGGCTAAGGCCTCGCCATGCTGCGTGTGCCACAGACCGGTCTTGCCCGAGGCAAAAGTCCGGCTCGGATAAAGCTGGCCGGCCAGGATTTCGCAGGTGTGGAAGAGAATCTGGCGGCTCTCCGCCGTGTAATCCATCCCCTTTGCGCCGGGCTGCTCAGACCAGTAGCAATAACCCTGGGCGCAGTCTTTGATGGATTGCTTCAAATCGGCGGGGAAGGCGTGCTTGCGCCCAAAGCGCAGCCGCATGCCCAACAGTCCTAGCAGGTCGTTCACACTGCCCTCGTGCTGCTGCCCAATGCGCGCCAGGGTTTGCGCCAGCACCTTGCGATCCAGCTTCTCCCAACGCCCCAGCGCCGCCCTGGCAACTTCGCTGTAAATGCTCTCATTGCGGCGCTGGGTTGCATCAGTCAGCGCTTCTTCGCGGCGCCGCGCCAGGGTTAGCGCCGGATCGCCGCGCAGATATGGCTTTTGCGCCGTGGGCGTGCGCACCACATAGAACAGGTCGCGCCGCTCGAAACGCATCTTTTTAACAAAGTAATCGTTGGCCGGCGGAACCAGCGCCAGGTAATGCGGGCCGTTGCGCAGCGGGAAAGTCTTCGCCATTTCAAAGCTGTCGCCGGGGCGGCAGGGGCGCGTGGCTTCTTGAAAGATACTGCCGCTAAAATCTTGCAAACGCTGGGTGATTTCAATCGGCGCGACCGCCTGGCAGTCATCCGCCCCGGCAAAGCGCAGCGCCAGCGGCTCATTTTTCTCAAAGCGGTCGCCGTCCAGGTAGCCATAGACGTAGCGATCCAGGTACATCGCTTCAACGATCTTTTCCATCGCCACCCGCCTGGCCAAAATGCCGCTCTCCATGCGGGTGGGCACCTGGACGAGGGCCGGCCCATCCAGGCCCTTTAGCTGCAAGGCCAGGGCGTGCGCCGTCTCGCCGCGGCCGGCTTGCTCAAAACACACCAGCAGATCGTTGCCGCCGGCGCGCAGGAAAACCTTCGCGGATTGATTGGACGCCCCACAGGATGCAGACGAGACCTTTAGGGTTTCCGAAAACCCTAAAGGTCTATTTTCACCGAAGGAGACGCGACTGCCGTTCAGCCAGAGCGCGGCCGCGCCGGCAGTCGTCAAGACCAGGTCAACTTCCTGGCCGGCATCCACCTGCACCTGCGCATACACCCAGGCGCGCAGGGAGCAAGGCTGCGGATAAAAGGCGCTCAGGTCTACATAGTGATCGGGGCGGCAGCGGAAATAGCGCCAGTGCAGCGCCCCAAACGGATCCAGTTCCACCGGCGGGGCGCTGAGCAGCCCAGGATCATCCAGCGCCGGGCCGCCGTCCGCCGGCTGCGCCGGCGTTTCCTCGCTGCCAGGCAGCAAAACAGCCAACGGGCCGGCGACCAGCCAGTCATGGATGAAACCGTTGGTGAGAGGATAAGTCAACAGTGTGAAAGGTTGCGCTGAAGCCGAGCGATGCGCTGAAGCAGATTCCATTGAAGCACTCCATAGAAATGATTGGCGCGGATACACAAAAACTCATACCTTGCCCGCGTCAAGTATAGCACATAGAGGAGATTATCATGACGATACAAACCAGTTCTTTGACGCCGAAATTACTCGACAATGGCGTCATCCGCCAGGCATTTCCGGTTTTACAGGAAGTGACCTATCTCAATGTTGGCACGTATGGCCTGATGCCGGCCCCCGCCCTGGAGTCGTTTCAGGCGCTCCAGGCCGAGTTTGAAAGCCGCGGCGTGGCTTCCAATGGCGGCTTTGGCCGCCAGACCGAGGCGACGCGCAAGCGCATTGCTGAGATGATCGGCGGCAGCAGCGATGAGATCGCCTTCACCCGCAACGCCACCGATGGCATCAACCTGGTGCTGGCCGGCATTGACTGGCAGCCCGGCGATGAAGTCATCACCACCACCGAAGAACACGAGGCCACCAACCATCCCCTGACCTACCTGCGCCAGATGAAAGGGATTGGGGTGAAAATGGTTGAGGTCTCGCCGCGCCCCGAAGAAATGCTGGCGCGCCTGGAGGCGGTGGTCTCGCCCAGGACACGCCTGGTGACGATGAGCTACATCACCTGCGAGACGGGCACGCGCCTGCCGGCGCGGGCGATCAGCGATTGGGCCGCCTCGCGCAGCATCTTGAGCCTGTTCGACGGCGCGCAGGCCTCGGGGGCCTTCTCGGTCAATGTGCAGGAGATGGGCTGCGACTTTTACGCCTCCAACGGGCATAAATGGCTCGGCGGCCCGAAAGGCAGCGGCTTCTTTTGGGGCAAGCGCGACAGGCTGAGCGACCTCTACCTGGCGCACGTCGGCGCTGGCTCGCTCGAACGGGTGGACATTCCCAACGGCGTCGCCGTCGCCCCCGCCACTGGCCATCGTTTCGAGTTCGGCACGCGCGCCTGGGCTCTCTCGGCCGGCCTGGGCTGCAGCCTGGACTGGCTCGAATCCATCGGCTGGGCCAACGTCTACGGCCACATCGCCGCCCTGAGTGATTACCTCAAGGCAAGCATCCTGGCGCGCCCCTGGTTGAAACTGATCACCCCCCTCGCCTTTGAAGACTCCTCCGGCCTGACCAGCTTCATCATCGAGGGCAAGAACGCTCAGGCGATCAGCAATGCCTGCCGTGAGCGCCACCGCATCTACCTGCGCGTCATCCCACACTACAACGCAATCCGCGTCTCCACCGCCCACTTCAATAACCCAGAAGACATAGACCGCCTGATGGCGGCGGTAGAGCAGGTAAAAAACGAATAAGGAGTACGATGTCCGCTGCCCTCTTCCCCACAAACTTCCCCGCCC
>CAIQJJ010000199.1 GCA_903872065.1 uncultured Anaerolineales bacterium | reverse complement strand
TCCACCCGCCACATTTTCGTCCCGTAGGAAGATTGCGAGAGCAGCAGCTTGCCGCCGGGCGAGAAAGAGAGCCGGCCGGCGTCCCATTTTTCGCTTTCGGGAGTCGCCAGCCGCTTTCCGTCGCGGTAGTCTGTACCGCCGCTGACCTGCCAGATGTAAATATGGGGGTCGGACGAGATCGAGTCGCTGGCCAAAAGCCGGCTGTCCGGCGAAAAGGCCAGGTTCGTGACCCAATCGGTGTGGGCGGCAATGCGCTGCTGCAATTGGCCCGTCGCCGCCTCATACAGCTCGATCACCCCGTCGCTGCGTCCCAGGGCGAGCCACTTTCCGTCCGGTGAAAGGCTGGCTTCTTTGATGAATACATCCGCATCTTGCGCAGTGAAAACTTGCTGCTCGCTGGAGGGCAAATAGGTCAGGTTCACCTGGGCCTCGTCCACAATGCCCGACACCGCCAGGCTGCCTTGCGGCGTAAATTGCAGCTTCATGCCTGTTTCGGCGGCGCAGGGATACTCCGCCAGGCGGCTGCCATCCGCCGTCTGCCAGAGATAAACCCGCTCATCGTCCAGGGCGGTCATCTGCTCCCCATCGGCTGAGAACACGACCGCCAGCACATTGCCAATCTGAACCTCGAAGCGTTTTGTGCCGCGGTGGTCTGTACCGCCAGCGTTTACTTCCCATACCGCAATAATTCCCTCTTGATTGGCGACGGCCAGGTAGCGCCCATCGTCAGAAAAATTCAAGCTGGTTAAAGAAGACAAGCCGGTTTCCAGGCGCAAGTTTGCAATGGTTTGAGTGGCGGTGGCCGGCAGGAGGGTAGGGGTAGACGTGGGGGCGGACGTAGCAGTGGGCAGGGCAGTCGCGCTGGGTAAAACAGTCGCGGTCGGCGGGACGGGGCTGGCCGGCAGCGTGGCGGCGGGGATGGGCGCTGCCCCTCCACAGGCGCTTGCCAGCCATACAAGAACACTCAACAACAGGGAGATTTGAAGGGGGCGATCTTTACCGCGGCGGTGATCGGGCGGTCTTTGCCCGCTTTTACCGCGGCGGTGATCTGTACCGTTGAAGCCGTGAGTTGGCATGGCTTTTCCCGGTCGGGCAAACAGAGCATGGAGAAAACTATCGGCATTCATGATATTTTTCCTTTCTGCGGCGGTGATCTTTACCGCTATTAGCTTAGCTCGCCCCTGGGTCTTTGTCAATGTTTTTTTGCGTTTGTATCGCTTTTAAGAACTTGTTTGACGCTTTGCAGCCAATTTTGGAAAATTAGTGTAAAATGAGACCACTTTGTTAGGGGAAAATAACACCAAAAATATACTGCCCTCGGTTTATCGTGGGCTTCAAGGAGAGTGTTATGAAGGGAAATGTCATGCAGTGGTCTGCGTCACACAAGAAATCCGCTTTCTCAGCGGCGATCGGGCGGTATTTGCCCGCCTGTACCGTCATTGTCGTGATTGGCCTTGTGATTCTCATCAGCCGGTTGGGATTGATTCCCCGGCTCGCGGCGGGCATGCCCCAAGCGCTGAGCTACGCCAATCTCTCCCCTGTTCTCGGACAAGCGAACTTGCCAGGCGAGGCCATCCAGGCCGCCTGGCGGCGCGCCCAGCAGTCGGGCGTTTATCATTATTCCACCGAATTGATCCAGACCATCTATCCCTCCCCGGCGCTGTCCAATGTGGGGCGCAGCGCGCAGGAAGATCTCTTGTACATGGAGGGACAAACTGACCTGCCCAACCGCGCCATGCAGTTGACGTTGTGGACGAAGGGCGGCAGCGCCGCGAGTCGCAAGGATGGGATTGAAGTGCGCATTGAAGGCGACGAGGCCTATGGGCGCAGCCTGGGCGGCGATTGGCAAAAGATCAATGATTTTTCGGCGACCTTTGCGCCCGGCCAAGACCTCCTGGCCTACCTGGCTGGGGCGAAAAATGTTCGTGCGGTGGGCGACGACCTCGCCGCCCCGGCGTTTCCTGGCCTGGCGCAGTATGTCTTCGACCTGGATGGGCCGGCTTTTGGCCGCTACGTCACTGAGCAGTTGGAGCGTGCCTTGCAGGAGAAAGGCGAACTGCCCGCCGGCCTGACCCTGGAGGTCGCCAACGAATACCTGGGGATGACCGGCGGCGGCCGGGTGTGGCTGACCAGCGATGGTCTGCCGGCGCGCTTGACCATCGAGGCCGAATTCCCGCAGCGCGAAGACGGCCAGCGCGTCGCTGTGAGCATCAAAACTGATTTCTCTGCCTTTGCGCCCTTAGAGCAAGCCAGCGCGCCGAATCTGTGGGGCGGCGCGCTTGGGCTGCTGACCTGGCGCGACTGGCAGCGCGCCAGCTTACAAGGCGCGATCATGCTGTTCGCCCTGGCCCTGGGCCTGCTGGTTTACAGTCGGCGGCATTCTCGCCTGGTCTATGCCGGCGTGACGCTGACGATCATCTTTTCATTGGTGATTTCGCCGCTCTTGCAGAGCCAGCAGGCGTCGGCTTTCTACCAGCGCCAGTCTGCCGAGTCCGCGACAGCCGGACAGCTCCAGAAGGACGCCCAGGCGGAGCAGGACGCCCTCGAGGCGGCGTTTACTTCCAACTGGGATCCGCACCAGCCGCCGGGCGCTGCGCCGTTGGCGGCGGATTTGAGCGATCATGCGGCGGACTTGGGCGACCTCGCCCAGCTCAGGCAGGAACTGTCCATTGCCCCACAAGTCAGCCAGTCTGCCGCGGCCAGCGCGACGATCGTTTGCAGCGACGCCGAGCGCAGCGCCGATACCGATCAAGATGGCCTGACCGACTGCCAGGAGAAAGGCTTGTCCACCAATCCCGCCAGGGCTGATAGCGATGGCGACACGTTGAACGATGGGCAAGAAGTGATGTCCTTGGGTACCGATCCAAAACTGAAGGACACGGATGGGGATGGGATCAGTGACAATGCTGAGGTGGTCGGCTTTTCTTATCAAGGGCAGAAATGGTATACCAATCCGCGCAGCCCCGACACCAACAAGGACGGGACGCCGGATGGCCTGGAATGCCCTGAGATGCTGTACGCCGCCGACCAACTCTCGCCGACCAATGTGGTTTGTCGCAATACCGATGCCAGCGAGGGCGACGTGACGCCTGACGCCTTTGACATTGACAATGATGGCGATGGCGTGCCAGATCGCATTGACCTCTCGCCATCGAAGAAGGTAACTGGTTTTCGCGGCGGCAGCCCCTTCCTGTTTGCGGTGCAATCGCTGGAGGCGAACAGAGATGTCCTGGTGGATTTTCAAATTCGGCCGGCCAATGCTGCACATCTGACCTACGCCATGAATGTCCTGGACTGGCCGGCGGGCGATGTCGAAGGCCAGGTCACCCGCACCAGGGACACCACTTTTGCCAGTTCGCTGACTGAGGCGCAGGCGAACGCCACCCCCAACACTCAAAACGGAGACATGCGCCTGCTGCCCATGTTGGAGATCACCCTTTCGGGCAGTGTGCTGCCTTTGCCGCGCACGACCCCGCGGGCGGTGCGCCAGTTGACCAGCGGGGTGGGCGGCTGGATCAGCGCCACGGTCAGCCTGGCCCCCCTGGGAGACAGCAGCGCCTTTACCTTGACCCACGATATCGCCGGCGGCCTGGATTCTGTCACCCTTTACGATGGGGGGTGTTTCTCCGCAACCCAGGCGACGATTGACGCCAGCCCGGTGGTTACGGCCACGTTTAGCGAAGTGGCCTCAGGCAGCCAGAATGTGATTGGGCAAAAGCTGCTTTCAGTGGTAGATGGCAATCATGCCCTGGTGCTCAAGGAAGGCGATCAGACGGCTTGCGTCGCCCTGGGCGATCTGCCCAATGGCAAGGACGCCGATCGCATGATTGACACCGACGCCCTGGGGTTTTATGGCATCTCGGCGCGCGACGCTGACGCCAACGGCACGGTGGTGGTTTACATCCCTGTCAACATGGTCTATGACGATGTCAGCGACAGCCGCATGGCGTTCAGCGCCCGCATGCTCTACCGCCAGAGTGGCAGCGATTGGGGCGCGGCCCAGGCAGTGCGCCTGGTCTGGTTGGTGCAGTTGTACGATGACGATGATCAAATCCAGACCATTCATGTGTATCAAGATGATTTCACCCTGACCGGCTTGATGCTGCGTGAAGACCACGGCTTGAATGTGAGCGTGGCGTTCGAGGACCCGGCGGTTGACAATGCTACCACGGTGGATAATTACCTCTGGCAGGCAGCCGATGGTCTGTTGGCCGGTTTTATCAGCGGTCGTCAAAACGCCAGCGGCCAGCTTGACCTGACGCTCAGTGAATTTCAAAGGCGCTTTGCTGACCCTGGCGATACGGGCGACGCCAGGCTCAAGCGTTGGAACATCCCGGCTGGCAAAGTGAAGGTGTTGAGCTACAGCTTTGCCAACCAGGATGGCCTGGCGCAGTTCCCGGTGGGCGAGAACCAGCAAATCTTGAATACCTATTTCACCAGCAGCGGCGCGCCGCTTGCCAGTATGCCCACGCTGCTGTTTGCCCGCGAGGAAATATATCGCGACATCAACCTGGAAAGCGCGGACGCGCTGGTCAATCAATCCACGGTAACGCTTGACGTGCGACCGGCCAACCAGCCGCTGCAAAAGCTGGCTGCTTTTAACTGGGCGCCGTTCCAGTACCAGGATGGGAACTGGCGAGCCTATCCCTTGCAATCCTATTGGGATGCCATCGGCGCAAATTATCGCGCCCTTTTCCAGGCCAACCCGCCCGATTACTTGAGGCGCAGCGATCCAGCCTACGAAACCATGTTGGACGCCATGGTGATGCTGGCCCGCGCCAATCAACTGGCGACCATGCAGGGCTATTTGGGCGTGGTCACGCGCGGCTCTGAGGTGCTGACCAATATGGCGGCGGTTGAGCCAGATTTCAGCCTCGCGGAAAACCTGACCAACAATACGGCTGGCGTTATCCTGAATACGGTCGCAACCCTGGCGGATGATTATGTCCAGAAGATGGCGAACAAAGCTCTGGCCGTCCAGGAAGCCGCCGGCAAGGCGCCGACCGAGGAGGCCATTAAGACGATTGGCGAGGCCATCGAGAACTATCAAGATGCGGGAAAGTCCCTTCCGGGGGGATTTATTTACCAGGATTGGTGGACGCCGGTTGGCAAAGGCCTGGCGGTCATCACTGCCGTGATGTGCATTGCAGCCGCCTGGACCGGCGACAGAACAATTACCACGATTGCGCTCTCTTTAAGCATTGTGTCCGCGCTCTATTCGGCGGTGGACGCCATTGCCCGCCTGGTTTCTATCACGCGCATGGCGGGAGAACTTTTCAAGATTTCCAAGATGCTGAACGCCGCCTCGTGCCAGGCCTCTGCCATTGGGGCGGTGATTTCCTCGGTGATGGCGGTGGGCTTGTTCTTTGCCCAGTGGGCGATCGCCCAATTTTCTCCGTTTAGCCTGGCGTTCAACGCCGCCCTGGCCGGGATGATCGGCGCCATTATCGCCGCAGTGGTGATGTTGGGCATTGCCATGATCCCGATCGTGGGCCAAATCCTGGCGGCGCTCATCGGCTTAATTGACGCCGTCCTGGCTTTGCTCTGTCATCTCTTTGTGGCTGAAGAGGAGAAGGAAAACCAAAAGTTCTTGTGCGGCGGCATTGGCGGCGCGATCAACCGCTTTGCCGTGGCCTTGATCTATTCCTCTGTGCCGTTGGTTGGCAATATGAGCGACGCCGACCGCCTGGAGTTCTTGAGTTTCAAACCGTCTTTGGTGGATGTGACGCGCGGCTATGCTGTGGGCAGCGACATGAATTATCAGGTGACGGTGCGCAACACGATCAACCTGACAGACCCCAACGCGCCCCCTGACGGCCAGGATCCGAACTGGAAATCGCAGCTCTACGCCTCACAGTTTAATGAGGCGAACCTGCGCATGGCCGCCTTTGCTTATAAGCTCCAGGTGCAAAACGATGGCTTCTCGGCTGCTTACAACTCGATGGCGAGCAGTTGGCAAAAAGTGGCCGGCGCATCGCCTCTTGCCTTGCAGATGGCGCAAGTGGTGAGCGTGCAGGCGCCCAACGATGTCGCCGGCATCAATCAACCCGCCAGGATTTATCTCAGCGAAGCATACGCCATTCCTACCCAGGAATGCTGGTTGATCCCGATCCTGGGATACCTGGTTCCGGTTTGCTGGGTGCGCGAAGATAGCAATGTGATCCATAACGATTTGGGCGAAACGGTCAAATGGGACATCTTCCCTGCGACGCTGGATGGTTTTTACACCCCCTCCGAGCATGAAGACGGCTACTCGTTGGCCTGGGGGCAGTCGCCGCACGTGACGGTCGCCGACACCGGGCGCGTGTTGGCTTTCCCCCGCATGAAAGATTTCGACGGCGACAGCCTGCTCAACAAGAGCGACAACGGCATGGATCCTAACGACAGTCTTTGGGACACTGATAATGATGGGCTGTCAGACCCCTACGAATTGGCGCATGGCAGCGATCCGGAGAATATAGATAGCGACAGCGACGGCCTGAACGACTATCTTGAAACCCGCCTGAAGACGGATCTGCGCCGCGTTGACAGCGATGGCGATGGCTTGACCGATCAGGAAGAAACGCTTGGCTGGGATATCGTCTACGGTTTCAGGGGCGCGACCCCTTTGATCACTCGAGCCTTCCCCGATCCGCTCCAGCCGGACGCTGACGGAGACGGCGTGTTGGATAAGCAGGAAAAGATTTTGGGGACTAACCCACGCGCGCCCTCGAGCAGCGTGGCGCTGACCTACCAGACCCGTCTTACCGATCTAAACGCGGCCAGCTTGCTGCTGCGCTTTGAAGAGACCGTGAATGCAACCGGCTTCAGTGATCATTCGGGCATGGGGCGGATCGTGACTTGTTCGGATGCAGCCTGCCCTGTTTCGGGCGTGGCCGGTTACTTGGGCAACGCCCTGCAGTTTGATGGACTGGATGACGCGGTGCGGGTCAGCAATCCCCCGGCGTTGAAAAACGCCTCGTTTAGCGTGGCTTTTTGGGCCAAACGCGATACTGTGAATGCCTCTCAATGGATTGTGGCGCAGGGCGGCAGCGGGCTGAACAATCAGTCGCTGCGGATTGGCTTCGCCGCGAACAACACATTTGTGTGCGGTTTTGGCAATAACGACCTGGCGACCAGCGCTGTGTACACCGATGCCGGCTGGCGTCACTATGCCTGTACGTTTGACGCCGCCAACCGCAGCCGCTCCATCTATGTGGATGGCAGCCTGGCTGCGCAAGATACCGCCGGCGCAGTTTATCAGGGCGCGGGCGATCTGCTGATCGGCTCTGGGCCGGACGGCGCGTTCCAGGGGCGCTTGGATGAGGTGGGCGTCTACGCTTCGGCTTTGCCAGCCGCAGCGATCGAGGCGGTGAGATTGGCGCGCTACACTTCCAGCGATCTCATCGTCCGCCCGGGCGACCAGGTCTGGTACCAGGGCGTGGTCAAGAATGAGTTGAACAACCGCACTGCCCAGGGCTTGCTGCGCACCGACGCGCCGTCGTCGCTCCTCTCCGGGGCGGTACCGCCAGCGACGTTTGTGCTTGACCCGGCCGATTCTGCCATAATGACCGGCGTGTTCACCGTCAGCCAGTCGGCGCCGGCGGGGAATATCCCCATTATCCAGGTGGCCGGCGGCCAGGTGGTGGACTGGCGTAACGCCTCGGATTACGCCGACCTATGGCTCAAGCTTGACGATGTCGCCTCTTCGACGGTTTTTGCGGATAGTTCGGGCGTCCAGCCGCGGCGCGAAGCCGTGTGTTATGGCGCCGCCTGCCCGGCGTCCGGGCAAAGCGGCGTCCGCGGCTATGCTGCCCAGTTTGATGGGGTAGATGATTCCCTGGTTGTCAACAACAGCGCCGCCTTCAACCCGGCTTACCTGACCATCGCCGGTTGGATCAACGCCGCCAATTTCACCTCGTTAGGCGCTCCATTGGTCACCAAAGGTGGTTCGAAGGGAGAATGGGCAATCTGGAGCCTGGATTTCTACGGCGGCGCGCTCAGGATGTACCTCTCTCAGTCGCAGACCCTTCCCATGATCTGTATGGCGGACAGCGCTTTATCTGCCCAGGCCTGGCATCATGTGGCCGGCGTGTATGACGGGACGAACATCTCTCTCTATGCGGATGGCGCATTGATCAAAACCTGCTCTTACGCCGGGGGGGCGCTCTCCAGCAACACGCGCCCGATTGTTATGGGAGCGCGCCAGTCGCGCTATCTTAATCAAGACCAACGTTTTGCCGGCCTGATGGATGATGTGCGCATTTATCCACGCGCCCTGAATCGGGATGAGATTGGCGCGCTGGTCGGCGCGCCGGCCTTGAGCCTGGCCTTTGAAGGCTCCTCGAGTAACTCAAGCTGGCTGCAAGATGGTTCGGGCGGCGGCAGCAATGGGACTTGCGGCGGAGCGAACGGGTGGACCTGCCCATCCAAGACTTCCGCCGGCGTTACCGGCTCGGCGGCTGAGTTCCAGGGAGTTTCGGAAGGCGCTCAGTTCATCAAGATTGCCAGTTCCAATGATAGTCTGAATCTCAGCAGCGGACACTTTACCCAGGCGGCCTGGGTGTACCCGGCGGCGGATGCTGCAAACTATCCGCAGGGCATTTTGGGTTACGACAGCGGCGAGAAGACCGGAACCCCGACCTTGCAGCGCGTGGGCAATAAGCTGCGCGTGGGATTCGGCAGCGGCTCGGAATGGAGAGAATTTACCACACCCACCGATGTCTTGACCCCCAACGCCTGGAATCACGTGGCGGCGACGTTCGACGGCGTCACCTACCGCATCTACGTTAATGGAATCGAACGCGCCAGCACCGACGCCCTGAGCGGCCTCTCGCCGTCCAACAGCGCCACCTTGTGGGTGGGCCGTTCCACCGACAAAGGCAGCGTCTACATCCACTATATTCATGTCACCGACCCTAAGGATTGGTTTACAGATGCCGAGGTGTGCATAAGTTGGACGGATAGTCTCACCACCGGCGCGGCCGGGATTTGGAATTATAACGGCGCAAAAGGCGGCGGCGATTACGCGGTTGACTTATGGAAGACTTTTACCGACTTTGGCCGCTTGACCATTTGGGAGGACGATGGCGGCGTGTACTGCGGGGCTGCAAATGATAATTGGGATGATGCGGTTTGGAGCAGTGATGACGACTTTTTCCGCTCCTACAATATGCCAGTCCTCAACGAGACCTCCTACGATCTCGGTTATAGCTGGATCCTTGAAAGTATGACCGGAAAACTCTATCTTGGCGACGCCGCTGCAACGCCCCCCAGGCCAGCCGTAAAGATCAACGCCATTTCCTTCCGCGGGCGGCTGGATGACGTGCGGGTCTACCGCTATACGATGAGCAGCGACGAGGTGCAGGCTCTATACCAGAACGGCACGATGCCGCTCTACTTGCGCTTCGATGATCCATCCGGGGCCGGCCTCAGCCGCCAGGGGTATAACAACGCCGTAGATCCAACCAAGGGCGCCAACGGCGTCTGCAGCCCGGCAAGCGCCTGCCCAACCACCGGCGCGCCGGGGCGCATCAACCTGGCGGCGCAGTTTGATGGCGTGAACGATTATGTTGAGGTTCGGAATACTGCCAGCCTGGCGCCGCAGAAGATCAGCATCGCCGCCTGGATCCAGGCCGATGCCTGGACGCCGGAGTATTGGCGCGGGGTCATCGCAGCCAAGGACAGCCCAAGCGGGCAGGGGTTCCGCTTGAGCGCCGGCGAAAATGGACGGGCGGCGTTTGGCGTTTCGGTGGATGGCCAGTGGTACGAGGCGGTCTCGCCGCAGGTAATGTCGCTGGGTGTCTGGTACCACGTTGTCGGCGCCTACGATGGGGGGACGATCAGCGTTTATATTAATGGAGCGCTGCAAGCTTCTACCACCCGCCAGGGATCCATTTCATCTGCTGCGACCAATCTCACCATTGGGCGTAGCGCGGCCTGGCCTGACCGGCTGTTCAAGGGCGCGATTGATGACCTCCGCGTTTACAGTATCAACAGCCTGGCGGCGGTGGAAGTCCAGGCCATCTACCAGGCGGCGCCGACTTTCTTGATGCACCTGGAGGAAACCAGCACTGGGGGCGGCTTTGCGAATGCAGCTTCCACCCTGGCCGGCTCATGTTCTGGCGCAGCCTGTCCTGCGGTGGGTCTCAAGGGCCAGTTGGGCCTGGCGCCGCGCTTTGATGGGATTAATGACGCGATTGTCGTCAACAATAACAACCAGTTAACTCCCCAAAGGTTTAGCGTCGCCGCCTGGATCAAAGCCAATACCTGGGCCTCTACTGTGGAGGAGGGCGCGATTCTCGCCAAGGATGGCGCCGGCCACTTCATCGTAGATTACGTGACCGGCTACAGCTTAAGCGCCGGGGATAACGGGCGGGCGGCGTTTGCATTTTCGATGACTTCCCAGTGGTGCAAGGCCGTCTCGCCTCAGGTGATGCCGCCCGGAACGTGGAACCATGTCCTCGGCGTTTACGATGGCAGCGCCGTGCGTATTTACGTCAACGGTGTCTTGCAGGCCACAACAACTTGTTCTGGCGCTCCCCTGCACAGCAACACGGCGCTCAATATTGGGCGCAGCCCCTATTGGCCCAACCGCGCCTTTAACGGGTTCATTGACGAAGCGGCGATCTACCCGGCCGCTCTTTCTGTTCAGGAGGTGCGCAACCTGTACAATCTACAGGCGGGCTATGTCGAAGATCGGGTGAGCAGCGCCGTGATCGTAGATATCCAGCCGCCGTCTTCAGCCCTCGCCTCGAGCGTTTCGGGCGGCTACCGCCCCGAAGCGGCCCAGGTCTTGGGCGTCACAGCCAGCGATGACCGGGCGGGTGTGGCTTTGGTGGAATTGGGCGCTTGCCGCGGGGCGGGCTGCGCGCCAGCCTGGCGTGCGGCGGAAGCCTGCCGCGACGCCGGCGATTCTACCTGGTGCCCGATCTTCAAGCCGGATGGCGAGGGGCTTTACAGCCTGCAAACCCGCGCCACCGACGCCGCCGGCCAGCGCGAGACCCCCTCGCAGTCGTACACTTTCTATGTGGACGGTACGCCGCCCAATGTCAATGCCGGTTTTTCGGAGGGGGCGCTCCTGCCCGGCCAGATCGACCTGGCTTTCGATGCCTGGTCTGTGCGCCTGGCGGGGACGGTCAGCGATCCGCCTTTGGCCGATGGACATCCGGGCAGCGGCGCGGCCAGCGTTTCAACCACGCTCTACGACGCTTCGGGGGCTGTGGCCGGCCTGGGGGCGCAGTCTGCGCCGATTGTGGGCGACGCCTGGGCGGTGAATTATCTCTTTGCCGGGCTTCCCACCGGACAATATACGCTCACCCTGGTCGCCTCCGATCAGGTGGGCAATGTGTCTGACCCGGTCTCGCTCGTAGTCCACGTGGATGGCAGCGCGCCGGAGGTCGTCCTGAACGCGAGCAGCGTCCCGACCACCACTTTGACCGCCGCCGCGTCCTTGAGCGGCCTGGCGCTGGAAGTTCCCGCCTCTGGCAATGCCCAAGAAGCGGCCTCCTTTGGCGTCCAGGGCGTGGAGGCCGCCTTCTTTGCCGCCGCGCCGGCGCTCTACAATGAGTTTCAACAGCGGGCCGGCCTGGCGCGCTTCTATCCCCTGGATGACCAACCCAACCTGCAGGGCGAGCTAACCTTTATGGACCTGGCCTCTGCCCGGCATGGCGTTTGCGCCTCCCCAACGGGCTGCCCGACCCCAGGCGTCCAGGGTCACAGCGGCAGCGCGGTCGAATTCGACGGCCTTGACGATGCGGTGCTGATCGGCGATGACCTGGCGTTGAGCGCCTCGTTTACAGTGGCTTTTTGGGCCAGGCGGGCCTCTGCCGGCCGTTCGGAGATGATCGTCGGGCAGGGTCAGGCGTTGAGCAACCAGGGCTTGAGCATTGGCTTCCGCAGCGACGATAAGTTCGTCTTCGGTTTTTACGATGCGGCGGTCTTTCCCGCAAGCGGTGGTCTTTACCGCAATGATCTGGCGACCGATGAAGCTTACACGGATACCGACTGGCACTTGTGGGTGTGCGCCTACGATGCAAATCAGCAGATGCGCTCGATTTATCGCGACGGCGAACTGGCCGGGCGTGATGTCGGCGTCCCCAGTTACCAGGGGAGCGGGGATGTTTTCCTGGGGCGGGGTGTGGCCGAGAATGCTTATTTCCGCGGCCGGCTGAATGATGTGTACATCTATTCCTGGGCGCTGGGTCGCGACGAGGTGCAGTTCTTATACAATGACCTGGGCAGCCGCCCGGCCTGGCCGGCCGTCACTTTGGCCTTTGATACGCCGCGCGCCGTGGGCGGCGACGTCTTCAGCCTGGAAGGGGAGTCTGCCAACTTCGCCTGGCGGCTGCAGACCGGCGCAGACGACCTGCTCAACAAGTCCGTTGCCGGCAAGGTCGGCTCGTTTGCGCTGCGCTTCGATGGGATAGATGATGTGGTGGAAGTGGCCCATCAGGCGGAACTGAACTTCGAGACTCTGACGGTCGCCGGCTGGGTGAAACCCGCCGCCGGCCTCGCAGATGGCGCGCCGCTGGCGGCCAAGGGCAGTGGCGGCAGCGAAGCCTGGAGCCTGGATTTCGTTGGCGGTCAGCCGCGCCTGTTCTTCTACCAGGATAGTGTTCTCTATTCCTGCCAGGCGGACGAATCTCTACCCGTGGATGCCTGGTCGCATGTCGCCGCGACCTACGATGGCGCGGCGATCGTCCTGTATGTCAATGGGATGTTGGTCAAGTCTTGCCCCGCCGCGGGTGGGGTTCTGCCTGAGAACGATCACGCCCTCTCGGTGGGGGCGCGCCAATCGGGAAGCGGCGACTACGACCTGAACTTTAGCGGGGCGATTGATGATCTGCGCCTGTATCGCCGCGCCATCGCTGCGCCCGAGGTGCAAGAATTGTTCTATACCGGCTGGCAGTCCGTGGCGCTTTCGGCCAGCGGGGCCGGCGTGACGAGCGCCGAGATGACCATCGCCCTGCCCGCCGGCCTGGAAGGCAGCTACCGCCTGGCGCTTCGTTCCACCGATATGGGAGGAAACTTCAGCGCCGCCCAGGGCAACGCCTGGAACGGCAGCGTGGATACCCTGGCGCCGCGTGTTTTCTTGTGGCGCACTTATCCGGCCCAGAATCGGACGAATTACAGCTTGCTGGCCCAAGATTTCAACCTGGCCCCAGGCAGTTTGCAGTTCGATCGCTGCACCCTGGAGACCACAACCTCGACCAACCAGAATGACTGGTACCTGGCGATGATTGGGGCCAGCGCGCCCCAGGTCAATGGCCTCTGGGCCTCCTGCACGGTGGATAGCGTGGAGACGCAGCCGGTCAGCGCCCAGGTGTGCGACCTGCCCGGCAACTGCGCAATCGCCGCTATCGGCGCTGAACAGAGAACGAGCGACGACCTGGCCTATCGCCGGGCGGCGGTGAGCTTTACCGCGTCTGGCTTGGCGATTCCGGAAAGCCGCCTGGCCGAAGCTCCGCTGTATACGGCGATCATTTCGCCATCCAACCGGAGTGTGTTTGTTACCGACACCCTGCCCATTACCATCACTGGCGAGTTGATCGCTCCGCTCTATGGGCGTGACCTGTGGGTCACGGTGGACGATGCGCCGCTCCTGGAAACCCACTGGCCGGCTACCGCCACCCTCACCGAAACCACCTGGACGGCGGCCTGGACGCCCGTGACGCCCGGCCCGCACCTGGTTGCTGCCTATGCCGGCGACCAGGTTGGCAACACCATCCTCATTACCAGCACGTTCTATGTTGACACTGATGTTCCGACTGTGACACTGTCAAGCACGCCTTATACCATCTGGTATGATGCGGAGGGCGGGGTTGAACTGCGAGGCCAGGTTCACGACGCCGGCGGGGTCGCCAGTGTGACCATTGAGGTTGCTGGCCCGGTCAACACCCCTCCCTTCTACGCCTCGGTGCATGCGGCGATCTTTGCCGCGGGCGATGAGTGGGTGGCTTCCTGGCCGCTTGGCCTGGATGCGCCGATCAATGCCGTCCCGTATACTTTCACCATCCGCGTCACCGACATGGCCGGGCGGCAGACCACGACGCTCGTCCCGGACTTTATCGTAGACTTGATCTTGCCCGAGGTGTCCATCCCCACGGTGAAGATTGATGGGGTGGCGGTCGAGGCGGGGCAGGTGATCACTCAGCCGGCGGTCGAGGCCAGCTTTACCTTCTCGGCTACAGATAACGCCAGTGTGGAGTATCTTTGGTATGCCTGGCTGACGGAGCCTGTCGATCCAGAACTGGACTACCCCGGCCTGATCACCATCACTCATCCTGGCCCTGATTTGCTCAATGCTGTGACGCCGCTTTCCGTCTTGCCTGGGACGGCTGGCATGGCGCGCTACCTGTACGTGGGGGTGCTGGATGTCTGGAACGGTTACAACTCGCGCTTCTGGGGGCCGATCTACCAGGACCCGGCCGGTACGCCGGACTACATCGGGATGAGCGAGACAGATGGGCCGTACGCCGGGCAGCCCTATCGCCAGTGGATGCAAAACGGCTGCACTTTGCTCGGAACCGACCGGCGCGTCCTCGAGCGCGCCCAGGCCGGCGGGGCGCTGAACCAGGCGCAAAACCTGTACACGACCTGGGATCGCAGCAGCCTGCGCCTGGCGTGGACGGGGGCGAACTGGGATCACGCCGGCGATTTGTTTATCTACCTGGATACCACCGCCGGGGGCAGTTACCTGGCGTACAACCCCTATCCCGCCACGCAGGACAATACGATCGTCTTGCTGCCAGCCGAAGATCAGCCTTGCCAATCGCCGCCGGCCTCGGCGTTCAACGCCGATTATGCGCTGTGGGTGCAAGACAGCCGGACGGCGACGCTTTTGCGCTGGAATGACGCCCAGGCCGCCTGGGAGACGCTCCAAGACCTGCCGCTGGCGGGCGATTGGGGCTACCGCTTCTCGGCGGCGGAGCCAGGCTATACCGACATCCGCCTGCCCTTCGATCTCGTCGGCGTCGCCGATCCTTCCGCTGGCGAGGTGGGCCTGGTGGCCTTTGCCAGCAATGAGGGGGCGCTGCGCCTGTGGTCGGTTATGCCGCCGGCCAACCCCGTCAACAGCGCCCTGGTGACGCATCTGGGCCCAGGCATCGAGCGTCCCAGCCGCCTGCTGCTCACTGACGCCTATCGTTTCACGCTGGGCGATGGCGTCTGCCAGGCGCGCCAGGGCCGCCTCCAGTTCGAGTTCAGCGCCGACCCGGGCGGCCTGGGATTCAGCCTGACCGATGATGACATCCGCCTGGCGCTGCCGACGACAACCTGCGACGCGCTCTTTGACCCCTATGACGCTGCCTACCAAGACTGGTTGGCGAACGAATTTTGTCCGCTGTACTATTGGGATGTGGAATGCCGGGCTGACAAACAGCCCACCGAAGGAGACCTCCTCAGCGCCCTGTCCAGTTTCATGCAGGTGGAATATCCCGCCGTGCTGCCTGGGCAGGCCATTGACTATACCATCCGCTATCACAACGACACGCCAACCACTTACCTGGATGTGTGGGCCGATCTCAATGAGTCGCTTGGCTCGGTCGCCTGGCCTGATCACTGTAATCTGATCCCCCTGGGCGACATCCCGGCCGGCGGCCAGGGCAGCTTTACCTTCACCGGTGTGGCCGGGCAAAGCGGCGCTGGGACGACGCTTGCCAATCTGTTCGATGGCATGGTGGGGCTTGACCTCGCAAGCTGCACCTACACCTCCGGGGATCTGTTGGCCGAGCTATCATTGAAGCACACGGAAGACCACGCCGCGCCGTCTTATGTGGCCATCCAAGGCAGTGATCTTGACCGCTCGCGCACGGTCATCGGCCCAGATCATGTCCGCTTGCAGGGCGTCGTTGCAGATGAGTCGCCCGTCCCGCTGGTGACGATCCAGGTGCAGGGCCCGGACGGACTCGCCACGCTGCCTTGCGCCGATCCTACACCGGACGATGGGCAGTGGACGTGCGAGTGGGACGTGACCGCCTCCAATGGCGGCGTCCGCCCGGCGGATGGCGATACGTTCATCTTGCTGGCCCAGGCCGCCGATGTCTTTGGACAGACCAGTGCCTGGAGCCAACCCCTGGTTTTGACCGTGGACGATACGCCGCCCAGCCTGGAACTGGATGCGGCTTTGCAAGGCGAAGCGCCGCTGCTGTCTGGGGCTTCCCCGCTCCTGAGCGGCAGCCTGGCCGATAATCGCCTGGTGGACAGTGTACAGGTATGCGACGCAGACGGGCAGTCCTGCCGGCCGGCCGAGGTGATCCTCGATCCGGCCACTATCTCCTCGACACTCTACATCTATGAGGACATCCCGGATGCGCCGCTCTCGATCCTCGACGCGACGCAGGACGATGTGTGCCGCGCGCCGGTGGTGAGAACGTTCACTGTCACCGAGACCTTCACCGTGGCCAGCCTGCAGGTGGGGCTGGCAGCGGAGCATACTTACCGCGGCGATCTCAACGTGACGCTCCAATCGCCGCTTGGGACGCGGGTTGATCTGATGGCCGCCAGCGACAACGACCGCTACAACCTGGATGTGCTGTGGAGCGACGCCGCCTGGAAGCTGATTGACGACGACTGGCGCGACCACCTGCTGGGCGACCACGAGTACCAGTACACTCGCCGTCCGTTGAGCCCGTTGAGCGCCTTCTACGGCGAGGCGGCCCAGGGGGTGTGGACGCTGACGGTATGCGACAGTTGGCCGCATGATGATGGCGATTACTATCGCAGCCGGCTGGTTTTCAGCGCCGATGCTCTGCCAGCCAACACGCAGGCCGCCTGGCAGTATGCCCTGCCTGGCGTGCAAGGCAGCGATAACCAGGCCTACAGCGCCTTGATCTATGGCTTCGACAGCGCCGGCAACCTGACCGTGACCCAGCAATTGGATTACCGCGTCGATAACGTCGCCCCGCTGATTACCGCCACGCAGCTTGTCACCCGCGCGGTGATCGTCAATCAAATCCAGGTCTTGAGCGGCGCCTTGAGCGACGGCGGCGAGGCGTATGTCTTTGTGACCGTGCTGGATCCGTATGGCTTGCAATCGCAGGAAAATGTGACCCATACCCTGGACGGGGCCTGGACGTTCACTTTGCATCCCACGCTGCTCGGGGAGTACAACCTGACCGTCAACGCGATTGACGCCGCCGGCAACCTGACCCACGGCGGCGCGTATACCGTGAGGATCGCCCCGCTCTATCAACACTATCTGCCGCTGATCCTGTCGCAAAACCCAACCGGCCGCTCAACTTCCCATCCGCCAGCGCAGGAACAGCCAGCGAGCCCTCCCCAGCCCACTCCGCCGCGCGGATTGCACAAATAACCTGGTTAAAACTGCGTAGGGGTTGGATAACTCATCAAAAACCACCAATAACGCTAATTTTCACGAATCAGAAAAATTCGTGTAGGTTAGCGTTATTGGTGGTTAATAAAAGCTTCACAGTCCCCAATTTCGCCTCATCCAGCAGGATCTTCGGCGTGTTATAATGGTTAGAAAGTAAGATTTTCTAACCAGGAGCGACCCGATGGATCAAACTTTCTATAAAACTCGCTTACGCACGAAGGGGCAGGTCACTGTGCCGCAGGAGATTCGGAATGTGTTGGGCGCGTCCGAAGGGGACGATTTGGTGTTCTACGTGGACGACCGCGGACAGGTTATCATCGCCCGCGCCAAGATCATTCCGCCGGATCAGGCCTGGTTTTGGAGCGAGCGCTGGCAGCGCATGGAGCGCGAAGCCCAGGCTGATCTCGAACAGGGGCGTGTGGTAGAGTATCCAAACGTCCAGGATGCTATTGCTGCATTGGATCAGATCCAGGGGGATGAGGATGCCCAAGATTAAGTTCACCAAACGGTTTCTCACATTGCGGGTCGTCGCGAAGCACGACGATGCGTTAAAAAATCCGTGAAACCGGCTGCCGGTTTCCGTGTCAAGACTTACTGTGGACATTGATTGGCGATCGAAATTACCACCTCTGACAACGCCTCAACAAGGTTTCTGATCAACCCCGGATCACCCTTAAAATCTTTATCGGGGGATGTCGCGTCCGCGCGGCGAAGCGGGATCCTCAGCCAGGCATTGATCTCAATTTGCGCCGCCGGCAAAGAATGAGATTGACAGAACTTGACGACAGGCTGCCGGCGCTCATCCCCCTTGCCCGGGAAGCGCTGGTCCACATCCAGGCGAGCCAGACCGCTCCCTGCTTCAGAAATCCCGTAGGTTCTAAAAGTTCTCACAATGATTTGCTTCTGCTGCACAGAACAACTTGCCCCATGCACAGTTCCCAACGCAACCCCAAAATCCTGCTCCTTTTTGGCCCCGTGCAAATCCAGCACAAAGCAAATCCCGTTTTCACGCGCGATCTGCAGAAGGACTTGCTTGTAAGGGGCTTCGACATCCGCATTGGGATCCGTCCTTGATTTGCGGCGCGCATAGATCACATACGCCCCCGTTCGACTGCCCAGCAGCCGCGCCAGCCCGGCCGTATATTCATCTTCTTCTTTTGCGGTGATCTTGACCGCTGCGCCCCCATCCCTTGTGTGGACTGCCCCATGCGGCGCAGAAACCAACACAGGCAAAGTCCCGGCGACGTACAGGTACTCCGGCTCGTCCGTACTGGCGTATTCCTGGTAGCGTACATCGCTTTCCAACTCGATGAGCCGCTCGATCCATTCATCTGTTGCCATCTCACCTGTCTCAGTAGATAATCTCTTCATCACTGAACCTCGATCACGGGAAAGCCAATGCCAGTTAATAATTGACGCCAGCTCAACCCTCGTCCGATCTGATGAGAAGATAAAGCAACGATGCTCACATTGCGCCCACCCACAGTTGGTTTTTCTGGCCGATAGAGGCGAGGCTCTTTAGCAAGAACAGGGATCACTGCGCCAGCGATAAGATGCCGTTCAAAAAAGAATCTATATCAAGTTTGAAGGGAATGTAATAGGGTATGTCAGGGGGGCTTACATTTTTCTCACACAATTGAAGCTCATCCCCTGGGTCTAAAATGCAGCAGTAATCTGAAAAAAAGTTCGTTTTTGGATCAGGATCACAAAAACAATGATCGGTCAAACCAGGTAGAAGGGGGGGCATTTATTTCTTCTCCTGATAAGTTGCGCATGCGATGATCTGATTGAGCTGAGTCTGCAAGCCTCCTAAAAACTTTCCAAGCTGGGTTTCGTCAATCTGATACAGCCCATCAGTATTGGACATGATTTCCTTGACACCCTCGCCCGTGAACAAGTAAGCAGTTACATCTTTTGGGTTAAGGCGAATCGCATTTGGAGGAACATTGCGGTATTTTTTATCGGATAGCATTTGGTACGCAGCCATCAGATTGTTCAAAGTATATAAAATCGAGAGCGAGTGAGTTGTCGCAATCACTCGGAAGCCCTTGTTTACCAAATAAGCAAGCAATTGCACCATTGCGATTTGCGCGGCCGGATGTAAATGAGCCTCCGGTTCCTCAATGTGTATGAACGTTGGGCGTTCGAGATCGGAACGGCCAAAAGCGGTTTGAGCAGCAAAAAC
Organism: uncultured Anaerolineales bacterium; assembly: GCA_903872065.1. Classification (GTDB taxonomy): domain Bacteria; phylum Chloroflexota; class Anaerolineae; order Anaerolineales; family UBA4823; genus CAIQJJ01. Next base: position 4,275 of record CAIQJJ010000199.1, on the reverse strand, counting down.
CATTGGCCAGGCTTCCATTTGCCCAGATGAGGCCATTTCAATTTGAGTCGGACGCTCGCCGTCTTGAGGCATCCATTGCCAGGTACCTGATAGTGGACCTGCTTGTTCGTAACGTACCTGGCCGCGCAAAGCGCTTTTTACCAGGGATTCAATCTCATTGACTTCAGGGGGAGCGTTTTTCTGTTTTTGCCATTCCAGGTAAATATCCCTGCCTTGCGCCAGGATATCCGAAAACTCTAACATCGTGAACGGTAATGCATCACTGCTGATAACGCGCGAATCAGAATTGAGAAAACGAGAAAAAAAAGCGCGTTCTGCCGGGATGAACATCGCTTTTGGAGTGATTTTTCCTGGACTGGATGGCCTGGAAAAACGTTCGGCCAGCAGTGCATAAATTTCCGCCTCGAACTGTCCCAGTGGAGTCACATAGTGATCGCCGCTATTCAAAGAAATTTCTTTTTGGCAGCGTCTGGATTCTTCTGGCTGCTCCATATTTTCTTGAGTATAGCGTACCTGAACTGTCCCTTTTGAGATAAATGTTGTCAGATCGCGCCCGGTCAGCCGCCCGGAACGAAGCCCGCTTGTTACCTCTCGAACAGCATCTCGAGGGGCAGATTCCTTTGAATAATTGGAAATCAGGTAAGATGTGTCGCGGAAGAAGTAGATCAGTTGGCTGACCAGCGATTTACCGCTTCCTTGCGGGCCAATGAAAATTGTCAAAGGGGAAATGCCTATCTCCAGCGGCGTCTTTTTGTTCAATCGGAGAGGTCCCAGCCGGTTTGTTTCTTCTGCACCTCGGCTGGTATTGCTGAATTGCAGCGTTTCTATCATAAATAATCTCCTGTTTTCTTGTCATACAATTCCTCGCGTTTCCAGGAGCGCCCGCCGGTCACACTGCCTTGTTCCAACAAGGATTGCAAAAATTGTCGCTCTTTTGCCCAGGCGTCCAGATTTTTTGTTTTAACAATCACCTGGTCGGCCTGCGCAGTGATGGCCTGGCGCACAATTTCCGCCTCGGAAATCCCCAACCGCGGCGCAGCTTGTTTGAGAATTTCATTTTGCCGAACGTCTAAATAGATTTGCTTGCGAGTTTTCGCGGTCATACTTGCACCTCTAAGACAAGTATACATTATACGTCACTTCCCGCCGGTCTTGCGGCGCGTCCAGGCTTCCAGATCGCGCAGCATCTTCTGGCCGGCCTCAGCGTTTGGTACGCCGCCGACGCTCAACAGCACCCCGCGCGGGTCTAAAGTTTCCATGATCAGCGGAATCTCACTGATGTCGCAGATCACCTGGATGCCCTTGCCGGCCTGCTGCGCCCGCTGATACACCCAGACCCAGCGCCCAAAGCCTTCGCTGCCGGCCCCTGGCACCCATTGCAAAGCGTCCAACTCGGGGATGCTCAAGAGCGAATCGAGGTGACGCAGCGCCCCCGGCCCATCCAGGTGATAGATCGAGTGCTGCAAGTACTGGCATTCGCGCTGAATGCCCGGCAAAAAGACTTCATCGAACAGCCTCTTGGAGATCATGATCGAAAAGTCGTTGGAGGGGATGTAGTAGCGTCCGTCGGCGATCAGCGGCGTCCAGGAGGTGATCGGCTGCCCGTTGGCGCGCAGCTTTTCGTAGAACAGGTCATAGACCTTGAAGTAATCGCCCTCGAGCCGCTGGAGCAAGGCCTTCACAGCGTCCAGGTGATCGAGCATGTCCATCGCCAGGTTTTGCGGATCGCGGAAGGCGGCAATCGCGTCGCCGCCGGGGTGCCAGTCGGGCATGCCGGTGATAAATTTGCCGCGCCCGACCTCTAACAAGGCATCGGTCATGTCGAGCAGCCACTTCAGCAGCGGGCTGTTCCAATCCAGCGCCAGTTGGTCGGCCTGGCGGATGTCAGACAGAATCGGCTCGGACCAGGAAGTATCCGCGCCGTAATGAAGTTTGCAGCCGTAAAAGCCCGAAAAGACCTCTGGCCCCAGGTTGGGGAAGATCACCGGCAGGGTATCGCCCAGGAAGAGCTGGTTGGAGACGGAGGTCAGGGCGCGCTCGGTCTGGAAGGGGATGTCCATCCAGTAATCTTCCCAGGTCGTGAAGGGCTTTTGCGGCATGGGGCGCTGTTGTTCGGGCGGACGCGCCAGGCCAAACATCACCACCGGGCGATCCAACACTTCCCGGCGCCAAAAAGCTTCAATGCGTTCTTTGGTTTGTTCAAAGTCAGGTTTGTATTCAAGCATAAGTGCCTCATGGAGACCCGCCCCCGGCCCTCGCAGGCGGCGACATCGGGGGTAAGGGTTGATAAAAAGGAATTAATCTACCCCGCCCAAAAAGTCATAGCCCACTTTTTTCTGAACTGCGGCAATCTGGGCGAAGGCTTGTTTGAGCAATTCTTGTTCGATATAGCCTAAGCGGTGATCGGGCGATTTTTGCCCGCCTGTACCGCGTTTGCCTGGTTGAATCAGATTATCCGGTTGGCGGCCCTCGTTCAGCGCCGCCAATTGATTCTGCAGGCGCAGGCGCATCAGAAAATCGTAAGCCGCCTGGATTTCATCGCAACTGGCCGGCAGTAAAATGCCGCGTTCGGCCAGCGCTTCGAGGCGTTCAAGCGTATGCGTCTGGTTGATCTGATAGCGCAGGGCGTAGAGCCGGGCAAAACTGACAATCGGCATGGCGGCGTCTTTCAGGTTGATCTGCCCGGCGTGTTCGCCGCTCAAATAGACGCCTCCCAGCAGGCGGAACGGCGGCTTGAAGGTCAGCGCGTTGCGCGCGAAGAAGGGGAAAAAGCCTGGCGCACCTTGCAATTCATGGTGAATATAGCGGCGCAGTTCGTGGGCCAGGTCAGCCTCGCCGTAGACGGTGCGGAAATCGAAAAAGATGCTGAAATCAATCAGTTCTTGCGTTTCAGGTTTGTGCACCCACTCGTCAAAACCCGCTTTCCAATCAGCCAACGAGCGGCTCCAGCGCGGCTGGCCCGCCATGACCCCGCCGCGGCAAACGGTGTAACCGGCCTGGGCAAGGCCGTTGTTGACATTTTCGCCAAGTTGTAAGAAATAAGCAGTGACCTGCGCCGAGTCCGCGCCGGGCGGAGGGGCAAAGATGATCCCATTGTCTTGATCGGTGAACAAAGTTTGCTCCTGGCGGCCCTGGCTGCCCATCGCAATGAAGGCGAAGGGGGCCGGCGGCGGGCCGAGTTGGGTCACGGCCAGCTCGATCAGGCGCTGGGTGGCGGCGTCGCACACCCCGGCCAGCACGCGCGTCACCTGGCGCGGGCGAGCGCCGCTTTCCACCAGGGCGCGGATCAACGGCGGGGTTTGCCGCGCCGCACGAACCACGGCCTCGACACTCTCGGCGCGCCCAATCTGGCGGGTCAGCACAATCGCCCCGTAGCGCTGGAACTGGATCAGCGATTTGTTATCCACCAGGCTGACAATGCGCCCGTTTTCGTCTTCCACGGCCAGGTGCTGCACGCCTTTTTCTTCCATGCGCACCAACGCTTCGTAGATCAGCGCCCTTTCAGAGATGCGGGTGAGCGGCGCGCTCATAATTGTGCAGGCCGCGGCCGAGAGATCCGCATTGCCAGCCAGCACACGGGCGCGCAGGTCCGCATCGGTAATAATCCCCACCGCCGTTTCTTGGTCAGTCAGCGCCAGGGCGGCCGTGGCGCTGCGGGCGGTCATCTGGCGGGCAAGGTCGCCAATGGTGGTTTCCAGATTGCACGTCAAAACATCGCGGCCCAGGCGGCCTACCGGTTCATGCAGGAAGAGCAGAGAAGTTTGCAAGCGTTCGATCAGTTCGGCGTGCTCGGCTTCGGCTTTGCGGGCGGCAGTGATATCGGTCAGCGCGCCGTCAATAGTGGCCGGTTGGCCGTCCGCGTCACGCCCCAGGCGGGCCGAAAGGGACAGGAAACGCGCCGCCGCATCGGGGGTTTCGAGGTGCAGCAGGTGATTGTAGATTTCACCCTTTTCGTACAATTGGCGCAAGAACTGCTCAAATTCGGCCGGGTCGCTAAAGAGATCGGCCAGGGCGCTGGCTGATGCTGGCAGCAGCGCACGCCCCGCCGCGTTCAGGTGGACGAAGTTGGCGCGCCGCGCCGGGCGGGCGCGGAACATGCCCACCGGAGCCGCCTCGACCATCTCAGCCGCGCCGGGCGCGAAAGCCGTGGGGGCGCTAAGTTCGCGGGCCAGCAAAATCCAGCCTTCTTGCCCGGCAAAGGTGATCGGGTTGAACGCCAACAGGCATTCGATGGCTCGTCCGTCGGCGTGCTGCAAACTGCCCTCGAAAGAAACC
>CAIQJJ010000198.1 GCA_903872065.1 uncultured Anaerolineales bacterium | reverse complement strand
CTGTTCACGCAGATAGACCCAGTTTGTAGCCCCCACCTGGGGCGGCATGGGGTCGCCCTTTTCGGGGACGCGGTGCAGAACGGGGACAAGCTTTTTGTGGTTTTGGATGCCCAGGGCCAATTCGTCGCCGCAGACTTTGGAATTGAGCGAATCAGGGCTGATCACAAACACAAACGCATCCGCTCCTTCGATGGCGGCGGTGATCTCGGCCATCCAATCGGCGGAGAGGGGGATGCCCTCCCAATCTACCCATACTTCCAGCCCGTTGGCGACGAGGCCGGCGTGTAGTTTGCGCACAAATTCTTTGTCTTTGCGCGAGTAGGAAATGAAAATTTTGCCGCGAGCAGCGGCTGCGGGAGAGGCCTGCGCTGCAGATGGTTGTTCATTGGTAGGTACTGCCTGACTCATAGAATTCCTCCGGGGTGAAGAGTGGGAAGTGGAAAGTGGGGAGTGGGAAGTAAGGGACGGTACAGATCACCGTTACGGTACAGATCATCTCCTGGTTTTGCGCCAGACGGCGCTGACCGCCAGGGCGGATGGTTTCAGGCGGCCGTCGAAATCAATCAGCGAGGAGTTGATTGTCAGCGGGAAAGTATCGTGGCCGGACCAGAGCAAGACCCCGCCGCAGCCAGGGAAACGATCTTTACACGCTTGCATCTCATGGGCGAGCATGACGGCCTGGTAATCCTGGCTCCAGGCGACGTATTCTTGCAGGTCGTTGGGTTGGCGGCCATGCAGAGTAATCATCTTCTGCCAGTCATTCCACCAGGTCGTCAGGCGCGTCCAGTAGGGGTTGTCAATCGAGGCCGGGAAGACGCTGAATTCGCCAGCGTATTTGTGAATCAGCTCGACCGGGCTGGCCCCTGGGCAATAGATCTCTGAGCGGAACAGGGCGTCGTCCGCCGCCCAATATTGCTGAGCTTCTTCCAGGTGGGTAAACATGGCGGCCCCGCCGTGAACGTCCCAATGCAAGCCCTTGCCAAAGTCCGCGGCGCTGGCCCCTGCCCGTGGGCCATAGGGCGAGGTGGGGATAAACCGGTGATAAGGGTCGAGCGCCTGGGCTGTCTGTTGTAAGCGTTTGAGCATGGGGTGTTCCAGAGTGCAGGGCAGGCCCATGCCCGTCTTTTGCCCGTTGAGGTCGCCTTGCAGTTCGTTGCCGCCGCTCCACAACAAGAGCGAAACATGGTGATGGCGGCGCTGGATGAACGAGGCGGCGATCTGCGCCATGCCCTCGATGCTGGCCTCATCCTCTGGCGGCCAGTTCTCCAGGCCGGAGGAGGTCAGGGGAAATTCTTGCCAGACCAGCAGCCCCAACTCATCACACAGATCATAAAACCACTGCCGCTCTAAGAACTGGCAGGCGTTGATGCGGAACAGGTTCAACCCCAAGTCGCGGTAGGTGTGCAAGCGAGCGGCGTAATCGGCGGGACGCAGATCGGCGTAGAGCGCCGAGAGCGGGGCGAAATTGACGCCCTGCAAGAAGATCGGACGGCCGTTGACGATGCACAGCCAGTCGGTGGGAAGTGGTGAGTGGTGAGTGGTGAGTGGGGAGTGGAGAGTGGGAAGTGGGTTGGGATTTCCCCCCTCTCCATCGCTGCTTTGAGCGATGGGGAGGGCAGCGGTACAGACCACCGCCGGGGTGGGGTCTGCCTGGCAAGCAGCCCATTCTACATGTTTAAACCCCAGGCGTCGCTCCAGGCGATCTTGCTCGACGCCTTGCGCATCCAGCAGGCGGCAGGTGAGCGTGTAAAGCGGCTGCGCGCCTTCCAGGTTGGGCCACCACAGTTCCACCGGCAGGCCCTCCCAATGCACGCCGCGCCTAAAGACCTCTGGCGAGACCGTCTCACGGCGCAGCACGCCTCCTGGCCCGGCGAGGCTGATCTCGACTTCCGCGGCGCTGGGGCCAGGCGCGGCGCTGGGGCCAGGCGCAGCGCTGAGGCCAGGCGCGGCAATGTCGAGCCGCCCGGTCTGGGTGGCGTTCGCCCCGGCCTCAGCGGCGACGTCAGCGTCGGTGAAGCAGCGCAGCGGGCCGAACTCGCCGCCGTCCACCGCCGCCAGGAAGAGCGCATCCCAGATGCCCACTTGCAGCAGGCGCGGCGTCCAATCCCAGGTGTAATTGAAGCGCGGCTTCCATTCCTTCATTTGCGAGGTGTAGCCAAATTGTCCCAACCAGCGCGGCGGCAGATCGAAGATGATCTCCAGCACATTCCCACTGGGGTTCAAGTGAGGCGTGATGTCAAAGTGATGAGGGATGTGACTGCCGCGAAAAACGCCGGCCTGGCGCTGGTTGACATACACCCAGCCGCAGTAATCCAGTCCCAGGCACTCCAGGCGAAAAGTGGAATGCGGCGAAGCAAACCAGG
>CAIQJJ010000197.1 GCA_903872065.1 uncultured Anaerolineales bacterium | reverse complement strand
TGAGGGCGCTGCCGCTGGCGGTCATTTCGAAGGCTTCTGCGACGCGGCTGAGGGGCAGGGTGTGCGTGATGACTTTGGCGGCGGGGATCTGGCCGCGCTGCAGCCAGAGCAAGGCCTGTTCGTGCATGACGGGATGGTATGAGAAGGCGCCCACCACGTGGATTTCGTTGTAGTGGATGCGGTTGCCGTCCAGCGTGGTCATGGCGTTGGACTTGGGCAGGCCGCCGAAGAGGACGACGCGGCCGCGCTTGCGCACAACCTCCACCGCCTGGGTCTGCGTGGCGGCGACAGGGTTGGCGCAAATGACGATGTCCGCCCCCAGGCCGCCGGTCAGGTCTTTCACGCGGGCGTTGACCTCCTCGGTCGAGGGGTCAATCACCGCTTCAGGCGCAAAGGGCTGCGCCAGCTCGCGCCGCACAGCGGCCGGCTCAGAGAGCAAGACGCGCGCCCCGCGGGCGTGAGCGACGGCGATGTGCAGGCAGCCGATCGGCCCGCCGCCCATCACCAGGACGGTATCATCCGGGCCAGTGCCGGCGTGTTGGTGCGCAGCCAGCACGGAACTGCACGGCTCAGCCAGGGCGGCGGTCTCGAAGGACATCCCCTCAGGAATGGGGTTGACGATGCCGTTGGCGAGGACTTCGCCGGTCAGGGCCATCTTCTCGCCCATCCCGCCGGGGTAGCCGGGGGTGATGCCGAGAAAATGCAGTTCGTCGCACAGGTTGTACAACCCGCGGCGGCAGTAATAGCAGCGCCCGCAGTGGATGTCGGGGGCCAGCGCCAGGCGGTCGCCGACGCGGTAGCCGGCGGTTTGCGCCCCGACCGCTTCCACCACGCCGGCGATCTCATGGCCGGGGACGATGGGGATGTTCTTCGCCGGGCCTTCTTTCCAGCGGCGCAGGTCTGAGCCGCACACGCCGCAGGCGACAACCTTCAAGACCAGGCCATCGGCGGGGACGGGCGGCTCTTCGACCTGCCGGAGTTCAAATTGCATTTTGCCAACCAGGTATGCTGCTTGCATCTTATTTCTCATCCATTTCTTTCAATTTGATCCCGACAGCGCCGCCGGGATGGGTCGCGCCGAACTGGGCGAGGGTGTAGCCGCGCAGGTTGAGCAGCGCCACGCACAGGGCGTCGCAAAAGGCGGAGGCGAAGAGCGAACTGCCCGTGGCGACCATGCCATAAGGGTCAATCTCCGGCGGGGCGACGATCTGCAGGACAAGGTCGCTGAGCTGGCCCAGGGAGGCGCGCGGCTTCTCGGTGATGCTGATGACGCGCGCCCCACGCTGACGGGCGACGCGCGCCAGGAAGATCACTTCGGCGGTCTCGCCGCCTTTGGACAGGGCGACCAGGATATCTTCGGCGCGCACCGCGCCGGAAGCGCCGTGCTGGCTGTCGCCGGGGTGCAAGAAGAGCGCCGGCGTGCCGCAGCAAGAGAGCAGATGGGCAAAGCGCAGCGCCACGGCGTGCGAGGTACCAGCGCCGGCGACCAGGACATGCCCCTGGCAGTTCAACAGGAGGCGGGCGGCGGCGGGGAAATTGGGCGGCAGGCGGTCGGCCAGGGAGGCAACCGCGGCGCTCTCCTGCTGGATGACGCCGGCGGCCAGGGTTAAGAGTTCTTGGTCGTTCATCTTATTGCGGCAGGGCGCGGGCGTAAGCGGTCAAAATCCTATCCCACAGGCGGTTCGCCTCAACGTTAATCGTACGGCGGGCGGGATCGGCGTCGAACCAGGCCAACGATCTGCGCACGCCCACCGCCCAGGGGGTCGCCGCGACGTAATCCGGCACAAAGCGCTTGATCTTGGTGTTGTCGAAGACGCTGCTGACCGCCTTATCGCCCACCAGGCTGCCCAACATTTCGGGATCGTAAGCGGCGATCAGGTCGGAGGCAATATGCACCAGGTTCGGCTGGACGCCCAGGGCGCTGGCAAGCTCGGTGTAAATCTGATTCCAGGTCAGCACCTCATCCGAGGTGATGTGGAACGCATGCCCGACCGCCTGCTGATGGCCCAGCAAACCCAGGAAACCTTTGGCAAAATCGCCGTTCCAGGTGACAGTCCACAGCGAAGAGCCATCGCCGGGGACGATCACCGGGGCGCTGCGCAGCATGCGATCGACCACGGTATAAGGATGCTGCCAGCTTCCCACTGCAATCGGAATTTGCGATGGGCCGTAGGTCAGGGCCGGGCGCACGATCACGGCAGGGAAGCCATCCTGGCGATAAGCTTGCAGCAGCCGCTCCTCGCAGGCGATCTTGTTGCGCGAATACTGCCAGTAGGGGTTGGCAAGCGGCGTCGACTCGGTGATCCAATAGTGGGTGGAGGGCTTCTGGTAAACGCTGGCCGAGCTAATGAAGACAAACTGGGCGGTCTTGCCGGCAAAGACCTGGAGGTCGGCTTCGATGTGCTGCGGGGTGAAGGCGACCCAATCTACCACCGAGTCGAAGCTGTATTTTTCCAACAGGCGCGCCACGCCCGGCGGGTCGCTGCGGATATCGCCCTGGATCAGGGTTGCGCCGGCCGGGATGGGGTAGCGGGCTGACTTGCCGCGGGTGAGCAAAAATAGTTCGTGGCCGCGCTGCAAGGCCAGTTCCGCGCAGGCAGAACTGATCAGGCCGGTGCCGCCAATCATGAGAATTTTCATCGAGGGTCTCCTTCCTGTCTATCGCTGTCCAATAACTTTTGCGCGCTGAGCGAATCGGTGATCAGCACGTTAATCAATTTGCCATGCAGGGCGCCGTGCAAGGCAGCGAACTTTTCCGGCCCGCCAGAGACGCCCACCACGCGCGGGACGCGCTGTAATTGTTCGAGCCGGATGCCAATGATGCGTTCGTCCATCTCGCCCCTGACGGGCCGCCCCTGGCGGTCGAAAAAGCGCAGGGCGATGTCGCCCACCGCGCCCCTTTGCAGCAAATCCGCCAGTTCGGCGGGGTTGATGATGGCGCTGTCACGCAGGACGACCGAATGGGGTGTGGGCGCGCCGACGCCGACCAGGGCGAGGTCGAGGCGAGAGAACATCTCGACGGCGCGCTGGATGTAGCTATCCGCCAACAGGGCCTGGCAGGCGGCGCGGCTGGCGACGATGCCGGGCGCGGGCAGCAAGGTCAGGCGGCAGTTGAGGGCGCGCGCCATGCGCCGGCACAGTTCGGTGGCGTGGACTTCGGCTTCGGGCAGGCCCAGCCCGCCGATGATCTGCACGACCTGGACATCGGGAAGCTGCTGCGGCGCCAGGGCCTCGGTCATGTTTTTGAGCGTCGAACCCCAAGAAACGCCGATGGTCATCTTCTCGCGCAGGGCGCGCGCCAGGTAGTCGGCGGCGGCGGCGCCGATGATGCGGCTGACGGTCTCTTGCGAGTCGCCGGGGTGGGACTCGACGACGAGCGCCTCGTACAAGCCGAAGCGGCTCTCCAGGCGGCTTTCGAGGTTAGCAAAGAGGCGCGGCGGGGAGACAATGCTGATTTGGACGATCCCCTCCTGGCGGGCCTGGTGGAGGAGGCGCGAGACTTTGGAGCGCGAGAGGTTCAAGCGGGCGAGGATTTCATCCTGGTTGAGGCCGTCTTCGTAGTAGAGTTTGCTGACTTTGACCAGGAGGCGGAGGGTTTCGTTGGGGAGGAGGCGGGGCATGGGGGGAGAAGTGGGAAGTGGGAAGTGGAGAGTGGAGAGTGGAGAGTGGAGAGTGGAGAGTGGAGAAGATGCGGGAATATTTTCAGAGGTGAGATTATTTTCAGGACAATGATAGCATAGAGCGGGTAGGTGTCAAGAGGAGGGGATTGGGGGTAGGTGGGTTGGGGGATTAAATTGACTCTTTGGGCGCTTTCAGATAGACTTAAAGAAATTGTCTGATCCATTGTAGAGGACAGGAGGTCTATATGCCGGATGAAACCAACGCTGACTATGCACGCGACCGCCAATATGCG
>CAIQJJ010000196.1 GCA_903872065.1 uncultured Anaerolineales bacterium | reverse complement strand
CCCACTCCCCACTCTCCACTCTCCACTCTCCACTCTCCACTCTCCACTCTCCACTCTCCACTCCTCACTTCCCCCAAACTCCTCCAACTGAGCGCGGATCTCCTCCCGCCGGCTGGCATCCGGCGCGTAAAAAGACACCGTGTCGCTGCCGCAGACCACATTGTCGGAGATCTGCCACTGCCCGACCTCTTGCCACTCCTCTGGAATCTTGCCCTCGAACCAGGTATTGTAAATAATGATGATCTCCACCTGGTGGGCGCGCCCCAGGGCGCGCACCTGTTCACGGTCGAACTCGCCGCGGCGCTTGGCCTGCGCCACCTCCAGGCTGCCCAGGCCGTACAAATCCAGCAGCTTGAGGTCCGCCAGGTAATTGATCGCCCCGATGTCATTGGCGGCGACCGCTTTGCCCTGGTAATAGCGTTGGACGAAAAGCCCCATCTGGTACTGCTGTTCGTAGATGTTCTTGACCGCCAGGGGATAGTCGCGCAGCGCCCGCTGCGTCCGCCCGGCCAGCGGCCCCAGGCAGAGCCACGCCGCCCCGGCGAGCGCCGCCAGCGCCGCAGCCCTGGCCAACCAGCCGCTTTCTGCCAGCGAGTCGAGCAGGCGGGCGAGCAGTTCCGCCAGCAGGACGCAGCCGGCCAGGATCAGATAGCCCTCGTAGCGATAGAACCAGCCCACACTGGCGAATTGCAGGTGCAGCAGGACGGCGGCCAGCCACAAACCCATCCGATAACGTTCTTTTTTGCCGCCCAGGCCGCGCTGCTCACCCCAGGCGAAGACGAACAGGCCCGCCGCCGCCAGCCAGGGCAGGTGCGGCGCGCTCGTCCAATTGTCTGTAAAGCGCGACCAGAAATTCGCTGTCCCTTGCCAGGCCGCCGGCGTATTGCCCTTCAACCAGACCCCATTTGGCAAGAACTCCCATCCCTGGCTGAGGGCGATCAATCCGTACAGGCTGACCAGGGAGACCCCCGCCGCGCCCAACAGGAACGCCGCCCGCCAGCGCCGCGCCGCGCACAGCGCCAGGCTGACCAGGCCCGCCAGGAACAGCCCTTCGTAGCGCGTGGCGCAGAGCAGGGCCGCCAGCAGCCAGAGCCGGCGGGGGGCCCTCGTTGGGTCGCTCAAATACGCCGCCGCCTCCCAGAGAAACCAGATCGTCAGCAGGCTGTGCAGAGTATGCTCCATGCCGCTCAACGCCAGGATGGGCAGCGGGGTCAAGACGATGCTGGCGCTTAACAAGATCGCCAGCCGCCAGCCGTGCGCCGCCTGGCGCAGCAGGAAGAAGCACAACCCGACCACCAGACCGCCGCAGACCAGGTTGAGCGCCAGCGGCGCCCACTCGTTGACCCCGCCCAGGCGGTAGGCCAGCGCCAGCAGCAGCGTCCACAAGGGCGAAGAGGTGCTGGAAGTGAATCCCTCCTGGGTGACGCCCCACACCCCCTGCTGCACAAAATGCCGCGCCATGGCGGCGTGGATGTACGTGTCGTCCAGCGGATAGCCCAGGTGTCCGCCGCTCAAGCGCAGGCCGTCTTGCAAGAGAACGGCGCAGAACAGCGCATACACGCTGAGCGCAAAGCCCAAGGGCCAAAAGGCCAGGAAAACTTTGCCCTTAATCGTAAATCACCTTCGCGTCGCGCGGCAGCCGCCGCACGTGCTTCAAGTGCGCCGAGACCCTGGCGTCATCGCCGGCCGGGTACTCATAGCCAAAATGCTCCGCTACCGCCCCCGCGGTCATGCGGAACAGAACGCCCATTTGCTCCAGCGCCTGCCAGGTATGCTCATAACTGGCGTCGGCGTAAGTGCCTTCCAGCATCGCCCATACCTCAGGCGTCAGATAGCGTTTGAAATATTTGCCCATCTTGCCCGGGCTGACCGCGAACTGCGTTTGGACGCCGATGTACCAGGTCAGCATTTTCATAAGCTGCGCCCGCACGATCTGATCGAGCATGACCCTGGCGTAGGGCAGTTCCTCGCGCCACAACCCCTTGGCCACATAAGGGCAAACCCACCAAAATTCGTTGCAGCAGTCAAAATAATCTTTGGCGCTGGGCGGCTTGGGCAGGTAATCGCGGTCGCTGGCCGGCGGGAAAGGCGGGAGAATCCCGTCCTTATCGAGCAGCAAGATACTCTCACTGTCCTGGCCCAGTTCGGCCAGTTTTGCCAGTGGGAAAAGCCCCAGATCAATCCGGTTGCCATCTGCAAACTGGATCAGATAGGCAAAGCTGCCGTCGCTGGCGGGCGGCGGATCCACCATCTCATCCGGCAGTTGCAAGATCATCCGCTCCCCAAAGCAGTCAATCCAGGAATGATCCTGGCGGAAAGAAGCCACCTCGGTCACGAGATAGACAATATCGAAATCCTGGAAAGGGTCGCGCGGCGCGTTGGGATTGGCGCGCGAGCCGTTGAGAATGACGGCGCGGACGCGTTCATCGGCCCGCGCCGTATTGAGAATCAAATCGAACATTTCTGCTTCACTGCGCATCGTCGTTTACCTTTTGGGAAGTGAGCTATCTTCTTCTAAGACGGTGATGGGCGACAATGGAAAGACGCGGTCGCGGGAGAGCGCTTCGTAACGCACGGCGAGCAGGTTGCCGGCGACCACTTTGGGCAGCGACTCGTTCTTGACCAGCCAGGTTTCCTCATCGCGGAAAGGCTCTCCGCCCTGCGCCGGCTGGATTTCGAGCAGCACGCTGATCAGCGTCCCGCCGGGGCGAAATTCGGGACGGATGACAGCGGTTTTGAGAACGCGCGCCCGTCCCGCCGCGCCGCGCGCCGCCACCCAGGTAGAGACCAGTTTGGGCGCAGTCCAGTTCAAATGCAGCCAGGTGAAGGCGGCCAGCGGCAGCGCCAGGAAGACAAAGCCCCATTCGCCCGCCAGCATTTGTCCGAGCGACCAACCCAGCCCGCCGGCCAGCGGCAGCAGCGCCAGCGGGAACACAATCACCGCCCACCAGCTAATCGTTACCTGGCGCGTCAGGCGGTATACCAGGGGAACGGTCAGTTGGTTGACCGCGGCTTCCGCCTCGGCGCGGCTCATCCCGGTTTGCTCACTGTAATACTGGATCGCCTCAGCGCGTTTTCCGTCCAGGATCAACTGCTTGACCTTCTCACCGATTTCATGGGAAACATCCTGCACCACGGGGATAAATGCTTCCGATTCCCCTTGCCCTTCGCCGGCCTCCAGGCGGATGCTGGAATTGCAATACAGGCAAACAGTGTAACGGCTGCGCGGACCAATAGTCAGCGGCCCGCCGCAGTTGGGACAGTTGAGGGCAGTGGGTTGCATCGGGTCATTCTCCTGCTGGGCAGTTCAAACGCATGAAAGTATTCACCAGAACGATATTATACCCTCCCCCTCGGCAATCCTTCGACAATGCTTCGACTATCCTTCGACAAGCTCAGGATGCCTGGATGCCTGAATGCCTACCTCCCAGGCGCGCTGAGCCTGTCGAAGCGTGATCCCACCTCCCAGGCGCGCTGAGCTTGTCGAAGCGCCTCTCCCCCCCATTTCTACCTCCGCCAGCCAAAACACGTTTTCCAACGTGTTTCCCATAGCAACCGCCGGTTTGAACCGGCGGAGAAGGATGCCTCACCCATACACCCCGGTTGTGCGTAGGGGCGCAGGGGTGAATCTCCCATACACTCCTTTTCCCCGATCCCCCTGCGCCCTTCCCGCCGCGCGCACGATTCCACCGCGGCAAGGGCGCAGGGGGCATCGTCCAAACATCGGCCCTTTGCGATCACCCCCTGCGCCCCTACGCCCATCCTCATCCCATCGCACGTCCCCCCTCCCCTCCGGGACGCGGTCTATTGGACGGTCTTCGCCCTCACCCCGGAACATCATCCCCTGGATGGCGCCTCGTTCCAACGGGACAGGGCGAAGCATACGGCATTAAGGCATCGTCCCCTGGACAAGAGATCCTGCCGTATGCTTCGCCCCTACGCGCGCAACGGGCTCAGGATGCCTGGATGCCTACCTCCCAGGCGCGCTGAGCTTGTCGAAGCGTGAGCTTGTCGAAGCGCCTCTCCCGTCCCCCATTCTACCTCCGCCAGCCCCAACACGTTTCAACGTGTTTCCCATACCAACCGCCGGTTTGAACCGGCGGACGGTACGGCGGACGCTACAGCATACGGGCGACTCCCCCCTGATCCCCGATTTGCTTGACAAGGAAAAGGGAAAAGTTGATAATGATCATCAACGTGGACGGATTATGCTCAAACAAGACCTTGATCTAAAAATTGCCGACCTTCAACCCCTGGCCAATGCAGACGCGATCGCGGCCCTCTTTGCCAGCCTGGGATATAACACCGCGGCGCGGCTCAAGCAGACCGCGCAAGCGATGGCGCTCGATTCGCTGGCCAGAGAAATCACACAGATCGAGCGCATCGCCGATCAGGAACAGGGCGCTTTGCAGGTTTACCTGATCGAACTCAAACACATCACCGTGGCCAATACCCATAAGCTGGCCCAGGCTTTCAAGCGCCGCGCCGGCATTTTTCTCTTGGTGTTGACCACCGATTATGACCGCCTGGACTTTGTTTTGATCAACCCGGCGGAGTTGGGGACGCCGCAGTCTGCCCAAACCACCGCCATCGGCTTGAAAACCAATCGCCCGCGGATTTTGAGCCTCCGGCGCGCCAACCCGGATGTCGTCGCGCTGCGCGTGCTGCGCCGCTTTACCTATACCGAAGCCGATGCAGACTATCAACTGGAGAAATTGTGTTCGGCTTATGACATCGCCGAGTGGGCTGAACCCTTTTTCAACAACCGCGCCTTGTTTTCCGATTATTATCTCAACGAGCGTTTGAAAGACACGCCCGAATGGGCCGAGTCTTCGCAGCCATCGCGGCGCGATTTTGAACAACTGCTCAACGACCCCCGCGTCCTATGGAGCAGCCAGCCGGCCGACAAAGCCCGCAGCGCCTTGATCTTGCCCTCCCTGCAGGCGTTGGGCTTCCGTGTCCAGCCCGGCGCTTCAGGCGGCGAACGCTCTCAGACGCCGGACTACCTGTTGTTCGCCCCCGACCGGCCGGATCAACCGATCGCCTGCTGCAATGCCTACGCCTGGGATCGCAACCTGGACGGCCTGGTGGATGACACGCGCGATCCAACCTATGCGAGCGAAAACCCCGGCTCGCGGGTGATCAGCGTTTTGGAGAATGAGGCCAACCCCGAATGGGCGATTGTCACGAACGGCAAGTTCTGGCGGCTTTATACCCGCCGCGCCCATTCGCGCGCCGCCAACTATTACGAAATTGACCTGGAGGAGGCGCTGTCCAGCCCTGATCCAGGCCTGGCTTTTCGCTACTTCTGGCTGTTCTTTCGCTGTTCCGCCTTCTCCCCTCTCTTGAGAGGAGGTGGGCCGGGGGCGACGACCGAGTCGTTCCTCGCCTGGCTGCTGGAAGAATGCAGCCAATATTCCCGTCAGTTGGAAACCCGCCTGAAAGAGCGCGTCTTTGAAGACATCTTTCCTCATTTCGCCGAAGGATTCATCGCCTCCATGGGCGGCGCGCCGGCGCTGCTCGACCTGCCGCCCGCCGGACGCGAGCAAAAACTGCAAGATACTTTTTACGGTACGCTGACCTTCCTCTATCGTTTGCTCTTCTTGTTTTACGCCGAGGCGCGCAACCTGCTGCCGGCCTCCGAAGTGCGCGGCTATTGGGAGATCAGTTTGTCCCGCTTGAAAAAGGAGATCGCCGAAAGGGCCGGTTCGATCAGCGACGAGGTCGAAAGCAAGCTGAAGCAGGCTTACCGGATGGATTCCTATGAACTGTATGACCGGCTTTTTCACCTCTTCCACGTCATTGACCTGGGGGAGAGCAGCGTCAATGTGCCGACCTACAACGGCGGTTTGTTTGTGACCCTCCCGCACCCCTCGGAAGACAATCCGGATGCCGCCAATGCGCGTTTTCTGGCCGCTCACAAAATCCCCGACCGCGCCCTGGCCCTGGGGCTGGATCGCCTGGCGCGCGACATTGACGCCCGGCGCGGCGACCTGGTGATGATTGATTACAAGTCCCTGGGTGTGCAGCAGCTTGGCTCGATTTACGAAGGTCTGCTGGAGTTCAAACTGCGCCTGGCGGATGAAAAAATGGCCGTGACGCGCGGCAAGAAGACCGAGGAAATCATCTCCTACGCTGAAGCGCAGCGCAGTCAACGCGCCATCCTGCGCAAGGGGCGCAGCAAGAACGCCCCCGAATGGACTCTGCCGCGCGGCGCGGTGTACCTGGAAAATGACCGCGCCGAGCGTAAGGCCACCGGCAGCTATTATACGCCGGACTATATCGTCAAATACATCGTGCGCAGCACGGTGGGGCCGGCCCTGGATGAAAAGTTCGAGAGCCTGCGCCCGCGGCTGCGCCAGGCGCAAAGGGCTTATTCCCTGGCGGTGCAGCGCCAGGCGCAGTTCGTCAAAATCGGCCAGTCCGGCGACGATCCCAAGAAGACCTTCAATACCCCCGAAAACCAGGCCGTGGTGGATGATTTCTTCGACCTGCGCCTTCTCGACCCGGCTATGGGCAGTGGGCATTTCCTGGTGGAGGCGGTGGATTTCATCACCGACCGCATGTTGGCTTTCCTCAACGCCTTCCCCCACAACCCTATCGCGCACGCCCTGGCGCGCACCCGCCTGACCATCCTGGAAGAGATGCAGCGCCAGGGGATCGCCATTGACCCCGCCCGCCTGACGGATGTCAACCTGCTCAAACGCCACGTGCTGAAGCGCTGCATTTACGGCGTAGACCTCAACCGCATGGCGGTGGAACTGGCCAAGGTCAGCCTGTGGCTGCACTGCTTCACCCTGGGCGCGCCGCTCTCATTCCTCGACCATCACCTCAAGCAGGGCAATTCGCTGATCGGGGCGCGCATCGAAGAAGTGCGCGCCGCCCTGGAGATGGCCGCCGAGAAAGACCGCCTGGAGATTCCCATGCTGGCCGGGCTGATGGGCAGCCAGTTTGCCGGCGTGATGCTGGCGGTGGACCTCATGCGCCAGATTGGCGAACTGCCCGACACCACCGCCGACCAGGTGCGCAAGAGCCGCGCCGAGTTTCACAAGGCGGCTGACGCCCTGGCCCCTTACCGGCGCATTTTGGATGTCTACACCAGCCGCTGGTTTGGCAACCCCGATAGCAAAGCGAGCCAGCCCGTCTTGCAATTCTTGCGCGATGAAAGGCATACCGCCTGGCTGCAAGACCCCGCCGCCCGGCCCAGGTTGAGCGCCGCCGACCAAAAGCTGGCGGAGATTGCCATGCAAGCGGCAAAAGACAGGCATTTCTTCCATTGGGAACTGGAATTCCCCGAAGTATTTTTTGGCTCCACCCCCGCCAGCCGTCAACAGATCGTGCTGAAAGATAACCCTGGTTTTGACGTGGTGGTTGGAAATCCGCCTTACATTGCTACCGTCGAGTTAAAACAGTCGGGGGAATCGACATGGAAATATTATAAAGCCATATATCAAGCGGCTTCTTCCAGGGCTTTG
>CAIQJJ010000195.1 GCA_903872065.1 uncultured Anaerolineales bacterium | reverse complement strand
GGCATGACCGCCCGATCGGCGCGCTGCTGCCCTCCTGGAAAGAATTTGCCAACGAGATGCACCGCGACAATGTGCCGATCCCGCCTCAAGGCAGTTGGGCTTTCGATGAAATCCACGGCCCAGGCAAGATGATCAACTTCTGGTGCACCGCCATGCCAGGGATGGACTTCAACCTCGCCGGCGGTAAGGTGACGGCGCGGGATTTGCTGCGCAATCGCCAGGCGCTGCAGAGCATCCTGGCCTTCGATAAGTTCCCTTCCTTGCTGCAAAATGTCTGGCTGCAAGTCTTTTACGACGACGAGGCCTTCCCCTCCGTCAATGCGCCGCTGGGCGATTTCTTTGGCGTGGGCTTTGGCGAATACAAACATTACATGTCCCGCTATTTGATGATGACCGCCGGCGGGTATGTCTGCCAGTTTCACATGCCCTTCCGCAAGAAGGCGCGCGTGGTCTTGCTGAACAAAAACGAGAAATTGTGGATTCCGGCTTTTTACGGCGCGGTTACTTATCTGCAATATCCCTCGCCGGACTGCCTGGAAAACCAGGCCTATTTCCACGCCAGCTTCCGCGCCGAGACCCCCTGCAGGCGCGGCCAGCCTTACCTGATGTTGGATACGCCCAGCATGGGACTCAAGGAGCGCCCCGGCCATTATGTGGGCGTCGTCTTGAACACCGCCGGTGCGGATAAAAAGGCCGGCTATGCCTTTCTGGAGGGCAACACCAAATTCTACGTGGACGGCGAAACCGAGCCGCGCCTGGAGTACACCGGTTTGGAAGATTATTATCAGGGGGCCTGGTATTACACCAAGACCAAATCCCGCAGCCAAACCGAGTTTTGCGCCCCCTATCACGGGTTGACGGTCAAGACGTTCAACCGCATGGGGATGCTCGGCAGTGCGCTTTTCAGCGGGCTGAAGCCGATGCGCTTGAGCCAATACCGCTTTCATCCTGAGGGCATCCCGTTTCAGCGTTCGCTGCGCGTTACGGTGCATCACGGCGAGTTTGACGAAATCGCGGCCAATTTCTCCTCCGTCGTCTATTGGTACCAACAGCATTGAGGAGCGCCGTTTCGTGCAAAAATTTCCCTGGTTCACCGCGCAAAGGTTGAGAGATTCTTTTTCGCTCTCCACATTGAACCGCGCCCCGGCCGCTTTCTCGATCGTGATTCTGCTCCTTTCCGCCGGCTGGATCATTGCCTCGCGCCTGCCGGCGGAGAGAGTCGCCGGCGAGCAGCCGGCCCCGCGCCCCGGCTTCCTGGCGCCCGATTTCACCCTGGAAGTGGCCGGCGGCGGGCAGATTACTTTATCCGATCTGCGCGGGAAGGTTGTTTTGCTCAACCTGTGGGCCTCTTGGTGTTTGCCCTGCCGCGCCGAAGCGCCGGCGCTTGAAAGGGCCTATCAATTGTACAAGGATCAGGGGGTGATCATCTTGGGCGTCAACGCCACCTACCAGGACAGCGAACAAAACGCGGCCGCCTTTGTGCAAGAGAACGGTCTGACGTTCCCGATCGTGTATGACCGCGATGGGGCGGTCAGCCGGCGCTATGCGTTGGCGGCGCTGCCGGCCTCTTTCTTCATCGGGCGGGATGGCGTCATTCGTAGCGTTGCGGTCGGCGGGCTGATGAACGAGTCCATGATCCAGACCAAGATTGAAGAGCTATTGCAGGAGGGGCGCTGATGTTTCCCTATCTCCAGTTAGGCCCCCTCTTGCTGCAACTGCCGCCCCTGATGCTCTTGATCGGCGTCTGGCTGGCGACGATCCTGGTCGAAAAAGAAGCGCCCCGCCGGGGGATCGCTGCTGACCAGGCCGGCAATCTGCTGCTGATCGGCCTGGCGGGCGGCGTGATCGGCGCCCGCCTCGCCTACGCGGCGCGCTACCTCAACGTTTACCTGGCCGACCCGCTCAGCCTGTTGGCGCTCAATTTCACTACCCTGGCGCTTCCCGAAGGGCTGCTGGCCGGCGCGCTGGCGGCAACGCTCTACGGCGCCCGGCGCAAACTGCCACTGCGTTCCATGTTGGACGTCCTGGCCCCCGGCGCGGCTGTCTTCATGGCGTCCCTGGGGCTTTCCCATTTCTTCAGTGGGGACGCTTTCGGCGCGCCGCTGAAGGGCTATCCCTGGGCGATCTACCTGTGGAACGAGTACCGCCACCCAGCGCAGGGCTATGAGACCCTGCTGGCCCTGCTCATTTTGGCGATCATCTATTTCCGGCTTTTGCGGCCGCGGCAAGCGGGGGTCAATTTCCTGTGGTTTGTCGCCCTCTCCGCGGCGGCGCGCCTTTTCCTCGAAGCCTTTCGCGGCGATAGTCCATTGTGGCCGGGCGGCTGGCGTGTCCCGCAGGTGATCGCCTGGTTTGTCCTGGCTTTTGCCCTGTGGGCCATCCGCCGCTGGTCGAGGGATTAAAGTACGCCTGGCGAACCGGCTAAAAGCCTCGACTCCAGGTCGGGGGCGCGCGGGCTGCTGGAGTCGAGGCTTCAGTTGGTCGTGCCTTTTGTTAATTTGACTCTCATCATCAATTCATTATATAATATGAAACAGGGGTTGATCGAACGCTGCCGAAGTTTATTTGACTTTCTCGGAGGTTCTTTATGTCTACAAGCTTTTATTTTCGCGCACTTTGCGCGCGCCTTCCCATGCGGCAGAGCGCTTTTTTGAGCGTTCTGGCCGCAATTCTTTTAATGGGGCTTTTGATCGCCTCGCCGGTGCAGTCCGCCGCTGTCCCCGCCCCGAACGCCGCCGCGGCCCTGCTCGCCTGGTGGAGCTTCGATGGCGCGCTGACCGACGACGCGGACGGCTACGATTTGCAAACCAGCGGCCCGCCGGCCCAGTTTATCCCCGGCTGCCAGGGAGAGGCGGCCTATTTTGCCGACAACGCTGGCGAGTATTTCCAGCGCCCCGGCAGCGACGCCGCCTTCGATTTTGCCGCCAACGATTATTCCATCGAACTGCTGCTGCGTTATGACAGCCCGCCTTCTTATTCGCATGAGCAGGCGATCCTCGAAAAATGCGGCGGCCAGGATTGCACAACCCAGGGCTGGGGCGTCGCCTCGCTCTCCCACAACGCCTTCCGGTTTTTCAACAACGATGGCGTCAATCACATTGCCCTGGAAAGCCCAAGGCAAAACCTCGTCGCCGGGCATTGGTATCACCTGGCAGTGGTGCGCCAGGGAAGCGCCGCCAGCATTTACCTCGACGGCCAGTTGATCGCTTCTGATCCGCTGGGGGCGGCCGCCCTGGTTTCGACCTCCAGCACACCGCTCTTCGTCGGACGGCGCAGCACCTCGCAAGAGTTTCCTCTGTGGGGCGCGCTGGATGAGGTCAAAATCTACGCCGGCGCGCTGAGCGCCGGCGAAATCCAGGCGCACGCCCAGCAGGCCTCTGTCTGCAACCAGGTCACGCCTCTGCGCATCCTGGTTTACGATGACTATGAAGAATCCGCTTTTCCCGCCTCGCTGCGCGAATACCTCAGCGGGCGCGGCCACGGGGTGGAGTATCGTTCGGACAACACCGGCTACCCGGATGTGATCGCCGAATACGCCGATTATGATGTCATCCTGGCCATCCACACCACCGGCGGCGGCACGCTGACCAACTTATACTCCTGGTTCCAGGCCGGCAAGGGCTATGCCGCCATGCTCGGCTACGGCATGTGGAACGACGATCCGCAGGATCACTACATCCGCAGCCTGCTTGGTGTGGCGGATGCCAACGGCAAGAGCGGCGAAGGCTGGAATCCTGCCGATCTCACCTGGACGGACCCGGCGCACCCGCTGGCGGTCGCTCCGAATGCGAATTGGGCCATCAGCAACCTGCCCTGGGGACAAGATCGCTTTTATATCAGCCTCAATGGAGGGTACACCGTCGCCTCTGGCCCGCAAGGGGCGGTGCTGCAAACGCTGGAGGGCGTCGAGGGCAGCGGGCGGATCGTTGTCTTCGGCGGCAACTACCATGAGCGCGATCGCAGCGATCCCGAAGCGCGTTCCCTGGCGGAAAACATGGTCGCCTGGGCCGCCGGGACGAACCTGCCCGATCGCGCCTGGTTTACCTCGCCCGGCCTGGACAATCGCGCCGCGCCGGGCGATGCCCTGGAATACGATTTGGCGCTGACCAACCGCAGCGCCATCTCTGAGACTTTTGATCTGAGCCTCGCCAGCGGCTGGCCGGCGCAGGTGATTGACCTGGCGGGCAGCCCGATCAACACCCTGGGTCCCATTCCCCCTATGCAATCCGCCGCGCTGCGCGTGCGTGTGACTGTGCCGGTGGATGTCCCCTCTTATGCGCTGCAAACCGCCACCCTGCAAGCGGCAGGGCAGGCCAACCCGGCTTTGCAGGCCAGCGCCCAGATTGTGACGCGCGGGCCGGAAGAGCCTTTTATGACGATGGTCGATCTGGATCGCCCGATGGCCGCCTTCTCTGAGACGCTGCCGATCACGATCAGCGTCTACGACCATTACAATTTGCGCGTGGCGGACGGTACGCCGGTTGAGATCAGCGCCACCCTGGGAAGCGTCACCCCCACGTTCGGCGTTACCAGCGGCGGACAGGTCTTTGCCGCTTACCGCGCCGGCAGCCAGCCCTGCGCGATTGATGAGCTCCGCGCCGTGAGCGGGGAGGCCTGGGGGGCAAACTGGATTAGTTTGAACACCAGCGGCCCGCTCGATTTCTACGGCGGGGTGTGGGTGATCACTGACACCGTCTGGAGCGCCTGCGCCGGGCCATACATTGTGCATGATAACAGCATCAATATTCAATCCGGCGTTACCCTTACCATCCAGGCCGGGACGATGGTGCGCTTTGCTGATGCAACCGGCATTGACGTAACAGGTTCGCTGCAGGCCGCCGGCGCGTCCCAAGCGCCGGTCGTCTTCACCTCCCACAGCGGAAACAATGCGCTGGCGCCCTGGCCCGGCAATTGGTCGGGGCTGACCATCGGCGGACACAATGATCCAAATTCCTTTGCCGACCTGGATCATGCGATTGTCGCCGGCGCCGGCCTGGGAGACTCCAACGCCCTGGCGGTGATGGATACGGCGGCCAATGTGCGCAGCAGTCTGTTCTACCAGAACGCCAACCTGGGCGCCTACGTGGGTGGAGTGGCCAGTTTTTCAAATACGACTTTTGCCTACAATCACGACGGCGGCGTGACGATCGCTACGCCAGCCTTCGCAGTGACGCACTCGGCGATTGCCTCCTGGCAGACGAACTGGCGCTACCAGGAATTCATCGCGCCGGCGGAGGG
>CAIQJJ010000194.1 GCA_903872065.1 uncultured Anaerolineales bacterium | reverse complement strand
CTCCTCGGCAGGCGCGCTGAGCTTGTCGAAGCGCTTCTACCACCGGCAATCCTTCGACCATCCTTCGACAGGCTCAGGATGCCTCCGGACAGGCGCGCTGAGCTTGTCGAAGCGCCTCCGGCAATCCTCCGGCAATCCTCCGGCAATCCTTCGACAAGCTCAGGATGCCTGACGCCTGATGCCTGATGGCGCAGCCAAACCTCCACCCTCCCAATTCACCTGATTTCAACCAACCTGGACACAACCCATGACTGAACCAACCAACTTACAACCTTCAAGCGCCGGCGGGAAGAGCATGCACGGCGTACCTTTCGAGCGCCGGGCGCCGGCGCGGGTAGGACTGATCGGCGCTGGCGGACGCGGCCAGTTTTTGCTCGGCGAGCTGCGCGCCTGCGAGGGCGTGCAGCTCGCGGCGGTGGCGGATGCGCGCCAGGAGATGATCGAGGCGCTCAAGCCTAAGCTGGCGGACGATCCGCCGGCCTATTACACCGGGGCGAACTGCGGGCAAAAACTGCTCGAACACGATTTAGACCTGGTCATCGTGGCGACCTCCTGGGAGACGCACACCCCCCTGGCGCTGGAGGTGATGGAGGCCGGCAAGCACGCCGCAGTCGAGGTGCCGGCGGCGGTGACGCTGGAGGAATGCTGGCAACTGGTCGAGACCTCGGAGCGCACCCGCCGTCACTGCATCATGCTGGAAAACTGCTGCTACGGCTACTGGGAGATGCTGGTCAAGCGGATGTGCGCGGCGGGCCTGCTCGGCTCGCTGACCCACGCCGAGTGCGCCTACATCCACAACCTGCGCAGTTATCTCTTGCAATACCAGCAGTGGCGGCGGCAGGCGCACATCCGCTCCAACCGCAACCTGTATCCCACCCACGGGCTGGGGCCGGTGGCGCAGTGCTTCGACATCGGGGGAGAGGACGCCTTCGACTACCTGGTTTCGATGAGCAGCCGCGAGGCGGGGCTGTCGGAGTACCGCGCCCGCCACATCCCGGCCGACGATCCCCGGCAGCAAGAGGGGTACGTGTGCGGGGACATGAACGTCAGCCTGATCCGTACACGGCAGGGACGGACGATCGTCTTGCAGCACGATGTGGTCACGCCGCGCCCGTACGACCGCATCTTCCTGGTCAGCGGGACTAAGGGGACGTTCCGCGATTATCCGCCGCGCCTGTACCTGGACGAGGCGAGTCAGTCGGAGGAAGAATGGCTCAACGTTGACAACTACCGCGCCGCCTGGGAAGACCCGCTGTGGAAGGAGCAGGGCGAGCAGGCGATCCGGTTGGGCGGGCATGGCGGGATGGATTATTTGATGCTGTACCGCTTGATGCAGACGATGCACGCCGGGCTGCCCCCGGAGATGGATGTGTACGACGCGGCGGATTGGAGCGCCCCCGGCCCGCTCTCGGAGCAGTCGGTCGCGCGGCGCAGTGCGGCGGTGGATTTTCCGGTGTTCCGGCGCTAAAGGCAAAAGAGTCTCACCGCGGAGAACGCGGAGAGCGCAGAGTTTGAAATGGTTTTCTCGGCATTCTCAAGGTTCTCGGCGGTCTCAGCGGTGAAAATGCAAACGGCAGCGCCAAGGGTAAGATAGCGAGGATGACCATGATCGAAGCAGCAGTAGCAGCAGCGCTGGGGGGCGCGCTGGGGAAGATCGGCGAGAGTTTGATCGGCAAGGCGGTCGAGGCGGGGGTAGGGCCGCTGGACGAGGCGTTCAAGGAGTGGCTGTACCGCGACTTGAAGCAGGCCCAATCCGAGGAGGCGCTGCGCCAGGCGGTGGGTGCGGCGCTGGACAGGGCGCTGGAGGAACTGAGCGAGCCGGCCGAAAGACTGGCGCTGGCGAGCAAGTTCAGCCAACGCCCGCCGGAGGTGTATGAACTGCTGGCGGCGTGCGCGGTGGAGATGGCGCAGCCCGAAGAGGCGCTCATCCCGGCGCGGCTGCTCAAGGGCCTGGGCCTGGAGGAGGGACAGCGCCGGCTGCTGGCGCGCTGCTTGTTCCATTTGCGCCGCCAATTGAGCGGGCAAGAGGCCTACGCCCGCCTGATCGCTTACGCCGACAGCCTGGCCGGGCGCGGGCTGTTGAGCGGCCTGGCGGAGCAGGTCAGCCGGGCGGCGGAGGCGGCCGAACGCGCCGCCTCGCTGCTGGAGCAGATGGCCGGCGAGCGCCGCTTGAGCGCCGACGACCAGGGGGCGCTGGAGAAATACCTGGCCGCCTGCCGCCAGCGCTGGGGACGCCTGCTGCTGCCGCTGATCCGCAAGCGGGCCGGCCAGGCGACCGAGGCCGAGTTGAAGACGGTCTTTGTGCCGCTCACGCTCAAAGACGAGCGCGCCGAACAAGAGGCGCGGCAAAAGGCCGAGAAGGCGCGCCGCGGCTCAACCAGGCCGGCAGAAGCAGGCTCTGAAGAAGAAGCCGCGCCGCCGGTGGGCTTCGACGTTTTGTTCAACCGCTATGCACGCTGGATCTTGATCGGCGGCCCGGGCAGCGGCAAGACGACGCTGCTCAGGCGGGCGGCGCTGGCCTTCGCCGAGGGGCGGGCGCGGCAGGATTTGAACTGGCCGGGCGCGCCGCTGCTGCCGATCTTGATCCGCCTGCGCAATTTCGGCGTCTTTTTGAACGAAAACCGCCAACGCTTTTGCGAACCCTGCCCGGGGTCGCTGGTCGCCTTTTTCGACCAACAATTACGCGATGGGGAGCGCCTGGGCGCGCCGGCGGATTTCTTCGACCGCCGCCTGGAGGAGGGAAACTGCCTGGTGCTGCTGGACGGGCTGGACGAGGTCTCGACCCACCGCGTGGAGGTGGCGCAGCACGTGAGCGCGTTCATCCGGCGCTACGGCGACCGAGGCAACCGCATCGGCCTGTCGTCGCGCCCCAAGGGCTACGAGAGTGACGTGCGCCTGCAGTTGAGCGCGGCGTCCCTGGCGCTGGCCGAGGTGCAGCCGCTCAGGCCGGAGGGCATCCGGCAGTTGATCGCCAACCTGTTCTGGCTGCTGGAGGCCGAAGCGGAAAAGCGCGCCGCCGACAGCGAACGCCTGGGGCGCACGATCCTGGCCAGCCCCAACCTGAGCGCGATCGCCGGCACGCCGCTCTTTTGCTCGGCCCTGGTGCAGGTTTACAAATATCACGGGGCGGAACTGCCGCAGCGCCGCGTGGATGTGCTGGCCGAGATCGTAGACCTGCTGCTCGGCTTTTGGCACGCCCAGAAGCAGGACGTAGCGCAGCCGGAGCTCCTGGCGCAGGAGGACGGCACGACGCAGGAGGACGGCAGGGCGCGCCAGTTCCGCGATGTGGATGAGGCGGTGAGCTACAAGCTGCGCCGCCTGAGCCACCTGGCCTTTCACATGCAGTCCGAGGCGCGGCAGGCCGAACTGGACGGCGAGACGGCGCGCGAGGTGCTGGCAGCCTACCTGAAAAAGAATGAGCGGGTGAAGGACAAGACGCGCGCCTGGGAGTGGGCGGATCATTTCCTGTACAATTCGCATGAACGCAGCGGGCTGCTGGTGGAAAGCAGCCCCGGCGTCTACAGTTTCGTCCACAAGAACTTCATGGAATTCCTGGCGGCCAGCGCCCTGGTCAACCAGAGCAGCAAACTGCCAGAGATCGCCCTGCAGCATCTCGAGGACGACTGGTGGGAGCAGGTCATTTTGCTGGCCGGGGCGCACGACAAGACGCCAGACGATGTGCGCGAGCGGCTGATCGAGGGCGTGCTGCAGGCGGCGGAGGGGCTGCCGAAGGGAGAGGCGGCGTGGAAGCGCCACTTGAGCATGGCCGGCTGGCTGGGGCGCGACATGGGCGGACACCTGCCCGGCCCAACGCACGAACTGCTGGAGGAGACGCTCTACGCCGCCAGCACCGACGCGGCGCTTTTGCCGGCCACGCGCGCCGACCTGGCAGACGTGCTGGATGGGATGGGCTACCGCCCGCCGGATTTACACCGCTTTGTCTTGTTGAGCGGCTTCGCATACCCGCTCTACCTCGCCAGGTACCCGGTCACCAACGCCCAATATGGGCGCTTTTTGCAGGAGGCCAATTTCAAGGAACGGCGCTGCTGGCTGGACTTCCCCGAACTGCGGCAGCCGGACGCGAACGGCTGGTGCAATCCCGAACCCTTCCGCTTCAGCGGCGAGGCCGGCTGGCGGTGGCTGCAAGAGGCGCGGCAAGACCCAGAACGCTCGCCGGACGGCAAGGTGGTTTGGCCGCGCTACTGGAACGACGCCAACCTGGGAATCAACCGCCCCGGCGCGCCGGTGGTGGGCGTCAGTTGGTGGGAGGCCAACGCCTACTGCCGCTGGCTGCTCGAACATTGGGCGGAGTTGGAGGAGGGGCGCGCCAACCCGCAGTGGCGGCCGGCGCTGATCCGCCTGCCAACGGAGAGCGAATGGGTTTGCGCCGCCGGCGGGAGGACGCCAGAAGATCGCTTCCCCTGGGATGCGGCCGGCGCGGTTACACAGGACGAAGCGGAAATCCTGCGCCGCGCGAATGTGGATGAAAGCCAGATCGGCAGGACGACGCCGGCCTGGCTGTACCCACAGGGCGAAAGTCCCCTGAAGATCATGGATCTGGCCGGCAACGTTTGGGAATGGCAGGCCAACTATTATGACAAAGATCATGATTACCTGGCGTTGCGGGGCGGCTCGTTCATCAATCGAGTAGACCTCGCCCGCCTGTCTGTCCGCAGCTACGTTCCCCCGTTCTCTCTATGGTACTACAGCGGGTTCCGGGTGGTGGCTCTGCCCAACGTGTCTTGAATCGCTGTTTCCTGTATTCTGATTCCTGTTCAACGGTAGGGAGGAGGCGCTCACTGATCCTGGCGCGTAAGCCCTCCCGCCGTAAGGTAAGCGCGCCAAACCGCAGGCAGCGAGGGAAAATTTAACCGCAAAGACGCCAAGGACGCCAAGTTTTTAAGCATCGCCGGTGCAAAGCGGTATAGTTCATGACTTCCTTCGCGTTCTTGGCGGCTTTGGGGTTCCAATTTCGCCTCTTGCGTTAATGTAACGCGTATCACAATTTGTAAAAAGGTCATCCACAGATTTCGCAGATTGGGAGCAAAGCCAGTTAAAACCACGAATAACACTAATCTACACGAATTTTTTCT
>CAIQJJ010000193.1 GCA_903872065.1 uncultured Anaerolineales bacterium | reverse complement strand
CGTCTTGGGCGTGGCCGACCAGGTCCCGCCGCGCTCGCGCTGGGAACGCATCGCCCGCGTCAGGCAGTTGGTCGATCAATACGGCGCCTACGCCTGACGCCTACCGCCCAGGCGCGCTGAGCCTGTCGAAGCGTGAGCTTGTCGAAGCGCTTCTTCCCGCCGGCAATCCTTCGACCGTCCTTCGACAAGCTCAGGATGCCTCTCCGCCAGGCGCGCTAAACTTGTCGAAGCGCATCTCCCCTCGGCAATCCTCCGGCAGTCCTTCGACAAGCTCAGGACGCCTGGATGCCTCTCCTCTTCTTAGCGTCCTTCGCGCCGCGGTTAATCCCTCTTCAACCCTTCAACAACATCTCATACAACATCACCCCCGCCGCCACCGCCAAATTCAGCGAAGTGGCATGGCCCTTCATCGGCAAACGCACCAGGTAATCGCAGGCCGCGCTTTGCTCCGCCGTCAGCCCCTCGCGCTCACTGCCCAGCACCAGGATCGCCGGGCGGCGGTATTCTTGCATCTGCTCATAAGGCAGGCTGCCATGCGTCGAAGTGCCGTAAAGGATATAGCCATGCCGCCTGGCCCAGGCGTGAAACTCCGCAAAACTCGCCGTCGCTGTTGGCAGCCAGAACAAAGCCCCCATGCTGGCGCGCACCGCGGACGGGTGGTATAAATCCGCCGGCTGCTCCAACAGGATCAGGCCGGCAGCGCCGACCGCGTCCAGCGTGCGCAGGATCGTCCCGATATTGCCCGGATCCTGCGGCGAAACCAACGCCGCCCCCCAGGGGAAATTCGCCGGCTGCAGTTGGTCGATCCCCCGGAGCGGCTGGCGCAGCACCGCCAGGATGCCCTGCGGATTGTCCTTCTCGGCCAGCGTCTCAAACACCTCCGCCGCCAGAGTGTACACCGGTACGCCGCGCCCTTCCAACTGCTCCACCAGGCTTTTGGCGTAATCACTTTTCAGCAGCTCTGGCGCGACCCACAGTGAAACAAACTCCGCCCCGGCCTCGAACGCCTCGCCCGTGTGGCGGATGCCCTCCACCACGAACAGGCCGCTTTCTTCCCGCGCTTTGCGCTGCTTGAGGGCGCGCGCCAATTTAATCTTGGGATTGTTGGGACTGGTTATGGAGATCATGCAGTCGCCGCAGCGGCACCCACGCCAGGACGGTCGTCCCGGCGCCGGGGTCTGAAGTGATTTCGACATCGCCCCCCACCTTGTGGGCGCGGGTGTGCATGTTCGACAGGCCATGCCCCAGGGTGACGCTCATTTTGTGCAGGTCGAAACCCTGCCCGTTATCGGCGATTTCCAGCAGGACGCGTTCGGGCGCCGTCCACACATGCACCGTGGTTTGGGTAGCGCGGGCGTGCTTGGCGATGTTGGCCAGGGATTCTTGCGCGATGTGAAAGAGGGCCGTCGCATTGGCGATCGGCAGCCCTGCCAGTCCATTCTCCGGCCCGGCCAGGATCACGTTTTGCAAGCCGTTGGCGTGAAACTCATCCACCAGGCGGCGCAGCCCTTCCATCAAATCTTCGCCGCGGAACTGGCGCGGGCGCAGATCGAGAATATAGGTGCGCAAATCGCGAATCGTGCTGTTCAATCCCTGGATGGCCTGCTCGATCTTAAGGCGCGTCTGATCAGGGGCGTCGGAGATCGAGCGGGCGTAGTCCAATCCTAAGCCCACCGCATAAATGGACTGGATGATGCCATCGTGCAAATCCATGCCGATGCGCTCACGCTCTTCCAGCACCGCCAGCCGGCGCGTTTGTTGATTCAGGCGCGTGTTCTCAATCGTAATCCCGGCCCAGGCCCCGATGGCGTTCAACAACTGCATCTCCCGCTCGCCCAGGCGGCATTCGTGGCGCGCCACCACTGTCATCACCCCCACAATTTTGCCGAAGGCCGAAAGCGGGATCGAAACCAGGCATTCGAAACCGGCTTCAACCACCGCCGGGCGCAAAAAGCGGGCATCTTCACTCAGGCAGTCGCTGCTGATGATCTGCCCCGTTTGCGCCGCCAGGCCCACCAGCCCATCCCCCACCGTGAAACGCTCGCGCGTCCAAAAAGCATCCGCCGCCTCGCCGCGGTGCAGCGCCAGGCGCAAATGCCCATCTTCTTCCGCTAAAAAGATTTCGCTGGCTTCAAAACCCAGGTTGCTCATCACCTGATCCAGCGTGCAAGTCATGATCAGATCAATATCCTGCGAGGTCGCCAGGGTGGTCGCAAGATCATTGATCAGCTTGAGATCGGCGCTGCGCTGGCACAATTCCTTATCGCGGCGCAGTTGTTCTTCGTACAAGCGGGCGTTTTTGATCGCAATGGCCGCATACGCCGCCAGGGTTTCGATCACCTGGGCGTCCGCCTCGCTGAACTCAATCTCATCCTCTTTGTCGGCCAGGCAGATGTGTCCCAACACCCGCGCCGAACCATTCTCGCGCCCCAGGATCGGCGTCTCCAGGAATGCCCGGCCGCCGGCCGCCGGCGCGAAAACACCGCGCCGGGTCTCGGCGCGGCCGGGGCGCTCTGGCAAGACCGTCCCCGCCGGGAATACGCGCGCCAGCCTTCCTTGCTCATCCACCAATTCCAAGACAACTGTCCGCGCCTGCGCCTGCTCGCGCGCCAAAGCGGCGATGCGTTCCAGCACCGCCTCGAATGACAGGTTGCTGACCAATTCCAGGCTGGCCCGGTGGAGCGCCGCCAGCCGTTCTTCGGGCGGTGATTTGTACCGCGGGTGTTCTTTCGTTCGTAGGACCATGCTTCCTCACTGCGCAGTAATTTTACCCAATATGTGGGATTTGAGCAATCATCCCGAACAACTGTTTTGAAAATAGGTTCCTTGTAGTGGCGACTTCAGTCGCCTGTCCTGCCCGGAACGGCTGAAGCCGTCACTACGAAAGCATCCATTTTCATGCTTTGGGGTGTTGCCCCAACATGATCTCTGTTTTGAAAACTGCGCTTCGATAAGCTCACGCTTCGACAAGCTCAGCGCGCCTGAGGGGGGCAAATTGTTGGGCAAAATGGATAAGTTGATAGCTTTTGCCAGCCGGCTGTGATATAAAATTAACCAACATCCTCTCTCTTTTGGAACGACAGCAAAACTATGAGTACCTCTCGCCTCTCTGGATTTTATAACCTGAGCATCGAACAGCGTCGCGCGGTGCTGGAACAGCAGGGCCTTTTGAGCGCCGAAGAACTGGCCACATTGGCCGGCGCGCCAGGTCTTGTGGCCGAACAAGCCGATCACATGATCGAAAATGTGATCGGCGTCTTTGCCCTGCCGGTGGGCATTGCGCTCAACTTCGTCGTCAATGGGCGCGAAGTGTTGGTGCCGATGGCGGTGGAAGAGCCGTCCATTGTCGCCGGGGCTTCCTTCATGGCCCGCCTGGCGCGCAGCAGCGGCGGCTTCATCGCCCACGTCAGCCCGCCGGAGATGATCGGCCAGATGCAGCTTTTGGGCGTCGCCGACCCGCAGACGGCGCGCTTCGCCATCCTGGAGAAAAAGGCCGAACTGCTCGCCGCCGCGGCCGAGATTGACCCCGTGTTGAAACGGCTCGGCGGCGGCCCGCGTGACCTTGAAGTGCGCCTGATCGCTGAATCGCCGATTGGGCCTTTCCTGGCGCTTCATTTAATATATGATGTGCGCGACGCCATGGGCGCCAATGCGGTGAATACCGCCTGCGAACTGCTCGCCCCGCAGGTCGAACGCCTGACCGGGGGGCGCGTTCACCTGCGCATTCTCTCCAACCTGGCCGACCGCCGCATCGCCCGCGCCCGCTGCACCATCCTGCTTCCCGAATTGGCTTTTGGCGATTTTGCCGCCGAGACCGCCCGCGATGGCGTAATTGCCGCCTGGGCCTTTGCCGCCGCCGATCCCTATCGCGCCGCCACCCACAACAAGGGTATCATGAACGGGATTGACCCGATCGTGATTGCCACCGGCAACGACTGGCGCGCCGTGGAAGCTGGCGCGCATGCCTACGCCGCCCGCAGCGGACGTTATACCTCGCTCACTACCTGGGGCAAAGACGCCGATGGCAACCTGGTCGGCGCGCTGGAGATGCCCATGGCGGTCGGCATTGTCGGCGGGGCGACCAAAGTCCATCCCGCGGCCCGCGCCGCTTTGAAGCTGATGGGCGTCAGCAGCGCGGCCGAGCTGGCGCAGATCATGGTTTCGGTTGGCCTGGCGCAAAACCTGGCCGCCCTGCGCGCCCTGGCGACCGAGGGCATCCAGCGCGGCCACATGAACCTGCATGCCCGTCAGGTGGCGGTGGCGGCCGGCGCGGTGGGCGAAGAGATCGAACGCCTGGCGCGCCTGCTGGTTGCTGAGAAAACTGTGCGCGTGGATCGCGCCGAAGAGATTCTGCTCGCCTGGCGCAACGCGATCCCCTCGTAAACTTCCTCTTGGTGTGAAAGTAACGCTTATGACTGAGAAAACTTACCCTCTGCTTAAACCCTCGCGTCCGGTGGGGATCGTCGGCTACGGCGCTTATGCGCCGCGCTACCGCCTGCCGGCCAAAGAAGTCTCGCGCGTCTGGACCGGCGGCACAGCGGCGCTGCCGATTAAAGAAAAGGCAGTCCCCGGGCTGGATGAAGATGTCGCCACCATGTCTATGGAAGCGGCCCGCAACGCCCTGGCGCGCGCCGCGATAGACCCGGACGAGATTCGCGCCGTGTGGGTTGGCTCGGAGTCGCATCCCTACGCCGTCAAGCCCACCGGCACCCTCGTCGCCGAGGCGCTCGGTCTGACGCCGCACGTCCAGGCCGGCGATTGGGAATTTGCCTGCAAGGCTGGCACAGAGGCCATGGTCGCGGCGATGGGCCTGGTTGGCTCCGGTATGGCGCATTACGCCCTCGCGATTGGCATGGACACCGCCCAGGGCAAGCCCGGCGACGCCCTCGAATACACCGCCGGGGCCGGCGGCGCGGCCTACCTGATCGGCCCGGCTGAAGAAGCCCTGGCCGTGATTGACGCATCCTATTCCTACGTCACCGATACGCCCGATTTTTGGCGGCGCGAATACCAGCACTATCCTGAGCATGGGCAGCGCTTCACCGGCGAGCCGGCCTACTTCAAACACATCGGCGAAGCTGGCAAGGCGCTGATG
>CAIQJJ010000192.1 GCA_903872065.1 uncultured Anaerolineales bacterium | reverse complement strand
TGCACCTGGTGCATGAAGTGACCTCGCCGCAGGCATTCACTGGTCTGCGCCAGCGCGGCCTCCGCGTGCGCCGTCCCGATCGCACGGTTGCCACCGTTGATCACGCCATCCCCACCCTGCAACCCCCCTCCGCCCCCCTCTCCATCGCTGAACTTCGCGATGGGGAGGGCCGGGGTGGGGTCTCCCTCCCCATCGCTGAACTTCGCGATGGGATTGGGGTCGGGCGGCTCTACCACGCCGACGAACAATGCAAAAAGCAAATCCACATCCTGGAAGACAACGCGAGTGAGTTTGGCCTGCGCCTCTATGGCCTGGACAGCCCCAAGCAAGGCATCGTACATGTGATCGGGCCTGAATTGGGACTGACCCAACCCGGCATGACGATTGTCTGCGGCGACAGCCACACCGCCACGCATGGGGCTTTCGGCGCGCTGGCCTTTGGAATCGGCACCAGCGAAGTTGAGCATGTATTGGCAACGCAATGCCTGCTGCAGCGCAAACCAAAGACCTGCGCGGTGCGCGTCGAGGGGCGGCTGCCGGCCGGCGTGAGCGCCAAAGACATCATCTTGGCCTTGATCGCCAAGATCGGCGTTGGCGGCGGCACCGGCTACGTGCTGGAATACACTGGCGAGGCCATTCGCGCCCTGGACATGGAAGAACGCATGACCGTTTGCAATATGTCTATCGAAGGCGGGGCGCGGGCTGGCCTGGTTGCGCCGGACGAAACCACTTTCGCCTACCTGGCCGGGCGTGAGTTTGCGCCGCAAGGCGCGGAATGGGATAAGGCGCTCGCCCGCTGGCAAGCGCTGCCCAGTGACGAAGGCGCAGTCTACGACAAAACCGTTACGCTTGACGCCTCCAGCCTGCAGCCGATGATCACATACGGCACGAACCCCGGCATGGGGCTGCCGATCACCGGCCGCATCCCCGACCCCGATTCGCTAAGCGATGCAAACGAAAAGCTGGCCCTGGGCAAAGCCCTCGCCTACATGGGGCTGCAGCCCGGCCAGTCCCTGCTCGGCCATCCAGTGGATGTGGTCTTTATTGGAAGCTGCACCAATGGGCGAATCAGCGATCTGCGCGCCGCGGCCGGCCTGCTCAAAGGGCGCAAAGTTTCTCCTACAGTGCGCACGCTGATCGTCCCCGGCTCAGGCGCCGTCAAGCGCCAGGCCGAAGCCGAAGGCCTGGATCAAATCTTCCTGGCCGCGGGGGCCGAATGGCGCGATCCCGGCTGTTCGATGTGCATTGCGATGAACGGTGACGAGATCAAGCCCGGCCAGTACGCCGTCAGCACGAGCAACCGCAACTTTGAAGGGCGGCAGGGCAAGGGTGGGCGCACTCTCCTGGCCAGCCCACTTACCGCCGCCGCTGCGGCAGTCACCGGGCGCGTGACAGACCCGCGCCAACTGTGATAAAAAAAGACCTTTAGGGTTTAAGAAAACCCTAAAGGTCTCGTTTTCACCCGATGACGCTGAGAAAAACTGCGATGTACACCTGGAACGCTTCCGATTACGCCCAATCTTCCTCCTTGCAGCAGCAGTGGGCGCGCGAGTTGATCGCCCGCCTGGGCTTGCGTCGCGGCCAGCGCGTCCTGGACATCGGCTGCGGCGATGGCAAAGTCACGGCGGAGATCGCGGCCAGCGCCGGTTTCGTCCTGGGCGTTGACAACTCACCTGAGATGATCGCCCTGGCCAAACACAGTTTTCCAGCGGACAATTTGCGTTTTCAACTTGCGGACGCCTCGGACTTGCCTTTCGATCACGAGTTCGATATTATCTTCTCGAACGCCACCCTGCACTGGGTTAAAGACCACCGCCCGGTTCTGGCTGGCATTGCGCGCAGCCTGGCGGCCGGCGGCAGAATCCTTTTGCAAATGGGCGGCAAAGGCAACGCGTCCGGGGTGGTCGCAGCAATGGACAGCGTGCGCACCCGCCCGCAATGGTCGCAGTATTTCGAGCAGTTTACCTTCCCTTATGGCTTCTATGGCCCAGAAGAATACCAGGAATGGTTGGATGAGGCGGGGTTGCCAGCATGCAAAGCCAGCCTGGTGACGAAAGACGCGCGACATCCCACCCACGCCGCCTTCGCCGGCTGGCTGCGCACCACCTGGCTGCCTTATACCCAACGC
>CAIQJJ010000191.1 GCA_903872065.1 uncultured Anaerolineales bacterium | reverse complement strand
GTAGTTTGCAGATAAAATCCACCCCACCCCAACCCTCCCCAACGGAAAACCATCGTTGGGGAGGGCGCAGACGACTCCCTCCCCAACAGTGATCGTCTGTTGGGGAGGGCCGGGGTGGGGTTTCTCTTCCCGACAGCGATCTTTCGCAACTACTTTGGCGTTGTCCCAACAGGTTGTTCAGAAATCACCATTACCCGGATTTCCCTTACCCGTTTGAGTGCCAAATCGTTAGTCAAGAAAGTTTCACATCCTGTTTGAATGGCTAAAGCTACTTGAAAAGCGTCGGTTAAAGTTAGATTGTAGCGAGCGCGCAGTTCTGCTGCTTTTGCCGCGGTAGTTTCATCGAGTGGGCAGAGCCAAATATTATCGCTGTTCATCAGCAAATTCGTGAATATTTGTACTACGTCAGACCTGCCCAGTTTGTAGGGTAGAACCAGACACTCTGCTAACGTGATAGGTGAGACAACCGCGGTTAATTTGCCGCCATCCAACATTTCGAACAATTGCTGAAGCGGGGAAGCGAACAACGGATGTCTCTCGGCAAAGTAAATTACCGGGGCGGTATCAAGAAAAATATTGTGAACGCCGTTCAACTGTTCGACCAGACTCATTCTCCATCCCTGATGGTTCGCGAACGACGAACATCTTCTTCTTGCCGTGAGCGGCTGATCGCGGCTTGTGCATCCTCGCCAAAAGCTGGATAAGGCAGCAAGCCGGCAGCATCATTCCATTTATAAGGCGACTTCCCTCCCGGTAGTTCATTGCGCACACCTTGAATCAACCGGCTGGCAAGCAGAAGCCGCTCAGAGGGGGGAAGTTCATTTGCATTTTTGAGCAGTTGATTCACATCCTGTAGAGTCATGCGCTTTCCTTTCGCTCACTGCTGATTGCTCCCTCCCAACGGTGGGGCCGGGGTGGGGTCTCTCTCCCCAAACGTGATCTTCGTTTGGGGAGGGTTGGGGGTGGGGTCTCCCTCCCCAACAGTGATCTTCTGTTGGGGAGGGTAGGGTGGGGTCACTTCGGAAACCGGCTCACCACCGTGATTGGCGTCGGCAGCAGCGCCTTATCGCCGGGCTTCATCTGCGCCGGGGGCTTGCCGGCCTCTTTGGGGGCGCTCTGGAACACCAGCAGCGGCGTTCCTTCCTCGGCGCTCTTTAGATCCACGAACCCCTGGCCGGTCAAGAGACCGTCTTTATCCAGGGCGCAGCTTGTCACAAAACCGACCACCTTGCCGCGCTTATCGAGCAGCGGATCGCCATTGTGCGCCACCCGCACCCCCTTCTCCTGGAAGCGGAAGCGCACCACCTCGCCGCTGCGCCCCGCCTCGCGCTGCAAGAACGCCTCGCGCCCGATGAACCACGGCTTATACGTCTTAACATACGCCCCAAAGCCGGCCTCGGCCACGCCCAGGTCGCGGACGCCGGCCTTGCCCGACCCGGCGCCCATCTCATGCCCGTAGAGCGGCAGACCGGCCTCCGTGCGCAGCGAGTCGCGCGCCCCCAGTCCGCATGGCTTCAGGCCCAACGGCGCGCCGGCCTTGAGCAGCGCCTCAAAGAGCGCCGCCGCCTGCTCCGGGTGAACGAACAGCTCGAAGGCCATCTTTTCGCCGGTGTATCCCGTGCGCGAGACCACCAGGTCAAAGCCGCCCACCACCGCTTCGCACAGTTCCGTGCGCTTGAGAGCGGTAATCCGCTTGCGCGTCCCCGCCTCGCAGCCCAGCCCCAGCAAAATCTCGCGGGATTTTGGCCCTTGCAGGGCAATGTCCACGCGCTGCTCTGCGCCTTCTTGCGGATCGCGCAAATTGCGCAGCACGACGCCGCGCCCATACGCGCGCCCCGCCGGGCGAGCGCGATCCACCAACACCGTCCCCTCTTTGACCGCGTTCAGCCAGGCCCAGTCCTTGTCATCGTTCGATGCGTTGACCACCACCAGGTATTTCTCCGCCCCGCGCCGGTAGACCAACAGATCGTCAATCACATTGGCATCCGGGTCGAGAAAATGCGTGTAGCAAGACTCGCCCACCGCCAGGGCGCTGATGTCATTGCCGCAGACACTGTCCAGGAAGACCGCCGCGTCCATGCCTTCCGCCTGGTACACGCCCATGTGCGCCACATCGAACAGGCCGGCGGCATTGCGGCAGGCCAGGTGCTCCTCGCCGATGGACGTGTAAACCACAGGCATCTCCCATCCAGCGAACGGCACCAGGCGCGCCCCCAGCGACTTATGCAGCGCATTCAGCGGCGTGCGGCGCAGCCCTCCCCCCGCCTCCGCCGGCGGAACGAACACCGGCTTCGCATTCCCCGCTCCCGCCCCCGCCCCAATGAAATACGGCTTCCCCTCCCCCTCTTCCCCCCCCTTCCCTTTTAGGGAAGGGGGCTGGGGGGTTAGGTCTGTGGTGTTTAGGTCTGCTGCTGCCCGGGGGGTTAGGTCTGTGGGGGTCAGGCCTGCTGAACTTCGCTCTTCCTCCACCCCCATCAGCCCAGGCAGCTTGCGCAGCGGATCGGCGTCAAACGCCACATAGCCATCTGCCAGGTCGCGCAGCCAGCAGGCCGCCAGCGCCGCCTCCCCTGCCGGCGCAAAGCGGAACTCATCCGCCGCCAGGCAGGTCAGCATCCCCTCGATGCGCTGGACGGGCGTGATCAGGCTGGTGGGCTGGCTTTGCCCGGCCTGCAGCGTCTCAGCGTCGGAAGTAAAAGCAAAGTTGACGAAGGCGCGCACTTTATCGCCGCGCAGCTTGTACGCCGCTGGCGCGTCGTCACGATACCAGAAATGCGGATAGCCGTGGCCGGCCTGGCCCGTCTGTGGCGTGGGATCGCTGCCCGCCTGTTCGGCCAGGGTGCGCACGCGCAGCTTGGCCTCTTCCAGGACGGCGAAGTCTATCTTGGCGCGGCGCTGCTCTCCCTTGCGCCCCTCCAGGTTGAAAGGCTTGCACGCCAGCAGCACATCCGCCAGGATGTCCGCCAGGGCGATGGTCTCTTTTTCGGTGAAGCCGCGCTGCGTGATCCACGGCGTTCCCAGGCGGATGCCATTCGGATCGAGCGCGTTCTTATCGCCGGGGATGGTATTGCGGTTGACGACGATGCCGGCCAGGTCGAGGATGCGCGCCGCCTGGTCGCCTGACAGCGTGGCGCTTTGATCGGCGTTCTTGATCGTCGTCGTATCCACGTTGAGCAGGTGGGTGTTCGTGCCGCCAAAGGGGACGCGCAGGCCGCGCTGCTGCAGCCGCTCGCTGAACGCCGCCGCGTTTTTGACAATCTGCTGCTGCAACTGCTTGAACTGCTCGGACTTGTCCAACTTGAAGGTTAGCGCCATCGCCGCGAAGACATTCACGTGTGGGCCGCCCTGTTCGCCGGGGAAGACGGCGCGGTCAATCTTGCGCGCCAGCGCCGCATCGGTCGTCAGGATGCAGGCGCCGCGCGGCCCGCACAGCGATTTGTGCGTGGTAAAGGTGATCACATCGGCAATGCCCACCGGCGAGGGATAGACGCCCCCCGCCACCAGGCCGGCGACGTGGGCGATGTCGGCCATCAGCAGCGCCCCGGCTTCTTTGGCGATTGCCTTGAACTTCACCCAATCCACCGCCCAGGGATAGGAGGAATAGCCGGCGATGATGAACTTGGGCTTGCTTTGCAGCGCCAGTTCCCGGATCGCCTCGTAATCCAACTTCTCGGTCTCAGGATGTACGGTGTAGGAGACAATATTGTAGTATTTGCCCGACCGGTTGACCGGCGAGCCGTGCGAGAGGTGGCCGCCGTGCAGCAGATTCAGCCCCATGACGGTGTCGCCGGGGCTGGCCAGGGCGTGATAGACGGCGTTGTTGGCCGGCCCGCCGGAGAGCGCCTGCACGTTGACGTAAATCTGGTCGGCGGAGATGCCGTTGGCGGCGAACAACTCGGCGCAGCGCCGGCGCGCCAGCGCCTCCAGGATGTCGGCGTATTCCACGCCTTTGTAGTAGCGCGGATCCGCATAGCGCCGGAAGTAGCCCAGGCGCGCCGTGTAATCGAGCAGTTCGGCCTCTTGCATCCAGCGCGTTTCATCATCCGGGTACCCTTCGGCGTAGATATTTTGGAACGCGCACGAGAGCGCCTCGCGCACGGCCAGCGGCGCGGCTGACTCGCTGGGGATCAGGATGAGTTTGCGAAACTGACGTTCCGCTTCGATCTGCGTTAATTCATGCAGATCGGGGTCAAGCTCGGCAAAACTGCCGCGGAAGAGAAAATCAGACATGGTAGGCCTCCTTATGGAAGCTCAATCTTCACTTCACCGCCGGCCGCCTGGCTGCGATAGATGCCGTCCAGGATGGACTGCACCATCAGGGATTGCTCCGCCGGGACAGGCGAGGGCAGCCCTTCGGTCACAGCCTTGGCGAATTCCATGCACTCCAGGGCGTGCGGTTCCATCGTGTCGTTGGTCACGCCCAGGGTAGCGGTGAGCAGTTGCTTGGTGGCGTAGTTGGATTGAATCAGCGTGTCGGAGGGCCACTCCAGGCCGCCTTCCTCGCCGTACAACCAGACTTTGGCGTCTTCGCCGGTGGTGTTGTGGTGCAGCAGCCAGCTTACTTCCAGGATCAGGGATGCGCCATTGTCGAAGCGTACGAACGCCGCCGCGAAATCTTCCACATCCATATCTTGCGACACACGCTGGCGGCCCCACATAGTGAAGGCGTCTTTGTGGTGCGCCAGGGCGGCTTTTGCCACCCCGCTGACCGCCACCGGCTTGGGGTGTCCCATCAGCCACAGGGTCAGATCGAGAATGTGGACGCCGATGTCAATCGTCGGGCCGCCGCCGGAGCGGTTCTTATAAATGAAGGTAGGGCCGTTGGGCAGCAGGCAGCGGCGCAGCATCCAGGCGCGGGCATGGTAGACCGGTCCTAGCGCCCCGGCTTCGATCTCCAATTTAGCGGCCTGCGAGACGCCGCGGAAGCGAAAGTGCTGGGCGGTCATCAACAGGGGGCGGCGGCCGTCTTTGGCCGGGGCCGCGTCGCGGGCTGCGATCATCTTCAGGATGTCGGCCGGCGTGGGGGCCAGCGGTTTCTCGCAGATCACGTTCTTGCCGGCCTGCAGCGCGGCCACTGTCTGCTCGGTGTGGAACATATTTGGCGAGCAGACATCAATGATGTCAATTTCCGGGTCGGCAATCAGATCGTTAAAGTTCTCATAGAAGCGCGTCACATTGTATTTCTGCCGCCAGGTATCGAAGACTTCCGGGCGAATATCGCTGCCGGCGACCACTTCGGCGTAGGGCGAAGCCTGCCAGCCAGGGACATGTGTGTTGGCGATGCCGCCGAGACCGATGATACCAACTTTGAGTTTGGAAGACATGGGGTACTCCTGTAAAGTGAAAAAGAATGGGGTGAACCCTAAAACCTGCCCTGCGGGCCGGCTTCAGGGTTGTGCATTGAACTCATAACGCCGCGCCCAGCGCTGAGTCTGGCCGGGCTGCAGGCGGATGTCCACAAAGATTTCGGCGCTTACCACGTGATTTCCCCCCCACACCGCCACGCGCCAGGGGGCGAAATCGTCCGTTTCGCTGACCGTCACGCCGCTTGGGACGTGGGACAGTGTCCACTGCGGGGTTTCGCGGCGCGAGAATCCCTGCGGCCGGCAGTAGAACGACTGCTTGTCGGCGGGTTTGAAGGTGATGTCATTGCCTTCAAAGCGGATTGTCCCTTGCGCCTGCCGCATGTAGCGCGCAATGAGAAAGTCTTGCACAAAGCCGGGCAGTTTCTTCAAATGCGGCGGGGCGTTGCCGCGCATGGCTTTGACGTCAATCTTTTCGCTCTTAACCGGGTAGGGGAAGTGCAAACGGTATGCCGGGCCAACCGGCTGCTGATCGATTCCCACGAAATTGTGGGCGTATTCGTGCGTGGCAATTGGTTTCGCGCCGGTATTTTCCAAAGTGTAGGCCACTTGCAGACTGTTCCCGCTCACCTGGTATGTTTTGTTCAGGCGGGCGGCGTAGCCGCGGCACTCGACCGGCTGCACCACCACTTGCGCTGAGTCGGCGGTCGCCTCGACCGACATGGGGAACTGCTGCACGATTTCGTAAGGGCGGAAGAATCCGTAAGGCCCTTCGTCGGCGCGGCGCAGCAGACCGATGCCCAGCTTGGGGAAAGTCTCGCCGGGGCGGGCGTCGTCATAACCGACCGCGGCTTCGATGCCAAATTCGTTGCACAGGCCGATCCCGCCCGTCCCTTCGCCCGCTTTATACGATTCCGGCACGCAAAAGGTATGTTTGCCATCCAGCGTGACCTGGGTGATAAAGCCGCTCCAATCGAAGCGGGCTCCCCGGTAGACGCTGCCCGGCTGCGCCAGTTCAACCTTGAGGCGCGGCGACGAAAGTACGATTGTTTGCTCCATAACCAATCTCCATTAGGATGATTTTACCACCGGCGCGGCTTGCGCCTGCCAGATACTCCAGTTTCCGTCGAATGCTTTCACTTTGCCGCCGCCCTCAAAGATCAGCAGGCGGGTAGCGATTTTGTCAATAAAGAAGCGATCGTGGCTGATCACGACCACCGCGCCGGGGAAATAGGCCAGCGCCCGTTCCATGACCTGGGTTGAGGTCATGTCCAGGTGATTGGTGGGTTCATCGAGCAGGATGGTTGAGGCCCCGGAGAGCAGTGCCTTGGCCAGCGCCACGCGCGCCCGCTGCCCGCCTGAGAGCGAGCCAATGCTCTGGTTGAGATCCATCTCTGAAAACTGCATCAGCGAGAGAAAGCGGTTTACCTGCTTGCGCGGGGCGATATACGCCAGCCCGACGATATTGACGGCATGGCTGACGCTGTCATTCAAATCCAGTTCGTCGAAGACCTGGTTGAAATAGACATACGAACTGCTGTGACCCCACACCACCTGCCCGCTGTCAGGCGCTTCGTCTTCGATCAGGGTGCGCAGCAGGGTCGTCTTGCCACAGCCATTCGGCCCCACAATCGCGATCCGGTCGCCGCGGTGAAGCTCAAAATTGACCCCTGAAAAGATGACCCGCCCGCCATAAGTCTTACACAGCCCCTCGACGCGGCATTGATCGGCGGAGGCGACCAGGCGTTGGTAAATGTCGGTGACGATTTTATCCACCGCTCGCGGCTGGACGTTCTTTTTGATTTCCGCCAGGCGGCGTTTCAAGGCCTGGGTGGGGTTTTTCAACGCCTCCAGCCGGTCGGAGATGGCCTCGGCTTCGAGCGCCAGCAGTTCGGCCTCGTGTTCGAACTGCCGCTCCAATGTCTTCGTGCGCAGGGGTTTCTCGCGCACATAGGCGGTGAAGTTGCCGGGGTATTCGTGCAGGTGATAGTTTTCGATCTCGACGATGCGGTTGGCGATCCGGTCGAGAAAATGGCGATCGTGCGAGACGATGATCAACGCCCCGCGAAAGGCATTGAACCACTCTTCCAGCCAGGTCAGCCCGGCTAAGTCGAGATAGTTGGTTGGTTCATCCATCAGCAGCACTTGCGGCGCTTGCAGCAGAATTTTGGCCAGGGCGGCGCGGTTTTTCCAGCCGCCCGAAAGCTGCCGCGTCGGGCAGGCGCGGTGCGCCGCGCTGAAGCCCAGCTTGCTCAGGACGGTCTCGATCTTGTACTGGTAGTTCCAG
This sequence comes from uncultured Anaerolineales bacterium, assembly GCA_903872065.1. Classification (GTDB taxonomy): domain Bacteria; phylum Chloroflexota; class Anaerolineae; order Anaerolineales; family UBA4823; genus CAIQJJ01. The sequence goes on along the minus strand of CAIQJJ010000191.1, from coordinate 625 downwards.
CCGTCATTGGCCTCCATCTGTTCGAGCAGGTCTGCCTGGCGCAGCAGCAGACGTTCCAGCGTTTTGCCGCCCGGCCCTTCCTCCAGCGCAATCTCCACCTCCAGCAGCGCCTCTTCCAGGCGGTGCACCTCGGCGAACAGCCCATCCAACTCCTGCGTGATGGATGTCTCGCCGTCTAGCTCGGTGAACTGCGAAAAATAACCGATTTGGGCGCTGTCGCGCTCCACGCTGCCCTGGTCGGGTTCTTCCAACCCCAGGATCAGGCGCAGCAGAGTGGTCTTGCCGGCCCCGTTTTTGCCGATCAGGCCCACCCGTTCGCCGGGGCTGAGGCGGAAATAGACTTCACGCAGGACGGGGCGCTCCTGGTAGGATTTGGAAACATTGTTGAGGCGGATAATGCTCATAGCGATGTGGCAGGTTGGCGGGCGGCGACGTGGATATAACGGCTCATGGCGGCGCGCTTGCGGACGGCGAAGACCTCGATCTCGTCATAGCCGGCCTCGCGCAGCCAGGCGGAGAAGTCCATTTCTCCCAGGAAGACGCCGCGCGGGGCCAGGCGCGCCATCTGCCGCAGGATGGCGCGGACGTTTTGGTCGTCGTGTTCCAGGCAGCGTCCATAGGGCAG
>CAIQJJ010000190.1 GCA_903872065.1 uncultured Anaerolineales bacterium | reverse complement strand
GGTGAGCTAACGAAGGCATCCTGAGCTTGTCGAAGGATTGCCAGGCATCCTGAGCTTGTCGAAGGACTGCCAGGCATCCTGAGCCTGTCGAAGGATTGTCGAAGGATGGCGCGGCGCAACAATCCACGCAACTAAAACTACTGCGCCAGCACAGCCTCAATCCAATCGAGCAAATCGCGCCGAACTTCGTCGCGGTTGGTCTCATTCAAGATTTCATGGCGAGCTTGCGGATAGAACTTAAGCGTGATCGCCGACATCCCATTGGCGCGATAGCGATCCACCAGCAAATTCACCGAAACAGTATTGCCGCCGGCCGGATCCATAGCGCCGGAAGCCACCCACACGGGCAGGTCCTTGGGAATGCGCGCTTCATTTTCCGGTTTCCAAATATCCGCCGCGCCTTGGAACATATCCATCACCAACTGATTGCTAAAGGGGAAGCCGCACCAGGGGTCATCCACATACTTCTGCACCTCAGCCTCGTCGCGCGAAAGCCACTCAAAACCGGTTTTGACCGGCTCGAAGGCCTGGTTAAAATTGGCGAACATACCGATGAAGATCTGCGAGGGGGCGTCAGCACCCTGAGCCTGGATGGCCTGTGCGCAAAGCGCCACAATTGCCGCCGGATCGCCGCCCAGTGAACCAAATGTGCCGCTCAGGATAGCGCCTTTCAGTTCCGCGCCCCAGTTCTGGATATACTGCTGGGCGATCAAAGAGCCCATGCTGTGTCCAAAGAAGAAGAAGGGCAGGCCGGGGTTCTCGGCGCGGGCGACCTCGCTCAGTTGGTGCATGTCGCGCAGCATACCGTTCCACGCATCGGGCCCGGCGATGCCGGCTTTCTCCAGCGAGCCGGCGGTTTTGCCGTGCCCGCGGTGATCGCTGGCATAGACCACATAACCAGCTTCCGCCAGGAAGCGCCCCAGGCGCTCGTAGCGGGCCGCGTGTTCGGCCGCGCCGTGAGCAATTTGTACAATGGCTTTCAGGGCGACGCCGGCATCCGGCGCCCATTTATAGACAAATATCTCCGGCCCGTCCGGAGACTTAACTGTGAAAGTAGTGTTTTGCATCTTTTTTTCTCCGTAAGACAAGATTACGACTGCGTCATTATACTCCATTCACGAAATTAACTACCGCAATCAGGCGCGCTGAGCTTGTCGAAGCGTGAGCCTGCTGAAGCGTGAGCCTTCGGCAATCCTTCGACAAGCTCAGGATGCCTGATGCTTGATGCCTTCCGCATAGGCGCGCTGAGCTTGTCGAAGCGTGAGCTTGTCGAAGCGTGAGCCTGTCGAAATTAACCACGAACCCGGCAAGTTGACGTACAATAAGGGCATGAGCACACGCGCCGGAATCGCCGGCCTTGCAACGGGTCTATTGACGGCGTTGGTCGCCTACGGGTTGTTTGGCTTGCATCCTGGCGTACCCTGGCAGACGGACAGTGTCATACGCTGCGCCTGGGCCATTGCAATGGCGGCCCTGGCAAGCGGCGGCGGATGGTGGGGCGGGCGGTGGAGCGGCTCTGTCCAGCCGGCGCGCGGCGCGGCGTTGGGGGCGCTGGCCGGCGGATTGGCCGGCAGCCTGGCGTTTGGACTGTGGGGGGCGGCGCTGGCAGGGTTGGGCGCGGCGGCGCAGGCTGTCGAACTCAGTCCCGCTGCAACCATCCAGGCTTTCATCGCTCACACCCTGGGAGTTTACCTGGCGCTGACCAGCATTTACCTGTTTTATCTAAACCTGGGGCGTTGGTTCAACCGGTGGAACGCCTCGCCCAAACCGTAAGAGCCTGCCACCGAGATTTTCAACCGAGGATGGCCGGGGGTTACTTCGCCAGCGCAGCAAAACTGTTCTTAATCTGCATAAGGGTGGCTGGCTTACCCAGGCAAGCCAAAGGATTGAACTGCGCGGCGCGCGCTCGATTGGCGTCATCGAGGTAGCCAGAGACAAAGACAATCGGGATGAATTCCACGGCATAAATCGCGCCCGCCGCATCGAAACCGTCTTTCTCGCCTTTCAGACCGATGTCCATCAAAATGACATCCGGGCGATGCTGCAGCGCCAGGCTGACGGCTTCGTCAGCCGTTGCGGCGACCCCGCAAACCTTATACCCGGCCCTCGTTAACTCGACTTTTAAAGAAAAAGCCACCAGGACTTCGTCCTCAACGACCAAAATTCGCAGCGTCTTGTTCATCTTCACACCCGTGGTTTGTAGACCTGATCAGGAAACTCAATCACGTAATGCAGACCGTTGCTGCTCTGAAACTGTACTTGTCCGTTCAACTGGCGCTCAGCCAGGGCAAAGATGCTCATCATGCCAAAGCTTGTCTGGCTGCGCAAATCTAAACCGGGCGGTAAGCCGCTCCCAGTATCATAAAACTCCAGGCGGATTTTGTCCGCCGCGCGGCGCGCCAGTGAAATCCCAATTTCGCCTTCCGACTTTCCCACAAAGGCATGCTGGCAGGCGTTAGACAGCAGTTCGTTCAAGACTAATCCTAACGGAGTTGCTGTGTCGAAGGTGACAAAAATCGGCTCGAGGTCTAAGCGCAAGTTGATTTGGCGAGACGCATCGGTATATTGGCTCACCATCATCGCGGCCAGTTCTGCAATATAGGTTTTCAAATCAATACTGGAAAGGTTTTGCGACTGATAGAGCATTTCATGCACCAGGGCCATCGCATGGATTTTCCCCTCCGTCGCTTCTACCAGCCGCCTGACCTCTTCATTTTCTGAAGCGGCGCTTTGCAGCACCAACATCGATCGGATCACCTGCATGTTGTTCTTGGTGCGATGATACAATTCGCGCAGCAAGGTCTCCTTATCATGCAAAGCGACTTTGATCTTCTCTTCATCCAATTTGCGCTGGGTAATATCCATCGAACTGCCAACCATGCCCAGCAGATGGCCCTGCTCGTCGCGCGTGACGGCGCCGCGACTGTGGATGAAATGGATCGAGCCGTCGAGATGCACCACGCGATATTCGTGATCATAGGGGCGCAGACCATCTTGAGCATCCTGGATGGCTTGCACAAAGCCGGGCAAATCCTCAGGATGAATGCGCGTCTGCAATAGAGCAATATCATTCAAGTCAACCGACGGCGGCAAATCGTACATACGATAGGTCTCATCCGACCATATTGCCTGGTTGGTCTGATAATTGCGTTCCCAATATCCCACCCGTGCAATTTGCTGCGCCAGCGCCAGGCGCGCTTCGCTTTCTCGCAAAGAAAGTTCGGACTGCCGGCGCTCGGCTTCATGATGGATATGATCGAGAGCAAAGGCTATATCCATAGCAGCCTCTTCTAAAAGATTGATCTCCTGCTCCTGGAAGAAATCCGCCTCATCCGAAAAAACATTGAGCGTCCCGCCCATTTCCCCACCATCCTGGATTGGCGTCGCCGCCCAGGCGGCAAAACCTGCAGCGGAAAAAGCTGGATGGGAACGCGATTGAGCCAGGCTGCCGGCCACAACCGTGCGGCATTCATGCAGGGCGCGGCGGGCAGGAGACCATTCGTCCGGCTGACAGGGCGCAGTCAGGCTCTCTGAGGCCAATGCTTCAGGCGGGACGAGACCGGCCTGCGCAAGAGTCATGATCATCCCCCCTTGAGCATCCAACCAGCTTATCCAGGCCCCCTTAAATTCGCCATCCCGCGTCATGATCCTGCAGACCCCATCGAACAGCGCTGTCCGCTCCTCGACCCGCGTAATCAACTGGTTGACCTGGCTCAAGGCGCGGTAGAGGCGCGCCAGGCGCAAAATTTGCAGCTCGTTCTGCTTTCGCGCGCTGATATCCTGCACAATGCCAGTCAAAATGGCCGGATTGCCGTGTTGATCGCTCACCAGTTCCCCGGCCTCTGCCCACACGGTGCGAATCGTCCCATCAGGCCAGACAACGCGGTATTCCAGCGGGATTGGCCGTTTTTCGCGCATTACGGATAGATTGGAACTTTCGACCGCGGCGCGATCGTCAGGGTGAATGGCGCTCGCCATGACATCCGACAAAACGCCGCTAAAATGTTCTTTCTCAATGCCAAAGATGGCATACATCTCATCCGACCATTCGAGGCGGTTTTCTTGGACGTGCCAGGCCCAACTGCCCACGTGCGCCACACGCTGCGCCTTTTTCAAGGCAGATTCGGATTCCCGCAAGCGTTCTTCGCCCTGGTTGCGCTCACTCCAGGTGAGGGAGAGGATCAGAGTGGTCACTGAGGTTGTGCTGAGGTAAATTTGGAGCGAAACCACCTGGATCTCCAACGAGGGTTCAGAACCAGCAAAGGCCCCCAGGCCTTGTTTGGCCCCCCAAACAGATACCAGCGCCAATCCCAAATTGCACAAGGCAATGACGCGCGGATCAAAGCGCAGCGCCAACCAGATCAAGACTGGCAGCACAATGTAGGCACGCGAGAGCAGTTGATCAGAGGGTGAGAGAAAAACCTGCCAAACGACCAGCGCCAAAACAAGCGCGCAGATGACTATCTCCAACCTGCGCGCGCGGAGACGGCGCAGAACAAGACCGGGCTTGGCCCAGGTCAAGATCACAGGCGCCATCACCAATACCCCCAGGGCTGCGCCGCTCCACCAAGAAAGCCAGGTGATCCAATAAGAAGCCGCGCCAAACACCAGCAGGATAACCAATGCGCCAAAGGTAGCGTTGACGGCAGTGCCAAACAAGACAGAGAAGAGTACCAGATTGATGAAGCTGCGGAGTGAATTCAACGCGAAAGGTTGGCCGGCGAAGCGCCGCGTCAACCAGGCGCCCAATAAAGCTTCTGCGGCATTGCCGGCAAAGAACAACAGACTGGCGTGCCAGGGGCGTCCTTGCAGCAGATCGAAGCAAAAATTGGCTGGCAGGGCCGCCAGGAGATAGACAGGCCAAGTGGACGGCGGCGATAACAATAAAGTCGCCACAAAAATCCCACTGGGCAGCCAAAAGGTCACTGTCGGGCTGTTGGAGAGGAGCAGAGATTGTCCAATCCGCGCGCCAAGAAAATAGACCAGGCTAAACGCCAGGGCTTTTTGCCATACAGGCCAACGCAGCCGTGCTGTGCTTTCAGTCATACAGATAGAAACCTTGTCTCCATTGAGCAATAGTGAATCTATTTTATCAAAAATCTGCCCTATCGGGCGTTAACTCATCCACCGTCAGCGCCAGGACCTCATGATCCTCCACCTGCGGGACGGTGAAATGCAGCCAGCCATCGGACTCCTGCCACTCCAGCGCCGCGCCGGCCTTGAGCAGCCGCGCCTGCGTGATCGCGCCGCCCGCCGGCCGGCGCAGGCTCACCTGCTGCGCCCCCACGGGGATGATCTCGCGGAAATAGCCGCGCATCGTCATCGGGTTGGTCAGGTTGACCAGGTGCACCGTCAGCGAACTGGCCTGCCGCCAGATCGCGACATCCAACAGCCCAGGGCCAGTGACCACTACTGGCGCTTCCTCGTCCGTCGCCCAGCGCACGGCGTTGGCCAACAACCGTCCATGATCGGGGTTTAGCACCTCCCAAAAGACGCGCTCGATATCCCAGGGGAAGTAGACCACCCGCCCCGCGCCGTAGGGCCGGGCGTAGATTTCGGGGATCGTCGTGCGCGCCTGGCGCGGGTAGACTTCCTCCATCGGCAGGTCGGGGTAGGGGGGAACGTAGGTCAGAGGCGCTTTGGGCATGGGAATCGTTGCCTCCACCGGCAGACGGTAGACGCCGTAGATCAGGCGCTCCGCATCCTCCAGCCCGGCCAGCAGCGCGGGATAGGCGCTGTCCCTCTCTACATTAATATAGGTGTTCTTCAATGGGCCTTGCCCCTCCCCGGCCAGGCGCACGCCGAACACCTCCGCCAGCCCGAAGTCCGGGCGTCTTTGGCCCTGCTCATCGTAGAGCGAAGTCTCATCAGTGGCAACCAGTCCGCCTCCCGCCTGCACAAAGCAGCGGATCTGCTCGCACTGCGCCTCCGAAAGCGCGGCGATATTAGGCAGGATCAGCGTCTTGAATGGGCGCAGGGCTTCGGCGTCGAGCAGTTGATCATGCACCATCTCGAAAGGTAAGCGCGCCTCAACCAGAGCCTGGTACATCCCCAGGATGTGATCCTCGACCTTCTGCTGCGCCTGCTTGCCGCCATAGCGCGCCGCGGTCTGCTGCGAATAGACCAGCCCCACCCGCGCCAGCGAGGCCTCATTGCGCAGAAAACGCTCGTTGGCGTGATGCCAGGTGTAGAGATCCTCGACCACCTTCAGCCAGCGCCGGTCGTGCAGCGTGGCGGCAAACTTGACGAACCACGGGCGCATCCCGTTGGCGATGCCCTCCGCCGCCCAAATGCGCAGTTCGGCCTCGCTCTGCACCGAATCCTTCCAACGCTGCGCCCCTTCCAACCCCACGCTGAACATGCCCCCCACCGGCTTGCGGCCGAAAGCGGCGCGATATTCTTTAGCGTTCTTGCCGTTGCTCCAGGGCGTCATCCAGCCCTGCCGCCCCTGCCGGTCGGCGAAAGGCAGCGGGATCATCTCGCCCAACTGCTTCATGTCCAGATCGCTGAGCGCCCCGCCGCCGGAGTTCGGAATGTAGCAGGCATGCGGGTTGAGGCGGCGGATGGCCTCATCCCAACGCCGGCACAGCGCCAGCAGGCGCGCCTGCCGCCACTGCAAATACTGCAGCCAGCGCGGGTTGGCCGGGGTTTCCTCGACCGGCAGTTCCAGCTTGCAAAAATCCCAAAAATTGCGCCGGCAGTGTTCGCAGTAACACAGCCCATGCCCGGCCCAGCGATTGCTGAAGATGGCATCCACCTGGTAGCGCTCCATAATCTCGCGGTGAACTTCGGTCATAAACTCGAAATTATAAGGCCCCAGGGCGCAAGTGACCCATGCGCCGGGCATTGCCCAATGGCGGCGCGGCTCGCCGGCGCGATCCACCGCCGCCCACTCTGGATGGGCGGCAAAGGCCTCGGCATGGATGGCGTGCGGGTCGGTGCGGGCGATGACCGCCATGCCCAGTTTGCGGCAGCCGGCGACCATTTCACCGAAGACATCCGCGCCGCCCAGCCAGGCGCTGCGATGATGCAGCGGGATGAGGGTCGGGTAGTAGGCCACGTAGCCGCCGGCGCTCAGCACTGCCCCATCAGCGTGGATGCGGCGGAAATAATCCAACCAGAAGGCGGGGTCATACTGGCCGGGATCATTCTCGACAAAGGCTAACTGCGCCCAACGCATGGGGCGGTCATACCAGTTGGGTGGGGTTGGGGGTGTGTTCATCGCGATGAGGATTCCTTCTGCGCCATGCGCCGCCCGTACTCCAGGGCGTTGAGCAGGCTGGCCGGGTTGGCCTGGCCAGTGCCGGCAATGTCGAAAGCCGTGCCGTGATCGACCGAGGTGCGCACGATGGGCAGGCCGAGCGTGATATTGACGCCGCCCCAAAAATCCACCAGCTTGGCGGCGATGTGGCCCTGGTCGTGGTACTGCGCCACCACCGCGTCGAACTCGCGCTTTTGCGCCATGCGCACGAAGACCGTGTCCGGCGGCAGGGGCGCGGGGTAAATGCGCAGCCCCTCGCCGCGCGCCAGGTCAATCGCCGGCTGGATTTGCTCAGTTTCCTCACTGCCAAACAGTCCATTTTCGCCGCAGTGCGGGTTCAGCCCGGCCACGCCGATCAGCGGATCGTCCAGCCCCATCTGTCGCAGGGCGGCGTGCGTGATGCGGATCACGTCCAGGATGCGGGGAGTGGTGCAGCGTTCGACCGCCTGGCGCAGCGAGCAGTGCGTACTGACGTGGGTGACGCGAAAATCTTTGGAGGCCAGCATCATGGTCGCTTTCTTGCTGCCGGTGCGGGTCGCCAGGATTTCGGTATGCCCATCAAAATGATAGCCGGCCAGGTTCAGCGCCTCTTTGGAAAGCGGCGCGGTGACGACCGCCCCCACCTCGCCGGCCAGGGCCAGGTCAATGGCGCGGATTAGATATTGGTAGGCCGCCCGCCCGCCCAAAGCCTGCACTTTGCCGCACTGCAGCGCGGCCAGGTCGAACGGCTCAGGGTCCAGCACGTTGATCGTCCCGTGGGTGAACTGGGCTTCGGCCGGCTGCGCAATGACGCGCACCTCGGCCGTCCGTCCGACCACTTCCAACGCCCGGCGCAGGGCTGGCGCGCTGCCCACCACCAGCGGCCGCGCCGCGGCGTAGGCTGCGGCCTCGGTCAGCGCCTTGGCAATAATCTCCGGCCCGCAGCCGGCCGGGTCGCCCATGGTTACCGCCAGCCGCGGCAGAGGGGTTAATGATTCGGTCATCATGATACTCCTGAATGGCCCGATGAATCAATTCATCGGATGAGATGGGAAGCGCACTGGAAATGCGTTGCGGCGGCCCGCAGCCTGTTGAAGCAGCAGGCGCGGGCGGGTTTACGAGATCGCCGTTGAGTGCTATTATATCGCCTCAAGCCATCGCTATCCCTTATTTCCCTCTCTACCATGTCCCATCCTCGCCCCTTCCCTCACCTGATCGGTCTGATCGCCGACGATTTCACCGGCGCGCTGGACAGCGGCGCGCAGTTTGCCTCCGCCTCGGCGCGCGTCTACCTGCGCCTGTCTGGCCGGGCGGAGGGCGAGGTGGAACTGATCAACACTGCCAGCCGCGAGATCAGCGAGCCTGAGGCGGTAGAACGCGTGCGCCAGGCCTGCGCGGCGCTCAAAGGGCGCAAGCTGTTCAAAAAGATCGACTCCACCCTGCGCGGCCACGCCGGCGCTGAGATCCAGGCCATCCTGGATGCGCAAGACGGCTCTGCCAGTTGCTATCGCAAAGCCATCATTTGTCCCGCCGCGCCGCTGCAAGGGCGGGTGACGCGCGACGGTCTGATCTACGTCAACGGCCAGCCTCTGGAGCAGACCGCATTCAAGGATGACCCAGTCTACCCCGCCAAGACCTCGCGCCTGGCGGAACTGATCCGCCGCCCGGCCGTCCACCTGCCGCTTGAGGCAGTGCGCGGCTCGCCCGAGGCGTTGAGCGCCGCCATCCTGGAGGCCGGCCTCCCCTTGCTGAGCGCCGACGCCGAGACGCCAGACGATCTGCGAGCGGTGGCCGGCGCCGCCCTGGCGACGGGGGCTTTGCCCTGCGGCGCGTTTGGGTTGGCCAGGGCGTACCTGGAGGCGCTGCTGCCTTTCGACCCGGCCGGCAGCCACGCCCTGGCAGAATGTCTTCCCACCGTTAGACGCGCCGATGGGGTGTCTCTGCCATTGATCATCGTCGTGGTTGGCAGCGCCCATCCGGCGGCGCGGCGGCAGGTGCAGGCCTTAGCCGGCCGCCCCGCTACCGTGATCGCCCGCCTGGAGGCTTCCCCGCCCTTTTTCGCCTCCGCCCCTTCGCTCGACGGGCTGGCGGCGCAGGGAGGCGTCCTTGTTCTGTGCGCCAGGCAGGAGCAAACCCTGCGCACCCCCGAATGGCTGCGCTTTGGCCAGACCGTCAGCGAGATCGCCCTGGAACTGGCCGGGCGCTTCCGTCCCCAGGCGCTCCTGGTCGTGGGCGGAGAGACGCTCGCCTATCTCTGCCGCCAGGCGCAGGTAGAAAGCATCCACGTCCTGGGCGAGGCCGCGCCGGGCGTCCCCTACGGGTGCATCCAGGGCGGCCTCTTGCACGACTGCTTGTTGATCAGCAAGGCCGGGAGCTTTGGCGATCCCGACACACTCAACCAAATCCTTATTTCAGCGGTAAAGATCACCGCCGCCGTAAACACCACCGCCGCGGTAAAGATCACCGCCATGGAGAAAAAATGAACCTGCTCACTCAAGCCCAGTTTGAGGCCTTGAAGGCCATTGATACCCCCACCATTTGCAACGCGATTGAACGTTTCAAAGTCCGCAGCGAGGTCACCGGCTACACCGGCATGAACATCCGCTGCCTGTTTCCCCAGTTTGGGGTGACGCTGGGCTATGCCCTGACCGTGACCGTCGATTCCACCACGCCGCAGGTCAAAAGCGACAGCAGCGCCTGGAAGGCCTGGGTGCGGGCGATGGATGCCGCCCCCAAGCCGATCTTCCTGGTCTTCCAGGACGTGGGGTTCAACCGTGAGAAGTCCGCCCACATCGGCGAGATCATGGCCAGCCTGGCGCACCGCCTGGGCGCGGTCGGCCTGCTGACGGATGGCGGGGTGCGCGATGTGTTGGAGGTCGAGCGCCTGGGATTCCAATATTTCGCCGCCGGCGTCGTCCCCTCCCACGGCAACCCACGCCTGCTGCAGGTCAATCCCCCGGTCACGATTGACGGCCTGCGCATCGAGCCGGGCGATCTGCTGCACGGCGACCTCAACGGCGTGGTCAAAATCCCGCTGGAGATCGCCGCCCAAACCGCCGAGATGGCCCTGCAAGTCCGCCAGGAAGAGGCTGACCTGCTGGCCTATATCAAAGGGCCAGAGTTTTCCGCCGAGGGGTTCATCCAGAGGCGCTTCGCCCACTAAAGTTTTGCCAGCGTAATTCCACCCGTGAAAGGAAAACCTATGTCCTGTGCAAACGCTTCCTGGCAGCACCCGCTCCAGAAAAAAGGCACTGTCCTGAACCAGATGGGCGAGACCACCCCCTTCGTCTTCAACGACCGCTTTTACCGCCTGGAAAACTACCAGCGTTTCCTGGATTTTCCCGCCGCGTCCGCTTCCGACGGCTACCGCTTCATGGAAGATCAGGTGCGCGTGTGGGATGTCGAGGCGCAGCGCCTCGTCTCGACCGCCCTGGTCGGGCATTCCTTCGGCTTCGCCTTCGTGCATGGCGGACGCGTCTACGTCTTTGCCGCCCGCCACCGCGCCGACCGTCCCTGGCGCACCTTCACCGCCATAGACATGACCTCGTCGGACGACCTGCTGCATTGGACGCCGCCGCAGACGGTCATCGAGGCCGAGGAGGTCGCGCGCGACGGCCAGCCTGGGCAAGAATATCTTTTCAACACCGCCGTCTGCCGCGCGACAACAGAGAGCGGGGAGGAGGACGGCGCGCCGCGCTTTGTGCTGTTGTATGAAACCGACGATCCTCGCTGGCCGGCCTTCACCTTTAAGTACTGCGAGTCGAACGACCTGCTGCACTGGCGGCGCATTCCGGGGGCGCTTTATGGGCGCGAGAAGTACGTCGGCGGGCCGGCGCTCTATTCGGAGGGCGGCTGGTTTTACACCCTCTACCTGCAAGACCTGAACGGCTATCACGGCGGGACGTGGGAGACGCGCCTGACCCGCTCCAAAGACCTGATCCATTGGGAAGATGCGCCGCTCGACCGGCCCTTCCTGGCCCCCGATCCCAGCCGCATCCAGCATTACCCACGCGGCGACAAGCTGATCGAGGTCAGAGAGGTCAACGCTTCGGACGCCGAGTTGGTCTGCTGGCAGGGCAAGACACTGGTCTATTTCAACGGCGGCGACCAGCAAACCCTGGGCGATTTGCAGATGGCCGAGTTTGAGGGGACGCCGCGCCAGCTTTTTGAGCATTTCTACGCCGAGCCAACCCTGCCCCTGCCGGCCCCGCGCCAGTTGGCGCTGCAAGAGCGGCAGTTTGGCGCTTTCATCCACTACGGCATGGCAGCCTGGTATGAAGGCGGCGCAGGGCAGAACCCTGCAAAGGCCAATTTCCCGCCGGGGCTCTACCAACCCCATCCTTTCGATCTGCGCCATTGGGGGCTGATGGTCGCCCAGCCGCCCGCCTCCACCTTCAACCCCACACAGTTGGACGCCGAACAGTGGATCGGCGTCGCCAAAGCGATGGGGGCGCAGCATGTCGTTTTGACCGCAAAGCATCACAACGGCTATTGCCTGTGGCCGACGGCGACGACCGAATACTGCGTGCGCAGCAGCCCCTGGCGCGGCGGCCAGGGGGATGTGGTGGGCGATTTCGTGCGCGCCGCCCGCCGCCAGGGATTGGGGGTGGGCCTGTATCTTTCGGCCGGCGATGTCAACGCCGGCTGCTTCAGCACTCCGCAGCCGCAGGGCGAGCGCCAGTTGATCGGCGACCTGGAGCGCTACTTTCCCATCCTGCGCGCCCAATTCAACGAAATTCTCAACAACTACGGTGAATTGTGCGAGGTCTGGCTGGATGGGGCGCTCGATCCGATTGGAGTAGACGTCCTGCGCCCGGACGGGACGCCGGTTGGCCGGCGCTATTGGGATGAACTGGTCGCGCTGATCCGCCGCTGCCAGCCGGACGCCGCCATTATGGGCGGGACGCAGCCCGATCTGCGCTGGCCCGGCAACGAGGACGGCCTGGCGCCCTACCCCCTGTTTTATGTGGTCGAACCCGGCCAGGAAGCCGAAAATTACCTCCTGCCTGGCTGCACCGGCTGGATCGTACCTGAGGCGGATGTCTTCACCCGCCCTACCTGGTTTTGGACGCCGGACTCGGATGACCGGATTCTATCCCTGGCGCAGTTGATGGAAATCTACCACCGATCCATCGGACATGGCGCCAATTTGCTGGTGAATTTGACCCCCGACCGGCGCGGGCTGATCGCCGAGGCGGAAGCGGCGCGCATGAGCGAATTTGGGCGAGAGATCAAACACCGTTTTGCCGCGCCATTGCGCACGCAAGCCTGGGATGAAAACCATGCTTTGCAGTTTGATCTGGGCGGCTCACTTTGCATTGAGGCGGTCTTGCTTGAAGAAGACCTGCGCTTTGGGCAGCGCGTGCTGCGCTACCGCCTGGAGGCGCGCCAGGCCGGCCAATGGACGCCGCTGGCCGAGGGGCAGACGATCGGCCGCCGGCGGATTGAGCGCCTGGCGCAGCCTGTGACGGCTGAGGCGCTGCGCTTGCGCATCCTGGAAACACAGCCAATGCCCAAGATCAAGACTTTTGCGGCCATCCCATCTTAGCTCCCACCCTTGCCCACATGAACTCCTTTCCTCCTCGCCTGCTGCTTGCCCCGGCCGGGCATGGCAAAACCGAAATCATCCTCCAACACCTGCGCCAGGCGCTGCAAGCCGAACCGCTGGCGCAGGTTCTGGTCGTTGTCCCGAACTCGATCCAGGCCGCCGGGTTTCGCCAGCGCCTGTCCGCTGCGGGCGGCGCGCTGGGTGTGGAAGTGCATACCTTCAATACCCTGTATGCCGAACTGCTCGGTCGCGCCGGCCAGCCCATGCCTCTGCTGACGGATGCCGTGCGCTTGCGCCTGCTCTACGCGATCGTGGATGCGTTGTGCGAGCAAGGCGTCATCCGTCATTACGCCGCCCTGCGTCACAAACCGGGCTTCATCGCCGCGCTGCGCAATGTGATCGAGGAACTCAAGCGCGCCCGCATTTTCCCGGAGGCTTTTGCGGCCGCTGTCCACGACATGGAAGCGCGCCTGGGAGAGATTGCCGCGGTGTATCGCGCCTACCAGGATTGGCTGCACACTCAGCATTGGGCAGATCATGAGGGACGCGGCTGGTTGGCGGCAGAGGTCCTGGAGTCGGAGACGCGCCTGGGCGGCGACATTCGCTTGCTGGCGGTATGCGGCTTCGATGAGTTCAACCCCACCCAACTGGGCGTCCTTTCTCTGCTGGCGCGGCGCGCCCATGAAACGCTGATCGCCTTGAGCGGCGACTTACAGCGCCCCCACCGCCCGGCGCAGCAGCGTTTTCAGCGCGCCCAGAAAGCGCTTTGCGCCAGCCTGGGCGTCCAGCCGGAGAGTCTGGACCTGGAAGTGAAGCTGGCGCCGGCCCTGGCGGAGGTTGAGGCGAATCTTTTCGAGCCGGCTCCATCGGGGGGAAGTGGGGAGTGGGAAGTGGAGAGTGGAAAGTGGGGAGTGGGAAAAGCGCTGCTGCGGGAAGGATACGCGGCGGTAGAGAAGGAGACTCCTGCGATTGAGTTTATTGAGGCGCAGACGCGGGCGGTTGAGGCGCGCGCGGCGCTGCGTTGGATTAAGGCGCGCCTGGTGCGGGATGGGTTGGCTTTGTCGGAGGCGGCGCTGTTCGCGCGTGATTTGCAGGTCTACCGCCCGTTCTTGGAGGAAGCGGCGGCTGAGTTTGGCATCCCGCTGCGCATCGTGGCCGGTTTGCCTTTGCTGGAAAACCCGGCGGTGGATGCTCTGATCGCGCTGTTGGCTCTGCCGGTGGAGGATTGGCCGCGGGCGGGTGTGCTGCAGGCCTGGCGCAGTCCGTATTTTGACTGGTCGGCAACCCCACCCACCCCACCCACCCCACCCCAACCCTCCCCATCGCTCAAAGCAGCGATGGAGAGGGAGTCTACGCCATCCCACTCCCCACTTCCCACTCCCCACTCTCCCCCCATTGTGGGCTTGTTGGACGAGGTGTCGCGCGCCGGCCAGGTGGTCAAGGGGCTGGCGCAGTGGCGCGAGGCGTTTGAGCTGGCGCGGGCGCGCTGCGCCAATACAGCGCGGTCGTCTTTACCGCGGGGGACGCCGGATGTGGCGGCGGAAGAGGAAATTGCGCCTCTCTCCACGCCCCACCTTTTGCCGGCGGCGCAGGCCGCTTTCGAGTCCTTTGTCCAATGCCTGGCCCCGCCTGAGCCAGCCTCGCTCACCGAGTGGATCGCCTTTGTGGAGAACTTAATCGGCGACGATCCGGCGCTCCCCTCGGACTTCTCAGCCGAAGCGCCGGGCCTGGCGATCGTGGCCTGTGCCCGCGCCAACCCCGCCACCGCCGAGCGGGATGTAGCCGCGCTGCGCGCCCTCAAAGACGTCCTACGCGGGCTGGCGCTGGCCGAATCCGTCGTCAGCGCATCCTCCACTGCATCGCTAAACCGCCAGGGCAAGCACTCCCTC
>CAIQJJ010000189.1 GCA_903872065.1 uncultured Anaerolineales bacterium | reverse complement strand
GAGCTTTTGCCGGCCCCGTTTTCGCCGACAATGGCCACCGACTCGCCGGCCCGGATGGAGAGCGTCACGGATTCGACGGCGTTCTCGCTGGCGCACGGGTAGCGAAAACTCACCTGTTGGAGCGTCACACCCTGGTCGCGGCGCAGCGCGGCGCGGCCCTGCTCCCGCTCCGGCGAAGCCAGGAAGTCCAGGTAATTGCCGCCGAAGGCGGCGTTCTCGTAGGCAAAGCCCAGGCGGTCGAAGAGTTCTTCAAACCACTTGAAGATCGAGTCCATGGCAAAGTACACCGCCCCGAAGAGGCCGGCTGAGATTCGCCCGGTGAGGACGAAGCGCACGAGCAAAAGCAGAAGTCCCACATAGCCGGCCAGCGTCAAGACCTTGAGACCCAGGTCAATCGCCCCGGCGCGCAGTTCAGTGCGCCACATTTCGTCATTGTAGGCGGCCAGCGTCTGATCATATTTGCGGCGGAAGAACGGCGCCGCGCCAGTGGTGCGCGTTTCTTTAAAATAGGCGCGGTCGGTCAGGCAGGCCTCATAGTGATTGAACTCGCGGCGCAGCGGCGCGACCTTGTTTTCGGCTTGATAGAATGCCGAGGCGCGGATCGCCCGCGAGAGCGCCACCGGCAGGAAGGCGGCAAAGACGCCCAGCACCAACACCGGTTCAATCGGAACGAGATAAAGCGCCAGGAACAGGAAATAGCCTCCGTGGAAGATCAGCGAGCATAAGACCGTCTCCATGGCGTCGAAGCCGCGCCCGCGCCCGGCGTGCGCCTTCTCGATCCCATCGTAAAGTTCCGCCGACTCGAAGCGGATTAACTCCAGGCGGCCGGCCTTAGCGCCCATGCTCTGGATCATGCGCCCATCGGTCAGCCTGGAGAGGTATTCGTAGGACAGGTTCATTGCCGCGTTCATCAGCGTATCAATGACATTGACGCCGCCGAGCAGGGCGATGGTCAGGAATACCGCCGGGTAGGAAACCTGCCCCGCGGCAAAAAGCGGCAGTTTTTCCAACAGGACGCGGATCAGGTGCAGGTCGGCGATCATCAGGGCGGTGAACCCCAGCGAGCTCAACAAGTACACCAGGAACACGCCGGGATGGGTGTGGTAGGCCAGGCGCAGCATGGCGCCGATGACGCGGACGAAAGAGGGACGCGGCGCGGTGTTTTCAGTTGTTCTCATACCAATACCTCTGGCTTTCATACATGCGGGCGTACAGTCCGCCGGCGCGCATCAACTCAGCATGCGACCCCGTTTCCACAATGCGCCCAGCATCCAGCACCATGATCACATCGGCGGTGCGCGTCGCTCCCAGGCGGTGCGTGATGAGCAGCGTTGTGGTTCCCTCGGTGAGGCGCTCAAAGTTGGCGTAGAGTTCGCTCTCGGCCAGCGGGTCTAAAGCGGCGGTCGGCTCATCGAGAATGCGCAGCGCCGAGGGACGCGCCAGCGAGCGCGCCATCGCCACCCGCTGCCACTCTCCCCCGGAAATATCAACCCCATCCGGCGCGATTTTCCCAAGCGGCGTGTCAGCGCCCCTGGGCAGCCGCTCCAGCAGCGGACCCAGCCCGGCGCGCTCGAAGACCTCCTGCTCATTTTGCGCCCCATTGCCTCCCAGGAAGACATTCTCGCGCAGCGAGACGCCATAACGGGCGAAGTCCTGGTACACAATCGAGAAGAAGGCGCGCAGTTCAGCCTCGCCGTAAGTTCCTATCTCACGCCCGTTGATCAGAATGCTCCCCGCTTCGGCAGGATACAGCCCGGTGATCAGGCGGGTAACAGTCGTCTTGCCGCAGCCGTTCGCCCCCACGAGCGCATAGCGCTTGCCGGGCTGCAAGGCCAGGTTCAAGCCATCCAGGATGAAGCGATCCGTGCCAGGGTAGCGAAAGCGCACATCCCGCAGTTCGATCAGGGCCGCCGCGGCCGGCGTCCCGCTGGCGGCGGAAGGCTTCTCCGACGCTTCTTCTGGAAGGGCAAGGAACGCCGTCAGGTCCTTGAAAAATTCGACATCCGCCGCCAGCCCGTTGACCGTATCCATAAAACCCCAGACGATGTCGAAGCGCATGAAGGCCTGCGTCAGGGCGATGAACAGCCCCACCGAGACCGCGCCGGTTTGCAGCGAGGGCAAGAGCAGCAGCATGAGCAGGAACCAGATCAAGAGGTTGGTCAGGTTGCCGGAATAGGCATTGATGTACCACTTGATTCGGGCGCGCAGACGGACAGTGAGGGCGGCGGCAAACACCCGCTGCCACATCTCATTCAGCAGTCCGCTGGCGCTGAACAGGGTTCGCTCGGCGGCGGCCTCGCGGCCGAGCATGACCTCGCTGAGGTAGTCGTTCCGCCGGTCATATTCCGCCGCCTGGCGTTCGGCGTCGTAAAGCGTCTTCCCGCCGCGCACGCCGGCGAAGAGGGCCAGGCCGGCCACCCCCGCCATCACCAGCGGCGCCCACCACACCGCCGAGATGAGAATGAGCAGCAGCCCGGCGACCTTAATAATGAAAGCCGTCATATCTACCAGGTGATAGTAGGCTGCTTTCAACCGTCCGCCCTCCGGGTTGGCCGCCACACGCTGGATCAGATCCCAAGTTTCGCTTTGTTCAAGCAGGCGGTAAGCCAGGCGGGTGCGCTTTTCGGTCAGGGCGATGCGGTAGCGGGCGCGCAGCGCCAGCACCAGGCGCAGGTCAGCAATGTTGTGCAGCGAGGACTTGAGCCACCCGAAGGCGGTCAGGCCGGCCAGGAGCGCCAGTTGGAGGGATACCTCCTGCACCGGCGCGCCGGCGGTCGCGGTATTCACCACGGCGTCAATCAGCCGCGCCGCGACCACCGTCGCCAGGGGGAGCAGGGCGGCTGCGGCCAGGTCGAAGAAGCCATAGAAGAACGCCGCGATGGGCGCGCAGCGGAAGGCGATGCCAATGCTGTCAAATACGGTGTAGCGGCGCGGGGATAAAGAGAGCGGTTTCATGCAAGAATGCCTGCGCTGAATTTTACTGCATGTTCATCTGCTCAATGCGCCGTTTGCCGAGGTAGGCTGCCAGGCTGTAGAAACCCAGAACGAGCGCTACCCCAATGACGGGATACAGCACTTCATACCAGTTCTCTGCCGCTGGCCAACCGTGAATAAAATAAGTGGGGACAGAAATGACCGCCACCAGAAGGACATAGATGACCAGGATTTGCTTGATGGACAGCACCGGCAGAACGCCGCTCAGGTACAGGCGGATCAGCCAATAACCGCCCATCGAGAAGAAAGCGATCCAGGTGATTTCAGTGTAGGCTTCTTGGGGCAGGCCCAGGATGTAACGCTTATAGACCACCACGCCCATCAAGGCCAGTTGGGTAAGCACGAGGCAGATCAGCGCCGCCATGCCGTTAATATGTTCGGTGCGTTCGTCAACCAATATCGGTTTCATCTTACTTTTCTCCTTTGATCCAAAACAGATCATCTAAGCTCTTG